>JADLHC010000288.1 GCA_020849035.1 Planctomycetia bacterium
GCGCCCGCACCGCGTCCCGGGCCGCCTTCACCGCCGCCTCCTCGCCCGCCCACGCCCCTTCCCGCGCCCCCTCCGGCGCCAGCACCACCACCTCCACCCGGTTCGGACCCGCCATCCCCGCAGTCTAATCTGCAGTTCCCTCCGCCCATCAAGTACGCTCCCCCTTCCATGACCGACCGCGAATCCCGCCTCCTCCCCGGCATCCTCGCGCTCCAGCTCAACTACATCTCCAAGGAGCAGCTCGCCGCGGCGCTGGCCTCCTGGTCCGAGAAGCCCGCACGCGACGTGGGCGAGATCCTCATCGAGAAGCGCTTCATCAATGAGGAGCAACGCGAGGCCATCGCAGGACTCGTGTCTGCCCACCTCGCCCGCACGACCGGCCGCGGCCTGCCCGCCGGGTACGTGCCGCCGGTCACCGAGACGATGGACACCATCGTCATGGACCGGCCCGGCGGGCGCAATCCGAAGGCCGTCCCGGAGCCGCTCGCCCCCGGGGAACGCTTCCGCCTCGGCCCCGAGATCGGCCGCGGCGGCATCGCGCGGGTCGTGGAAGCGACGGACGAGGAGATCGGGCGGACCGTCGCGCTCAAGCTGATGCTGGAGAACGCCCCGGGCGACGCGCTGGAGCGGTTTCGGTGGGAAGCGCGGGTCACGGGGAAGCTGGAGCACCCGAACATCGTGCCCGTGCACGAGGTGGGGGCGCTGCCGGGGTCGAAGGAGATCTACTTCTGCATGAAGCGGATCTACGGGCGCGACATGCATCACGTGATCCGGGAGCGGGAGCGGGACGAGGCGGTGGGGAAGGCGAGCCGGTGGACGCTGAGACGGCTGGTGGAGGCGTTCCGGGACGTGTGCCGGGCGATGGCGTTCGCGCACTCGAAGGGGGTGATCCACCGGGACCTGAAGCCGGCGAACGTGATGCTGGGGGAGTTCGGCGAGGTGCTGGTGTGCGACTGGGGGCTGGCGAAGGACCAGGAGGGGGGCGAGTGGGCGGGAGGGCGGGAGGGCGGGAGGGCCGGGGCGGTCACGATGACGGCGGCGGATGCGAGCAGGCCGGTGACGGAGACGGGGGAGATCCTGGGGACGCCGGCGTACATGTCGCCGGAGCAGGCGCGGGGCGAGCGGGAGCTGCTGGACGAGCGGAGCGACGTGTACTCGCTGGGCGCGATCCTCTACGAGATCCTCACGGCGCGGCCGCCGTACGAGGGGAAATCGGCGGAGGAGGTCGTGAAGAAGGTCGTCAACGCGCCGCTCATGCCGCCGTCGGCCCGCGCCCTCGTCCCGCCCGAGCTCGAGGCCATCTGCCTCCGCGCCATGGCCCGCCGCCGGGAGGACCGCTACGCGTCCGCGGCGGAGCTCGCCGCCGACGTCGAGGCCTACCTTGAAGGAACCAAGGAGAAGGAGCGCCGCGAGGGCCTCGCCGCCGAGCAGGTCTCCAAGGCCCGCGACGCCATCGCGCGCTGGCACGCGCTCACGAAGGAGGCCGCCGAGGTCCACGCGGAGGTCGGGCGCCTTCGCGAGAAGATCCCGGACTACGAGGGGGCGGGCGTGAAGCGTCCGCTCTGGGAACAGGAGGAGCGGGCCCGCGCCCTCGAACGCGACGCCATCACCGCGTTCACCGAGGCCGACGCCGCCCTCGCTTCCGCCCTCTCCAACGTCCCCGGGCACCGCCTCGCGCGCGAGGTGAAGGCCGAGATGTACTGGGAGCGTTTCCTCGAGGCCGAGTCCGCGGGCGACGAGCGGGGAATGCAGCTGAACCGCCAGACCGCCGAGCAGGTCAACGACGGCATCCTCGACGCGCGGCTGCGCGGCGACGGCACGGTCACCGTCCACACGGCGGCGTACACGTGCCGCTGCCTCTCGCACGGGCGCTCCGTCCGCCCCGACGAGCTCTCCGTCCTCGGCCTCCACCCCTGGAGCGGCCGCGCCCTCGACCAGCCCGACGGTCTCGGCCTCCGCGAGCTCGAGCCGCACGAGCCGCTTCACCTCCGCCTCCACGCCGCCGCCTGCCGGCCCGCGCCGCTCCCCGGCGCGCAGGTCTGGGCGTTCCGCTACGAGGAGGTCGACCGCCTCCTCGTCCCCGTCACGCCCCACGGCGGCACCACGCCCGTCCCCCGCGCCGTCCTCGACCAGCTCTTCGGCAGCTCTCCGTTCCGCCCGCGCGGCGGCGGCGTCTACCTCGGCCGCACGCCGATCCCGAAGCAGCCGTGGCCGATGGGTTCCTGGCTCCTGGTCGTCGTCGCGGAAGGCCGCGCGCCGCAGCGCGTGCCGTTCACGGTGGCCCGCCAGCAGGATGTCGCCCTCGATCTCACGCTCTGGTCCGCCGCCGAACTCCCCGCCGGCTTCCTCCCCGTCGCCGCCGGGTCCTTCAAGTACGGCGGCGACCGCACCGGCCTCACACCCAGTCCCCTCGAGATCCTCACGCTTCCGGACTTCCTCATCGCGCGCCACCCCGTCACGTGCAGCGAGTACGCGGAGTTCCTCAACGACGTGCGCCGGACCGCTCCCGAGGAGGCGGCGAAGCGCGTCCCGCGGGCCGCGGACCGGAGCGGGTTCTGCTGGCCGCTCGACCCGGCGAGGGGCTACGTGGTGCCGACGGCGGAGTGGCTGAAGGCCGCGCCCGAGGCGCTGCGGGCGCAGGCCGCGCGGCTCACGAACACGACGGTGGACTGGGAGGAGGACTGGCCGGTCTGCGGGGTTTCGTGGGAGGACGGCGCCGCCTACGCGAAGTGGGCTTCTCTCCGCGCCGGCCGCGTGTTCCACATGCCCACGGAAAAGCAGTGGGAGAAGACGGCGCGCGGCCCCGACGGCCGCATCTACCCGTGGGGGCCGCACTGGGACGCGACGTTTTGCAGCAGCAACCAGTCGCACAAGACCGGCGGGCGCCCGCACGCCGTCTCCGCGTTTCCGACCGACGAGTCGCCGTGGGGCGTGCGCGGCCTCGGCGGCAACGCCAGCGCCCGCTGCCTCAACGAGCCCAACGACAACGTCCCCGGGCGCCGCATCACCCGCGGCGGGAGCTGGGCCCGCAGCGGCATGCTGGCCCGCGCGATGTACCGCAGCGGGGGAGTCACCCGGGAGGTGAACGGGGCGATCGGGATCAGGATGGCCAGCGCGTGCAGCCCGGCGGCGGGCCCCCAGTAGGTCACTCCCTGCCGTCGTACCGGTAGACAGACTTCGGCGCGATCACCCTTCCCGGCTTCCCTTTCGGTCCCGCATCGCCGGCAATCGCGATGACGACCTCCGCCAGCGTGCCGACCACTTCGACCGAGAGCCCATTGGGGTTGCGCTCGGTGCCGTTCGCGCCGATGACGACGCAGACAATCCCGTCGTCGGACCAGCAGGCCACCACGCCGGTGGAGGGCCGGAGCGACCGAAGCCGCTTCTCGATCAGGCGGCGCCTCTCCTCGTCTCCCGCGACGTCCTTCCAGGCCGCCGAGACCGCGGTGGCCTCTCTTCCGATCTGCGCCAGGGACTCCTTCCCGGGCAGGTCGGTGTCGTCCCCGGCCTCCGCGTCCGTGCCGTTCCTGCCGACCCTGGCGTGCGTGTGCTCGCCTCCCGCAGACTGGACCATCGCCTCTCCGCGTTCGCCGTCGGTTCCGGCCGCGTTGGCGGGGCTGATCGACCAGAGGAGGTCCCCGGAGCTGCGGACGGTCCGTCCGGCGCGCCCCCTGGCGCCCCCGTCGCCGCCGAAGACGTAGAAATCGCCCGCGAGATACCGTCCGCCCAGGATCGCGGTGACCCCGTCGCGGTCCCGCGTCCCGCCCGCGAGCAGCACCGCACCGTCCTTGCCTGCCCGCAGCACGAGCGCGCCATCCTTTGGCGCGAAGTCCCGGCCGAACGATTCCATTTCAGCGGACAGCTTCGCGGACAGGCGCGCCAGTTCTTCCCGGTCCGCCTGGAGGTTCGAGTTCAGCTTCGCGGACGCCAGCGACAGTTCCTCGAGTTCCTTCAGGCGCGCGGCCCGCTTGTCGGCGGGGTCCTCGGCCGCGATAGGCGGCGCGATCGCGAGCGCGCAGGCGATCGCGACCAGCGAACCGAAGCCGAACGTGATTGCGCCGTGCCGCATTCGGGCATCCTAGCGCAGATCGGCCCGCCGGCGGAGGGCGGAATCCGGAGTTCACGAGCGCCCGGTGACCTGCGTTCCCGTTGACCCGCCCCCTCAAAACCGCCACGATTCCCGTCCATGCCTCCGCCGACGCAACCCGGCCCCCTCCTCCTCGCGCTTCTCGCGTTCCAGCGCGGGTGGATCACGCGGGAGCGGCTCCTCGAGGCGACCGGCCTGTGGATGGGGGCGCCGGCGATGGACGTGGGGAAGCTGCTCGTGGACGCGCGCGACCTCTCGGAGGCGCAGCGGGCGGAACTGGAGGGGCTCGTGGCGGAGTGGCTGCAGGCGCGCGGCGGCGCGACCGTGACGCCGGCGCTGCGGGAGACGCTCGCGCTCCTGCGCCGGCCTTCGCCCCGCCCCGCGACCGCGGCGCCCGCCGTGCGCGCCGACAAGTACGAGCTCGGCCCCGAGCTCGGCCGCGGCGGCGTCGGCCGCGTCGTCGAGGCCACCGACCGCGAGCTCGGCCGCTCCGTCGCCCTCAAGCTCATGCTCGAGGACGCCCCCCTCGACCTCGTCGAACGCTTCAAGTGGGAAGCCCGCATCACCGGCCGCTTCGACCACCCCAACATCGTCACCGTCCACGAGGTCGGGAATCTCCCCGGCTCGAAGGAGCTCTTCTTCGCGATGAAGAAGATCGTCGGCAAGGACCTCGGGTGGGCGATCGCGGAGGGGCAACCGCTGCGGAAACTGGTGGAGGCGGTGCGGGACGCGTGCCGGGCGGTGGCGTACGCGCACTCGAAGGGGGTGATCCACCGGGACCTGAAGCCGGCGAACATCATGCTGGGGGATTTCGGCGAAGTCCTCGTGGTGGACTGGGGGCTGGCGCGGCTGCTGGGGGAGGAGGACACGGCGTCGCAGATCCGGCGGGCGTCGTCCGCGGCGGCGCGGCCGGGTCGGATCGCGAAGCAGGAGGAGACCGCGAACCTGACGCTCGAGGGGGACATCCTGGGGACGCCGTCGTACATGCCGCCCGAGCAGGCGATGGGGTGGCTGACGGCGATCGACGAGCGGAGCGACGTGTACTCGCTGGGGGCGACGCTGTACGAGGTGCTGACGGGGGTGCCGCCGTACGACGGGCCGGACGCGCGGGAGGTGGTGGAGAAGGTGGTCAAGGGCCCGCTGGACCCTCCGTCGAAGTTCCGCGTCTGCCCGCCCGAGCTGGAGGCGATCTGCCTGAGGGCGATGGCGTACCAGGCGGGGGAGCGCTACCCGACCGCACGCGCCCTGCAGGCCGACCTCGACGCCTGGCTCGAGGGCGCGCTCGAAAACGAGCGGCGCGGTCACATCGCCGCGCAGCGCATCGAGGCCGGAAAGGCCGCCCTCGAGGCCTGGCGCGATCTCGCCCAGCAGGCGGAGGATGCGGCAAGGCACGCGGAGGAGGCGGCCCGGCGCGCCCCGGCGCACCTGCCCCTCGAGGGGTATCGCGAGATTCACGCGCTGGAAGACCGGGCGCGCGAAGTGGAGCTGAAGTCCCTCGAGGCGCTCGCGGACGCGGACGACGCCTTCGACGGCGCGCTCTCGCTGCTGCCCGACCACGGGGAGGCTCGGCGCCTGAAGGCGGAGGTCCACTGGGAGAAGCTGCTGGCCGCGGAGCGGGCGCAGGACTGGCGCAACGAGTACCTCGCCCGCCGCCGCGTCGAGACCTACAACGACGGCGCCTTCGACGAGCGGCTGAAAGGGGAGGGCCTGCTGGAGGTCCGCACGCGCGCGTACCCGTGCGCGTGCCTGAGGGAAGGGCGCCCGGTGAGGCCGGAGGAGCTCGTGTTTGCCGGGTATCACCCGTGGTCCGGCCGGTTCCTCGACGGGAGGGACGTTGACAGCGTTCCCGAGGTGGAGCCTGCGGCCCCGGTGCCGCTCCGCGTCCACGCGGCGACCTGCGCGCCGCAGCCGCTTGCCGGCGCCGAGGTCTGGGCCTTCCGTTTCGAGCCCGCCGACCGCATCCTGGTTCCCACGACGCCGCCGGACGCCCCCTCCGGCCCGCCCGTGCCGGCGGCCGTCCTCGACGCCCTCTACGGCAGGTCCCCCTACCGTCCGCGCGGACCGGGGATTCACCTCGGGCGCACGCCGGTCTCGAAGAGGCCGTGGCCGAGGGGTTCCTGGCTGCTGGTCGTCTCGGCGCCGGATCGCGCGCCGCAGCGCATCCCGGTGGAGGTCCGCCGCGGGACCGACGCGATCGTGGACGCCACGCTCTTCTTCCCCCAGGAGGTTCCGCCGGGCCACCTTCCGGTCCTCGGCGGCCGGTTCGAGAGCCTGAGCGAGGCGGGGGAGCCGGAACTCACGCGCCAGGTGGTGAACCTCGAGGACGCCTTCGTGGCCAGGTTCCCGGTCACCTGCGCGGAGTACTGCACGTTCCTCAACGAGATCGACGGCGGCGACCCGGGCGCTGCGCGGGCGCGGTCCCCCCGCGGCGAGGAAAGATCGTCGTGGTGGTGGACCCGCGGGTCTTCGGGGTGGGCCGTCCCGACGGACGCGTGGCTCAGGACGGCCTCCGACCTCGACAGGGCCCGCGTCTCACGGCTTCCTTCCTGCGACGCGGACTGGCTCGAGGACTGGCCGGTGTTCGGGATCTCGTGGGTGGACATGGCGCACTACGTCCGCCGCCTCTCCGCCGGGCGCGGCTGGCTCTTCGCCCTCCCCACCGTCCCTCTCCGGGAGCGAGCCGCACGCGGCGACGGCCACCGCCGATTCGCCTGGGGCGACGCCGCCATCCCGCTCCTCGCCAACACCAACCAGGCCCGCCAGGGCGTCCAGCAGCCGGAGCCGGTGGATTCCTTCCCGTGGGACGAATCCCCCTGGGGCGCCCGCGGCGTCATCGGAAATGCCTCGGAGCGCTGCCTGTCCAGCCCGGGCCCCTCCTGGCGGAACTGGCGCTTCATCCGGGGCTCCGCCTGGAACCGCGTTCTCCCCGTCGGCCGCACCTCGTACCGCCAGGGCGCCCCGATTCTCGCCACCTCCAGCAGCGTCGGGTTCCGCACCGCGGCCGTCGTGCGGCTCGATCCCGAGGAGCGTCGATGACGACCCCGGCCCGGCAGTCGATCTCCTCCTCGGCGCGGCAGGCCGGCGTCTGCGACGCCTGCGGGGCGGGGATCGTGATCCAGTTCTTCCAGGTGGCCCTCATGGGAAACCTCCAGTGGTCGTGGAGCGCGGCGTGCGCGGCGTGCCGGAAGACGCTGGGGCAGGACGGCTCGGGGATGACGCCCTCGGAGATCCGTTCCGCGATCCTCGGGGCGGAAGGAGAGTGGCGCCTCGCATTCCGCGACCCCTCCGCGGTCGCCATCACGGCGATCAAGGCGATCCGCGGAATGACGGGGATCGGGCTCAAGGAAGCGAAGGACGCCTGGGATGCGGGCGCGGCTTCCGGCGCCGGCCTGCGCGGGACGCGCGCCGAGTGCGAGGCACTGGCGGCTCGGCTGCGCGACGACGGTGTGGAAGCGGACGTGATGTTCGCCGGGGCGTCGCAGGGCGCCGGGCCGTTTCTCCCGTCGCCGTCGCCCACGGCGCCACGCCCGGGGGAGGGGACCTCCGCCGTCGTCATCCAGGGAGGATCGAGCGCGGCCATCGCCGTCATCAAGGCGATCCGCGAGGCGTACGGTCTGGGGCTGAAGGAAGCGAAGGACGTCTGGGACGCGCGGGAGGCGGGGGACGCGATCCGGGGGTCGCAGGCGCAGTGCGAGGCACTGTCGGCGCGGTTGCGGGAGGGGCGGATCGCGCACGAACTGCGCGTGCCGGGCGCCGCTCCGGCCCCCGCTCCGGCGCCGGCCGGCGGGAACTGGGTCGTCCGCGTCACCGGCGGCAGTGAGATCGGGATCCTTGCGATCAAGGCGATCCGCGGAGCCACGGGGCTCGGTCTGAAGGAAGCGAAGGACGTGTGGGACCGTCGGGGGCCCGGGGGTGCACTGCGAGGTGACCGGGCCTGGTGCGAGCGCGTCCAGGCCGCGCTTCGCAAGGAAGGCATCGAGGCGACGGCAACGCCGACGTAGCCGCCCCGCCGGATCCTGGGCGTGTCCGCCACGTCCGCGGGCTGGTCTTCCTGCGGGGCCGCGGCAGAAACATCGCGAGATACGACGACGCGCCGCGTATCTTCTCGCGCGGAATGTTCCAGCCCCCGCAACACGCCCCGCCCTCGCCCGCCGAACGCCGCATCCTCTTCATCGTCGGCGCCGTGCAGTTCGTGAACATCCTCGACTTCATGATGGTCATGCCGCTCGGCCCGGATTTCGGCGCGAAGCTCGGCATTCCCAACTCGCACATCGGATGGATCGGCGGGGCCTACACCGCCGCGGCGGCGATCTCGGGCGTGATCTGCAGCGCCTTCCTCGACCGCTTCGACCGCCGCAAGGCGCTCGCCGTCGCGATGCTCGGGCTCGTCCTCGGCACCGCCGCCGGCGGCTTCGCCGTTGGGCTGAACACGCTCATGGCCGCCCGTGTCGCCGCCGGGGCGTTCGGCGGGCCCGCCACCTCGATCTCCCTGTCGATCATCGCCGACGTCATCCCGCCCCACCGCCGCGGCAAGGCCATGGGCGCCGTCATGGCGGCCTTCTCCATCGCCTCCGTCCTGGGCGTCCCCGCCGGCCTCGAGCTCGCCCGCCACGCCGGATGGCGCTCGCCTTTCTTCAGCGTCGCCGCCCTCGGATTCCTCGTCGCCGCCGGCGCGGTGGCGCTCATGCCCTCGATGCGAGCCCACCTCGACCACCCGCGCCCGCCCGGCTCCGGCATGCTCTCCGTATTCCGCGACCCCGGCGCCCTCTCCGCGCTCGCTTCCGTCGCCACCGTCTACAGCGCCGCGTTCATGATCATCCCCAACATCTCGCCTTTCCTGCAGTTCAACTGCCACTACCCCCGCGCCCAGCTCCCCCTCCTTTACATGGTCGGCGGCGCGATCTCGTTCTTCGTCATGCCCGTCATCGGCCGCCTCGTGGATCGCCTCAGCCCCGCCCCCGTCTCCGCTCTCGGCACCGTCCTCTTCGTCGCCATCCTCTGGCTCGGCTACTCCCGCCCCGGCCCCCTCCCCGTCATGGTCGTCTTCGTCGGCTTCATGGTCGGCATGTCCTTCCGCAACGTCCCCATGACCTCCCTCTCCACCCGCGGCCCCCTCCCGCACCAGCGCGCCGGCTTCATGTCCGCCCAGTCCGCCGTCCAGCACCTCGCCGCCTCCGCAGGCGCCGCCCTCTCCTCCGGCCTCCTCCGCGAACTCCCCGACCGCTCCCTCGACGGCATGCCCGCCGTCACCGGCATCGCCATCGGCCTCGCGCTCGCCCTCCCCGCCCTCGTCGCGATCACCTACCGGTACGTCAAGGCGCGGGAAGCGCTGTCGCTGCGGCCGAAAGGAAGCGAGACGGTGCGCGTGCCGGCGCCGGAGATCCGTTAGTCGAAGACGCGCGTCGAGACGTTGTCGCCCTGCTGGATCTCGCCCTTGCGGAAGTCCGTCAGTTCACGGCAGGCGCACCAGCCCTCTTCCACCTTGTCCACGATCAGCTTCGAAACGTACTCGCTTCCGCGGTACACGGTGAACTTGTATCCGACCTGCACCTTGTTGTCCGACCCCACGCTGATGAGCACCAGGTTGACCTTGTCGGAGACACCGATGACGATGCCGTCGATCTTCGGGATCTCGTCTGGATCGGGCGGAGGCGGTTCCCGGCGCGGGTTGTGCAGCTGGGCCTCCAGGTCGTTCGCCTTCCGGGAGACTTCGACGAGCTGCCTTTCCATCTCCGCGATGTCCCGGTAGGCCTTCTCGAGCCGGTCATGGGCCTCGAGCAGCTCCGCCTGCAGCTCCCCCGGGCTCGCGTCCACCGGCACGGGCCGCGGCGGCGGCCGCTCCAGGTCCCGTTTCTCCTCCCCCAGACGCGCGACATCGGCCTGCAGCGCGGCCACCGAGCGCAGGAGCGCCTCCCGCTCGGCGGTCGTCTCGCGCAGCGCCTTCTCGGTCGGCGTTTCCTCCGGCGGAGGCGGCTCGGGGACGTTGAGAAGCGCATTCCGCTGCCGGACCAGCAGCCCCACGAACGTCACCGCGACGACGAGGGACCCGAGGAGGAACAGGTCCCAGACGCGGAGGTTCTCGCGCAGACGGCTCATCGCCCGACTCCGATTCACATTCCTGCCCGGATTGTAGACCGGGCGGG
Source organism: Planctomycetia bacterium (assembly GCA_020849035.1). GTDB lineage: Bacteria > Planctomycetota > MHYJ01 > WSZJ01 > WSZJ01 > WSZJ01. Next base: position 10,231 of record JADLHC010000288.1, read on the forward strand.
TTGACCCCCGATGCTCCTTCGTCTCACAATGTCCGCCGCTAGTCGCCGCCGGGCGAACCAATCGCGCTGCGCCTGAACTTCACTGGAGTGTGCCCGCCCGGGCTCCCAGGGGTTCGTGACCCGGAGGGCGCTATGTCGAGCGGGAGCTCAAGCCGACCTGCATTGCCGCGTGGCACAACCGTCCTCCTTCGCGACCTCCGCGACCTGATTGACCGGGCGAGAGGCGAGGTCGCGAAGCAGGTCAACTCAGCACTGGTCCTCCTGTACTGGCAGGTCGGCCGGCGGGTGAGCAAAGACCTGCTTCACGAGCGACGCGGGAAGTACGGCCAGGAAATTCTCCACACGCTGTCGCTTCGGCTCAGCGCCGAGTACGGTCGAGGCTGGTCGCTGCCCAATATCGTGCGGATGGTCCAGTTGGCGCAGCAGGTTCCGGACGCGAAGATTATTGCGACACTGTCGCAACAATTGGGCTGGAGCCACTTCGCCGCCATTGTCCCGCTCCGTGACCCACTCCAGCGGATGTTCTACGCGGAGATGTGCCGACTCGAGCGGTGGAGCGTCCGCATGCTCCGGCAGAAGATCGCATCCATGCTCTTTGAGAGAACGTCCCTGTCCAGGAAGCCGCGCTCCCTGATCCGTCGCGAGCTAGAGGCGGTTCGTGATCAGGATCGACTGACCCCGGACCTCGCCTTCCGCGACCCGTATGTCCTCGACTTCCTCGGGCTGAAGGACAGGTATCTGGAGAAGGATCTCGAGGACGCGATCATGAGGGACCTGGAGCGGTTTCTCCTCGAGCTCGGATCAGACTTCTGCTTTGTCGCGCGCCAGAAGCGGATCACCGTGGATGGCGAGGACCACTCGCTCGACCTCCTGTTCTTCCATCGCGGGTTGCGGCGGCTGGTTGCGCTCGACCTGAAACTCGGCGCGTTCCAGGCGGCAGACAAGGGGCAGATGGAGCTTTATCTGCGGTGGCTGGAGAGGCATGAGCAGCGGCGAGGTGAAGATCCGCCGATCGGGCTGATCCTGTGCGCCGGAAGCCGACAGGAGACCGTGGAGTTGCTCGAGCTGGACAGGAGCCGGATCCGCGTAGCGACCTACTGGACGAAGGTGCTTCCGCGCCAGCTCCTCCGTCGCAGGCTGCGAGCTGCTTTACTGGCCGCGCAGGAACGCCTGGCGTGTCGGCAACCCGCACTATCTGGGTCCGCAAGACCTATTCGTTGAAGGACTTGCGTCATTTCCAGGAACCCGCTGACGCTTGCCCCCCTCGTCCGCACTGCTCTCTGGAGACAGATGCCCCCGATTTGACGTCAACCCCGTTCCGGAGGCTCCATGACCCGCAGGTTCTTCCCGACCCTCGCCGCGGCCATCCTCGTCCTCGCCGCGGCCGGCACGGCCAGTGCCAAGACCATCTCGTGGGACGTCGGCGATTCGTTCGGCGGCCCGACCCTCGGCGGCTCCTACGGCGGCCATTTCCTCATGGAGAACACGCCCACCTCCGCCGACGTCGACGCCTCGCTCTTCGCGACCGGAAGCTGGATGGGCACGAGCTACAGCCTCTTCACCGCCGACTACACCGCCCACCAGTCCCTGGGCAGCGCGGAGGCCGAAGCCACGGTGACGTACATGGGCTCGGTGGTGTTCCACAAGTCGCTGGCGAAGTCCTGGAAGTGGTCCTGGAAGAAGTCGAAGACGGTGTTCGAGAAGTCGGCGACGTTCTCGGTGTTCGGCGTGCCGGTCTCGGTTTCGACGGACTGCAAGTGGGTGGTCGACGCGAAGCTGAACCTGGGCTTCTCGCTGACGGGCTGCGGCGCGGACGGGAGCGCGGCGTTCGACCTGAAGGCGACCGGGAGCGCGGGGATCTCGATCCCGTTCGTGTTCTCCGGGAGCCTGGTGGTGAAGGTGACGGTGGTCGAGGTGAAACCGACGGGCGAGCTCGAGGCGAACTTCTCGTACCTGCACGCGGCCTTCGCCGTCAAGGCGAACGCCTCGATCGACCTCAGCCTCGCGACGTCGTTCTTCGGGATCAGCCTGCCGCCGGTGACGTTCTACCGCGAGAAGGTGTACGACAAGACGTGGAGCTGGACGGAAGAGCTCTAACCCCCCTGCGGGAGGAAGCGTGAGGCTTCCTCCCGCGGGTTTCCACCCGAGACCATGAGCCGCAAGCGCCGCCGGCCCGCGACCTCAGAACCGTTCCCGCTGATTTCGTGGGAAGGGGTTCCGGAGGAAGACTCCGTCTCGACGGCGGTGGCGGAGCCGGAGCAGGCGGCGCCGTTCGAGGAAGTGGCGCCGGTGGTCGAGGCGCCGAAGGTGGTGACGGAGGCGCCGCGCGAGGCGCCGAAGGCGTCGAAGAAGAAAAAGAAGAAGCAGAAGGCGGAGGCGGTGCAGCCCGCCGCGCCGCTGCCGAAGGTCGCGGTCGGGACGGATCTGCGGTTCTGGCTGCGCGCGGCGCTGGCGATCGGCGGGGCCGCCGTGGCGGCGACGCTCGTCGCGGCGGTGTGGCTGTGGCGGCGGCCGGCGCCCGCTCCTGCGCCCGCCGAGACCTCCTTCGCGGCTCCCGCGCTCGCCGCGTCCATCGAGGACGTCGAGAAGTCGCTCACCCGGGACGCGGCCGCCTCCGCCGCACCCGCCGGCCTCGCCTTCGGCTACCGGGCCGGCGACGTCCTCGCCTACAACTTCGAGTTCGTCCAGAACCTCCAGGTCGGCGTCAGCGCAGCCTTCATCGAGACCGCCCAGCGCCGTGGCGGAAGCGTTTCGGCGTCCCCGGTCCGCGACGTCCGCCTGGGCTGGCGCCTGGGCGGCCGCGCCGACCTGGCCGTTTACGAGTCCGGCGAAACGCTCACCGTCGGGTGGCGCTTCAGCCAGATGTCCCTCGACCTCCGCGGCGACGCTTCCGGCTCCCCCGCCGGAAGCGCCGCGGCGCTCGAGGACCTGAGGAAGGCCCTGAACTGCGAAGCGCTGGTGACGATGACGCGGCGGGGGGAGATCGCGGCGGTGGGGTTCGCGAAGGGGACGGTGCCGTGGGTGCAGTCGCTGCTATCGGCGGTGGTGCTGTCGGCGCGGGTGACGTTCCCCGAGGCGCCGTGCGCGGCGTGGAAGGCGACGGAGGCGGACACGACCGGGCGGTACCTCGCGGAGTACAAGGCGGAGGGCGGCTACGCCTCGGCGGACGGCCGCACGGCGCGGATCGCGCGGACGAAGGTCGCGTACTCCCGGCTCGCCAGCACGTCGGCGGAGGGCGACGCCGCCTCGACGACGCTCGAGGGCGGCGCGGTCGCCCTCTGGGACCCCGAGAACGGCCGCTTCCGCACGTTCCGCGTGGACGAGAAGCTCCGGCTCGAAGGCAAGGACTTCGCCCAGACCGTCACCTCCTCCACCGCCGGCGGGATGCGCTTCGCCGGCGCCTCGCGCGACGAGGACCTCGCCGCGAACGGCGCCGCGAAGGCGAAGGCGTTCCGGGAGGGCGGGGAGAGGCTGACGCCGGGGACGGCGGACATCGCGGCGCGGCTGGCCGGGCAGGCGGAGTCGGCGCGGCTGCGCGGCCTGACGGGCGGGATGACGCTCGAGGACGCCGTCGCGCGGCTGGAGAAGCTCGCGGCGGCCGACCAGCTCGACTCTCCGGAGGCGTCGGACCTCTTCGACCGCCTCGCGGCGATCCTCAAACTTGACGACACGGCCGTTTCGGCGGCGCTTGAGATCGTTCTCCAGGCTACGGCGCATCCTGCAGTCCGCGTCGCCCTCACCGACGCGCTGGGCGCCGCCGAAACGCCGCGTTCGCTCGCGGCCCTTCTCGAGATCGCGGACAACGACGCCCTCGATCCCGACCTCCGAGGCAACGCGTTCACCGGCCTCGCCATGGCCGAGGCCCCGCCGGCCGGCGCCGAGCCCGCCGCGCGCGCCGCCGCCGTCTTCGGCCAGCCCGCTGCCGAGCCCGCCCTCCTCGCCCTCGGCATGCTCGCCCGCAAGGCCGGCGACGCCCGCGCCTCCGAGCTCGCCGACGCCCTCCGCACTCTCGGCCGCGCTTCCAGCGACCCCGACTGGCAGTCCAGCTACCTCGAAGCCCTCGGCAACGCCGGTCTCCCCGGCACGCTCGGCGAGGTCGAGAAGTTCCTCGCCCGCGACGACGCCCACACCCGCGCCCGCGCGACCTTTGCGCTCCGGTTCGTGAAGGGCGACCGCGCCGACGCCCTCCTCGCCGCCGCCCGCGCCGACGCTTCCCCCGCCGTCCGCCTGGCCGCCGTCGCCGCGCTCGGCTTCCGCGGGACGGAAGCGGCGCGCGCGATGCTCGAGGACGCGAAGCGGGATGCGGATCCGCGAGTGCGGAATGCCGCGGAAGCGGCAGGGAATTCGAAGTAGGTTTGCTCGGCCATCCGAGTCACATTGCCCAATCGCGCCCGTGCCCCAGATGGGGTGGATCGCCGTTCACGGGCGCCGATGGCCGGGTGCGGATTATTCCCGGCCCGGACGAGGAGCTCATTTTCGAAGAGACTCTATGACGAGTGGGGTCAGGTCCGGCAACCCATCCGCCATGATGATCCCTTCCGGGCGAGCGACCTTCTCTGCGGGCGAGGAGGGAAACGAGTCAGGTACCGAGAACAAGATCCGAAAACCCTGCTTCCGCGCGATATTGGTGCTCGCCGAGATGGCGTCTCGCACGAGCCCATTGATCAGGTCGAGATGAACTTGTTCGAGTTCCGAGAACAGTTCAGAAGGCGGCCTGCCTGACGACTCGAGGGCGCGCTTTCTGTCCAGCGCGGCGTCCAGCCTTGCTTGGTAGTCGGGGAGCGCCTCAACTACTTCTCCGAGGCGCACAATTGCAATTCCGACCGGGACCTTGCCCGCGCATCTCTCTGCGCAGGATTGGCACCCGGAGAGAAGGCCAGTCGCCAGAAGGACAACAGCCGCGGCGAGTCGATGCGCTGGAACCATGAGGAGGCGAAGATCAGTCACTCTTCTCTCCCATCAGTTTTCGGATCTCATTGATCTTCTCTGCTGCTTTGTCACCGGAATCACGATTCGTAAAGGAAGTGTCGTCGACCAAGCCGATTGCCTCTTCGACTAGTGCCTTGAATTCTGGCGTCTTGGGCCCTGCGGCCGCTAGCCCCCCAAGATACTCGAGCAGTTGGTTCTTCTTGGCCAGAATGTCGAGCCACCCCGCGCCGAATGGACCGTCGAGAGAGCGGAGCAGGGCGCACCACTCCTTCCGAGGTCCGTCAAGCCACTGAATGGTCTCATTGAGAGCAGCCCGCTGTTCGCGGTTACCACCAAGCGGTACGCCGAAGGCGCGTGTATCCATGAGCGCCCGTGCGGCTTTCAAGTAATCGATCCAGGCCTCGCGGTAGGCGCAAGGGATGTGGTATCGGAGGAAGTGACGCGCGGCAATTCGAATATCGTAGTCGTCGCGGCCGAGCGCACCAATCACCTCCCCGAAAATCGACTGGAGGAGCTTCTTCAATCGATTGGGGTCAAGTGGCGGTATCCAGCCCGGAAGGTCCGACCATTCCAGGCCTCCCGGACGAGCTTCGAGAAGCGACGAGGCGGCGACGAAGCCGGGGGTCGCGTTGTTTGAATTGAGCGTTGGAGAGTTGGGTCCATGCCGGGCAACGGCCGCCGATCCTGGAGCAGATGGACCGCCGCTGAGGGAGGAGAGCGGCTGGAGGCTGGGTCGAACTTCCGATCGTCCCGCGGTGAGCATGTTTCTCTTCCCCAATTGCGCGCTCTCGTACTGGCTGCGGCGCGATCCACTACGGCAATGCAGCGTTGCTCGAAGAGGTGTAGCTCAGGTTCTCGGTTCTGCAGTGGCAGTTCGCGGCTCCGACTTGCTTCCGGCGTCCTCAGGGATTGTCGTCGTAGGCTCGCCAACTCACAGCTTCGCCGTATTGACTCCTGCCGCCAGGATGACCGAGCCGCTGGCGCCCACGGACGTGTACTTGAAGCGGATGTACTGGAAGGCGATGCCCGTAGCCTTGAAGCTGGAGCCGGACTGGTAGCCGACGCCGAGGGAGGCGACGGGGGCGAGGACGGAGCCGGTCCAGTTCTGCATGTCGTTGCTGCCCTGGACCTCGAACGTCAGCGTCGCGCTGGCGACGACGGCGAAAATGGTGAGCTCGACTTGAATCGCGTTCGCGTCACCCATGGGGATGGCGAAGGAGAATTCGGGGCTGCCGGTCGTGGTGACGACGAGCTTCTCTGCAAATCTCGTGTACATCGGGGATCTCCTGGTAGGTGTTATCGGTCAGAGACGAGCCAGGCTCATGTCGGCGTAGGCGGAGTAGGTGCCGCCCGAGATGTTGCTGACGATGACGAAGGCGAGGCGGAGGGCGGCGAAGGCGATGCCGGAGACGGAGATGGAGTAGAGGCCGATGCCATTGAGGGCGACGCTGCCGAGGATGGTGAAGTTGCAGCCGTCGTTGGTGCCCTGGAGGTACGCGGTGCCGTTGATGAGGGCGGTGCCGGCCCAGAGCTTGATGACGCAGAGGGCGGCGTTGGCGTCGCCGGCGACGTAGGGCTCGAGGGCGGTGGTCGTGCCGTTGCGTCCGTCGAGCATGAGGCGGTCGGCGCAGACGGCGAAGCCCGTCTCGCGATCCCCCCAACCCGCGGGGACGTTTCGGTCGCTGCAGGCGCAGGTCATGGAAGTCTCCCGGAGAAGTGCGCGGCGGAATCGCAAACGGAGGGCCATTTCCGGAAACACCGGCTTCCCTCGGGGGGCTTCGAGCCGGAAGCGCGCGGAAGGAAACTGGAGTTGCCCGGGAGGGAACTCCGGTTGTCAGACCTCGCGTTCGACCTCCCACGCCGACGCCTCGATTTCCAACCGTTTGACGATCTTCCGAAGGCCTGGCTCCGAGATTCCCAGCGCGCAGGCGGCTTCTGCGAACGTGCCGCGCGACTCACGCAGGGCGCCGATGGCGGCTTCCCGCCGTACGGCGTCGAGCCCGTCCTCCAGGGACCGTGGCACGGGACGGTGAGGCCGGCAGGCGGCCAGCTCACGGCCGACCGTCTCCCCGGTGACGACCCGGGAGTGGATCCGTGTCCGATGGAGGATGGCCTGCAGCTCCCGGACGTTCCCCGGCCACTCGTATCCCCGCAGGACTTCGAGGACCGACTCATCGGCGCGAAGCCCGAACTGGGCGAGGATGGAGTCCACGATGGCGGGGAGGTCTGCGGCACGCGAGCGCAGCGGCGCGATGTCGAGGCGGAGCATGCCGAGTCGGGCGAGCAGGTCCGGGCGGAACGTAGGCATCGCCTCGAGATCGCGGTTCGTCGCGGCCACGATGCGAACGTCCACACGAATCGGGCGCTCGGCGCCGACGGGCAGGATCCAGGGATCCTCCGTAGCGCGCAGGAGCGCTCCCTGCACGTCGGACGGCGCCTCGCCAACCTCGTCGAGGAACAGCGTTCCGCCGCTCGCCCTCTCGAAGGCGCCCTTGTGGTCCGTCAGGGCCCCCGTGAACGCGCCGCGCTTGTGACCGAACAGCTCGCTGAGGAGCAGGCCGCCGGGCAGGGCGCCGCAGTTCACTGCGACGAACGGGCCGCGGCGCCGCGGGGACTGGTCGTGGAGATCCTGCGCAATCAACTCCTTCCCCGTGCCGGTCTCGCCGACGATCAGGACGGGCAGGACCTCGGGCGCATAGAGCGCCGCTCGCCGTCGAAGGTTAATGGAGTGAACCGAATTGCCGACGAAACGCCACCTCGAGCCGGCAGTCCTGCGTTCATCGCAACCCGTGCTCAAACAGCGACTTGCAGCGACTTCCCCCCCCTGTCGCCTTACCCGCCCGGGCGTTCTTCGAATTCCTTCAGCATTGGACTCTTCCTCACACATGGTTCCCCTCCAGTCGCAGAACTGCGGCGCGCATCATACCGGAGCCCATCGCCGTTTCCTCATCGCGAACTTCCCATCTCCTCCGCCCCGCTCTACCGTGCTTCCCATGCCCGACCGCGAAACCGACCTGCTGTTCGGCCTGCTCGCGCTCCAGCTCGGCTTTGTGCGGGTGGAGCAGTTGCTGGAGTGCGTGGCGGTGTGGACGGGGGTGGGCGGGGGGAGCCTGGAGGAGATGCTGCGGGCGAAGGCGGCGCTGAGGGAGGACCAGGCGAAGGCGGTGCGCGGGATGGTCGAGGCGCGGGTGGCGCGGAGCGGGGTGGAGCGGACGCGGGTGGCGCCGGCGCGCGGCGGGGGGGCGGGGGAGGCGGCGCCGGCGGTGCGGTACCGGCTGATGGGGGAGCTGGGGCGCGGCGGGCTCGGGCGCGTCGTCGAGGCGCACGACGCGCTTCTCGACCGCTCGGTCGCGCTCAAGCTCGCGCTGGACGACCTGCCGGCGGACCTGCGGGAGAGGTTCGTGCGGGAAGCGCGGCTGGCGGCGCGGCTGGAGCATCCGGCGATCGTGCCGGTGTACGACTTCGGGGAGGTGGCGGGGGAGGACGGGCGGGTGCGGGCGTTCCTGGCGATGAAGAAGGTGAAGGGTCGGGACCTGTCGCAGGTGCTGGCGCTGCTGCAGGCGGGGGTGCCGGAGGCGCGGAGGGAGTGGACGCGGGCGCGGCTGCTGCGGGTGTTCCAGGACGTGTGTCTCGGGGTGGCGTTCGCGCACGACCGGGGGGTGATCCACCGGGACATCAAGCCGGCGAATGTGATGCTGGGGGAGTACGGGGAGACGATGGTGGTGGATTGGGGGCTGGCGAGGGAGGCGGGGGCGAAGGGCGGGGGCGTGGAGCGGGGGCGTGAGGCGGGGGCGTACGGCGGGGGGCTGACGCTGGAGGGGGACGTGGTGGGGACGCCGGCTTACATGTCGCCGGAGCAGGCGGAAGGGCGGGGGGTGGATCATCGGGCGGATGTGTATTCGCTCGGGGCGGTGCTGTACGAGATCCTGACGGGCCGGACGCCGGTCGAGGGGAACTCAGTCGAGGAGATGCTGTCGCTGGTTCGGAGCGGGCGGATCGTGGCCCCCTCGGAACGGGTGCGCGCTGCGCTGGCGGCGCGGCCGGCGGCCGCTTCCACGATGGATGCTTCGGGGCGACCGGTGCCTCCGGAGCTCGAGGCCCTTTGCATGAAGGCGCTGGCGCTGCGGCCCGACGACCGGTACCGGAGCGCGCGGGAGATGGCCGACGAGGTGCAGCTTTTCCTCGAGGGCGCGAAGCAGCGCGAGCGGGACGCGGCGCTCGCGGCGGCGGAGGTGGCGCGGGCCGGGGAAGCGGGGGAGCGGCACCGGCGGCTGGCGCGCGAGGCGGAGGCGGCGCGGCGGCGGGCGCAGGAGATCGGCAAGACGGTGCCGGCGTGGGCGGACAAGGCGGAGCTGTGGGCGACGGAGGACCGCGCGGCGCGGCTGGAGGCGGAAGCGGTGGAGGCGTTCGCGGAGGCGGACCGGGCGCTGACGCTGGCCCTGGGGCACGTGAAGGACCACGCCGCGGCGCGGCGGCTGAAGGCGGAAATGGCCTGGGAGCGGTTCGAGGCGATGGACGCCGCGGGGAACGCGGCGGAAGCGCAGCTCGCGCGGCGCGTGGCGGAGCAGTTCAACGACGGGGACCTCGACGCGCGGCTGAAAGGCGACGGGACGCTGTCCGTGCGGACGGAGGCGTATGTGTGCCGTTGCCTCGTGGAAGGGCGGATGGTGTTGCCGGAGGAGCTGGCCTACCGCGGCTACCACCCGTTCTCGGGCCGGGCGCTCGACGGGCACGCGGGGGCGGAGGGAATCCCGGAGAAGGAGCCGAAGGCGCCGGTCCGGATGCGGGCGCACGGCGCGGAGTGCCGGGCCGCGGCCGTCGCGGGGGCCGACGTGTGGATCTGGCGCTACGAGGAGGAAGGGCGGCTCATGGTCCCGGTGACGCCGACGAGCGGCCCGGCGGGCCCCGACGGCGGCGCCGCGGCGGCGCGGGCCTTCGAGCCGGGGTCGCCGTTCCGGCCGCGCGGGCCGGGGATGCACCTCGGGAAGACGCCGGTCGAGCGCGCGCCGCTTCCGATGGGCGCCTACCTCGCGATCGTGGCGAAGGACGGCTTCGAGCCGGCGCGCGTCCCGGTCCTCGTCGGGCGCTGCGAGGACGCGGTGCAGCGCGCGACGCTCTTCCGCCCCGAGGAAATCCCGCAGGGATTCGTGGTCGTGGGCGGCGGGCGCTTCACGTACCAGGGCGACCGGATGCTCTCCTTCTCGCCGCCCGCGCAGCTCCTCGAGACCGAGGACCTGTTCGTGGCGCGCCATCCCGTGACCTGCGGCGAGTACGCGGCGTTCCTGAACGCGATCCCGGCGGAGGAAGCGGCGCGCCGGGTGCCGCGCGAGCAGACGGCGCCCTACTGGCCGGGGCCGCCGTACCGGGTGCCGGCGGGCGGGGAAGGGCGGCGGATCGCGGGGGTGAAGATGGACTGGCAGGAGGACTGGCCGGTCCTGGGCGTGTCGTGGGAGGACTCGGTCGCGTTCGCGGCGTGGGCCGGCGCGTCCATCCCGCACGAGGTGGACTGGGAGCACGCCGCCCGCGGCCGCGACGGGAGGCCCTTCCCCATGGGCCGGCACATGGACATGCGCTGGGCGAACAACTCGCGGTCGTTTCCCGATGGGCCGCGTCCGGCGCCGGTGACGGACTTCCCGCAGGACGAGTCGCCTTACGGCATCCGCGGCTGCGCCGGCAACGCGAACGAGCACTGCCTGAACGACCCCGGGCAGGAGATGTCCACGTGGCGCCTGTACCGCGGCGGGTTCTGGACCCACTCGGGCGACAACTCGCGCGTGACCTACCGCGCGGGGTACCCCCCGAAGTCCGTCTCCTCCGCGAACGGCTTCCGCCTCGTCCGCTTCGCCCGCCTCCCCGCAAACGCCGCCCCCGCCCGGCCGTAATACTCAGATCGGCGGCCGAAAGAGCCCCTCGGGGGGGTACGATGGCCCCCCGCAAACACTTCCAGGAAAGGACCTTCCGTGAACAAGCTCCCGGCCGTCGCCACCCTCGTCGCCCTCATCGCCTGCGCGGGCCTTGGGTTCTGTGTCGTCGAACTCAAGAAGATGTCCGGGTCGCTCCAGACCCTCGAGGACAAGCTGGCGAAGCTCGAGAACGGCGCGCCCGCCGGCGGCGGCGCTTCCGGCGGCAGCCCGACATCGGGCGGCTCGCAGTCTGTCGCCGACGTGGCCAGCGAGCTGAAGAAGCTCAAGGCCGAGGTGGCGGCGGTCAAGACGGAGCAGGCGGACCTCGCGGTCGCGGTGAAGACCGGGACGGCGCCGAAGAACCCGGACGGCGGGACGGCGACGCCCGTGAACGGCGACCTCAAGACGGCGGTCGAGGCCGTGCTGGCCGAGCGCGAGGCGGCGAAGGAGAAGGAGCGCAAGGAGCAGGAGGCCAAGCGCGCGGCCGAGTGGCAGGCGCGGATGCAGCAGGGCGTGGTGGACGTGCTGACGCGCGAGCTGGGGCTGACCGAGCAGCAGAAGTCCCAGATCAACGACATCGTCGCGGCGCAGATGACGACGTTCCGCGAGGCGATGTCGAACCGCAAGGAAGGCGAGAACCCGATGGAGAAGATGCAGGCCCTGCGGACCGACACGGACACCAAGATCAAGGCCGTCCTGACGCCGGAGCAGGGGACCAAGTACGACGAGCTCGCCAAGAACCCGATGGCCCTCTGGGGCGGCGCGATGGGCGGGTTCGGCGGCGGCGGGCGCCGGAACGGGCGGAGCGGCCCGGAAGGGAACTAACGGAGCGGTCGTTCGAATCAAGGGCCCGCCCACGAGGCGGGCCTTTTTCATTCCCCCCGCGGCGTAGAATGCCGCCGCGATGCCCCCCGAAGCCGACCTGCTCTTCGTCCTCCTCGCGCTCCAGATGAACCTCCTGTCGCGCGATAAGCTCCTCGAGGCCGCCGCGGCCTGGATGGCGGCGCCGGGCGGGACGTTCGCGGCGCTCCTCGAGTCCCGCGGCTTCCTGGGCCCCGACAAGGCCGCCGCCGTCCGCGCCCTCGTCGAGGCGCGCTTCCGCGAAACCCTCGTCCCGCCGCGCCCGCCGTCCACCGCGGTGCGCACCCTTCCCGTCGCCGCCCCCGGGCGCTACGAGCTGAAGGCCGAGCTGGGGCGCGGGGGGCTGGGAAGGGTCGTGGAAGCGTGGGACGAGGCGCTGAGGCGGCAGGTGGCGGTGAAACTCCTGCACGCGCAGCCGGCCGGGGATGCGCCGGACCGCTTCGCCCGCGAAGCCCGCCTCGCCGCGCGGCTGGAGCATCCGGCGATCATCCCCGTGTACGACTTCGGCGCGCTGCCGGCGACGGACGGGCGGGCGCAGGTGTTCCTGGCGATGAAGCGCGTGGTGGGGCGGGACCTGGACCGGGTGCTGCGGGAGCTGGAGGAGGGGCGTGCGGAGACGCGGCGGACGTGGTCGCGGGCGCGGCTGCTGCGGGTGTTCCAGGACGTCTGCCTCGGGATGGCGTTCGCGCACGACCGTGGGATCGTGCACCGCGACCTGAAGCCGTCGAACATCATGATCGGCGACTACGGCGAGACGCTGATCGTGGACTGGGGGCTGGCGAAGGACATCAAGGCCGCCGCGGAGGCCGCGAAGGCCGGCGACCAGGAGCCGGTCGTGGGCGACCCGGACACGACGGTACGGATGCGTTCGAAGACGTCGTCGCAGGTCCGCTCCGACTCCGAGGCGATCGCGCTCTCGCACTCGCCGATGCTGACGTTCGCGGGGGACATCCTCGGCACGCCCGCGTACATGTCCCCGGAACAGGCCGAGGGGCGCGTGGACGACATTGACGCGCGCAGCGACATCTTCGCCCTCGGCGCCATCCTCTACGAGATCCTCGCCCTCCGTCCGCCTTTCGAGGGCCGCTCCGTCGAGGAAGTCATGGCCCGCGTCCGCGACGGCGCCGTCACGCCGCCCTCGAAAGCCCGCGTCCAGCGCGCCGCCGATCCCTCGCCGCCGTCCTCGACGACCCAGGCCGGCGACGCCGTCCCCCCGGAACTCGACGCCATCTGCCTGCGCGCCCTCGCCCGCCGCCCCGCCGACCGCTACCAGACCGCGCGGGACTTCCACGACGACATCCAGCTCTTCCTCGAGGGCGTCCAGGAGCGCGACCGCCGCCGCGCCGCGGCGGAGGCCGCGGTGGCGCAGGTGCGGGAAGCGCTGACGCGGCGGCGGCGGCTGCGCGACGAGGCGGGGGTGGCGGGGGAGGAGGCGAAGCGGCTCGAGGCGGCGACGGCGCCGCTGGCGGACAAGGCGGCGCTCTGGGCCGCGGAGGACCGCGCGCAGGGGCTGCGGCGGCAGGCGGCGGCGGCGCACGCCGACGCGGTGTCCGCCCTGACCCGTGCCCTCGAACACGACCGAGAGCACAAGGACGCCCGGGCGCTGATGGCGGACCTCGCGTGGGAGAGTTTCGTCGAGGCGGAGGAGGCCGGCGACGAGGCCGCCGCGCTGATCCACCGGCGCGTCGCGGAGGAGTTCCACGACGGGCGGCTCGAGGCGCAGCTGCGCGGCGAGGGGACGCTCGAGGTGCGGACGGTCGCGTTCCCGTGCGAGTGCCTCTCGAAGGGCCGCACCGTCTTCCCCGAGGAACTCGCCTCCGGCGCGTGGCACCCCTTCAGCGGCCGCGCCCTCGCCGGAACGCCGGGCGCCGAGGGCCTGCCCGCCCTCGAGCCCGCCTCCGTGGTCCGCCTCCGCGTCCACGGCACCCTCTGCGCCCCCGCCGACCTCGCCGGCGCCGACGTCTGGCTCTTCCGCCACGAGGACATCGGCCGCCGCCTCGTCCCCGTGACGCCGCACGGACTCCGGGGACCGGACGTCCCCGCGCCCGTGCTGGACGCGCTCTTTGCGAAGGACTCCCCCGGCCGCCCGCAGGGGCCCGGTTTCCACCTCGGCCGCACGCCCATCCCGCGCCGCACCCTACCCATGGGCTCCTACCTCCTCGTCCTCGCGAAGGACGGCCGCGCGCCGGCCCGCGTGCCGGTCTGCGTCTCCCGCGGCGGGCACGTCGAGCAGCCCGTCACGCTGTTCAGGCCCGGCGAGGTCCCGGAGGGGTTTTCGGCCGTCGCCGAGGGCGCGTTCGGCTACCAGGGCGACCGCGACAACCCCTACTCCGGCCCCGCCGAGACGCGCGACGTCCCCACGTTCTTCCTCGCCACCCACCCCGTGACCTGCCGCGAGTACGCCGCGTTCCTCAACGCCCTCCCGCCCGCCGAGGCCGCCCGCCGCGCCCCGCGCGCTTCGTCCGACGCGCCGCCGCTCTGGCCCGGGCCGACGTGGACGTGGGTCGGCGCGCGGCCGGTGCCGAACACCGACGCCGCGTGGGAGCCCGAGTGGCCCGTCGTCGGCGTCAGCTGGGAGGACGCGATGGCGTACGCCGCCTGGAAGCGCTCGCAGGACGGCCGGCTTGTCACGTTGCCGACCAGCGTCCAGTGGGAGAAGGCCGCGCGGGGCCCGGACCGGCGGATCTACCCCTGGGGGGCGCACCTCGACCCCCGCTGGGCGAACGGCGAGCGTTCGCACGACGGGCCGCCGCGGCCGGCCGAGGTCGGCGCGTTCCCCGCCGACGAGTCCCCCTACGGCGTCCGCGGCCTCGCCGGCAACACCCGCGACGCCTGCCTCGACGACGCCGGCAGCGACTGGCCCGGCCGCCGCTGGTTCCGCGGCGGCACCTGGGCCCGCCCCGCGATCGAGATGCGCGCCAGCGACCGCACGGCGCTCGGCACGAAGGTCGTCGTGTACGACTTCGGGTTCCGGATCGCCATCGCGGCGAGACTCGAGCCGAGGGGCAGGAGTTGACGACGGGGTATGATCCCGGGCGGGAGGTTCTTCGATGAAACTCAAATGTCCGTACTGCCCGAAGGAACTCGCCGTCCTCAAGTCCTCGGCAGGAGCCGTGGAGCGCTGCCCCGCGTGCGGCGGCATGGTCCGGCTGCCCGCGGAGGGAGAGACGGAAATCCAGCCGGTCCAGTCCCCCGCGGAGGCGAAGGCCGCGCGGCCGCCCGAGTCCCCGATCGTCGCCGCGCGGCGGGAGCAGGAAGCGATCGAGGCGGAGTCGCATTGGAGCCGGTTCTCCTGGCCGGTGAAAATCGTGCTCGCGCTCTCGGCGGCCTCGATTTTCGTCGTGCCGCGCGTTCTCAATGTCCTGAACGGCGGCTCAGGCCGGAACGCCCCGCTGAAGAACTTCAACGACACGCTGGCCGAAACGGATCGCCTGATGCACGAACGGATCGAGGAACTGGACGCCTGCGTGGGAGCCTTCGTGAAGAACAGGGAATCGGCACCGGACCCGGGGCCGTCCCTCCAGAGCGCGCGCAACCAGCTCCAGGCCTCGCGCAGCGTCCTCCTTCACCTCGCGGTCCCCGACGATCCCGGCGCGCGCCGTTTCTCCGCCGCCGCGGGCGACCTTCTCGCCGTGGACGACCGGCTGATCGAAGCCGGCTACGCCCCGCTCGTCGCCGCCGCGCGCGAGCCCGGAGGGCCGCCCGAGGACAAGCTCGCGCTCCTCGTCGAGGAAGTTCTCAGCCTGCGCCGGATCGAGTCCGACCGGCGCGAGGTCGTCCGCCGCGCGCAGCAGGACTTCGCCGCCGCACACGGGATCACCCTTCGCTGATCCGGTATGCTGTGGGCATGAGCAACCCCTACGACATTCACATGGACGTGAAGTACAAGCCGCTCGGGCTCGTGGACGCCACCGCCCTCGCGAAGGCGTGCCCCTCGAAGTGGTGGAACCAGACCCTCTGCCGCGTGAACGACTCCCTCATCCGCCTCGGCGTCTTCGAGGGCGAGTTCCACTGGCACAAGCACGACCGCGAGGACGAGTACTTCCAGGTCATGGAAGGCGTGCTGTACATCGACCTGGAAGGGCGCACGGTGGAGCTGCACGCCGGCCAGGGGCTCATGGTCCCGCACGGCGTCGTGCACCGGACGCGGGCGCCGAAGCGGACGGTCGTGCTGATGGTGGAGCCGGCGACGGTGGTGCCGACGGGGGATCCCGGGCCTTCGAGCCACGCGCCCTGACGAGGGGCTGGTGTCGCCACCCCTGCGCCCTGAATCGTTACCGGCGCGGCTGGGTGCGGAACGGGTCCGTGCCGTAGCCGCCGGGGTTCGCGCCGCGGAAGGGGTCGGGCGGCTGCGGGATCTGCGGCATGCCGGGGCGCGAGAAGGGGTCGAACGGATCGCGGCCGGTGCGCCCGCCTCCGGAGAGAAGCGACTGGACCTTGTCGAGGAGGTCGAGGCGCGAGGGGTCGAGCGACATCGCGCGCTGGAAGTACGTGAGAGCCCCGAGCGAGTCGCCCTCTTCAAGGCTCAGGTTCCCGGCGGCCTCGAGCGGCTCGGGGTTCTTCGGGTCGTCCTTTGCGATCTTCTCCAGCTCGAAGATGGCGAGCCGTCCCTGGCCCGAGGCGCGGTAGAGGTCCACGAGCATGTACCGAGCGCCCATGTCCTTCGGATCGAGCGCGCGCAGCCTCTCGATCGCGGCTTTCGCATGCGTCCACTTCTTGAGGTTGATGTACACGCGGGCGAGGTTTCGCAGTGTGAGGGCGTAGTTGCCGTCCAGCGCCAACGCCTGCTCGAAGTACGCCGCGGCTTCCGGCAGCATGCCATTCTCGGCGCAGGCAGCGCCGAGGTTGTTGAAGCCCTGCTTGATGCCCTGCGTCGCCTCCGCGGACGCGGCGAAATCGGCCTTCGCACCGTCCTTGTCGCCCCGCATCGCCTTGTCCACGCCGCGAGCGAGCAGCACTTCGCCCACGATGACGTCGGCGGTGTAGTCCCGCGGCCGGTCCGCGAGCGCCGTGAGGGTGTACATCTCCCACAGCCCGGCCCGCGGCGCGCAGGGGGCGTCCTCCTTCACGACGCGATACATCAGCCCCTCCTGCACCCACCTCGCGCCCGGCACGCCCGCGAGGCTCCGCTTGTTCGTGAAGTACACGGGCCGCTTCGTGGTCGCGATCAACCAGTCCTGGTAGCGGGCGTCCGCCTCCGCCGAGGGGATGCGGGAGGAGCCGACCCGAAGCGCCCCCGGCATGTCCGCCAGCAGGAGGGGGTCCGTGTACCCGTACTTGTCCGCGATCGCCACGTCCGGGCGGCGACCCTCGACCCCCTGCAGGTAGATGAGGGGAAACGACGAGTGGTCGCCCGACGGGAAGACGATCGCGTCCTGCGGAAGCGTCGCCAGGATCGCCTCCGCGTATTGCCGGACGATGCGATAGCGCGACTTGTCGTTCGCGCGAAAGTGGACGACGAGCGGCATGAGCGCGAGCCCGCACGCCGCCCACGCCAGGCGCTCGGGGTGCGGGAGTCTCAGGCGCGCCAGCAGCCTCCCGGCCCCCTCGACAGCGAACCCCATCCAGATCGCGGCGACGACCCAGGCGGGGATGTAGAAGAGGCGGTACGCCGTGACCTTCTCGCGATCGGAGACATCGAAGTTCAGCAGGACGGTGAACCCCACCGTGCAGGCGCCGAAGATCGCTGCCAGCAGGACCCCGAACCGCCAGTGCCGACGCAAGGCAAGCCACGCGCCCGGCAGCGCGATCCACCCCAGCCACGGCGTCCACTGCTTCCCGGCTTCGCGCAGCATCGTGACCGCCTGCGCCCACAGACCCGAGGCGGTGCGCGGCGCGTGAGTGAATTCCGCCGAGGACTGTCTCCGCAGGACGTGATCCACGACGTCCTCGAGGGTCCGCGGGTTGCCCCAGTTCATGATCGTCTGCGCTTCCGCCCGCATCGGCAGGTAGGCGTAGAGCACGAGCGGCAGCGCGGTGAGCAGGAAGGTCAGGGGAAGGAGCCCCGGCTCGCGCCAGATGTTCCAGTGGACCGAGATGACGAAGAGGAGGAACAGAATGAGCAGCGGCCCCATCGTGGAGTGATTCGTGAGGGAGAGACCGAGAGTGAGGGCGAGTCCGAAGAGGAGGCGGTTCGTGCGGTCCTCGTACCAGCGCCAGGTAAGGTAGAGCGCGGCGGAGAGGAACAGCGTGTTCAGGGTGTAGACCTCGGCGATCACCGCCTGGCTCCAGAAATCCAGGCTGAACGCGAGGAGGAGAGAGCCCGTCGCGGCCGCAGGGCGCGAGCGAGTGAAGCGGAGGATGAGGAGCGCGACGAAGAAGACGGTCCCTGCGGCGGCGACTGCCGAGAGAAGCGCAACCCGAAAGGCCACCGACCCGATGGGAATCCAGGTGAAGACCTGCCCCAGCAGGCACCAGATCGGGTAGCCGGGCGGATGCGCGACGCCGAGGACCTTCGCGGCAGTGACGAGTTCGCCGCAGTCCTCGCCCGTCAAATCGCGGGCGCAGGTGAGAAGGAAGATGATGAAAGCGATGCCCGCGCACGCCAGGGCGAAGACACGGTCCGAGCGAGAGCAGGCAGTCGTCTCCGGCAGGAGCATCTGCCGGTAGAGCGGGGGCAGCCTCGATTGACGCGGCGCGTCAATGGGAGCGATCCCCTCCGACCGCAGGAAGGCGCGGACTGCTCTCTCAGGAAGGTGAGCGCCTCGCGCGAGGTCCTCCAGGCAGAGATCCCCGTGGTGAACTCGCAGGTATTCGCGTTGCCGCGACAGCATCGGTTCGTCGCTCGAAAGAGAAACTGAGATGCGGAGTCCCTCGCAGGTGAGCGCCGTTTGATGGCGCAGGAAAATTCTTGGTGCTTTTTCCTTGATTGTCAAAGGAAGGCCGATGTGGAATCCCGCGCGCTGATCAGGGTCAGGTCGTCCGCCACTTTGCTTCTCGTTCCGGACCTCTTTCGCAGAGGCGTCCATGACTCGCGCACAGTCCGCACGTCGTTCTTCGCTCCGCTCTTCTCTTGTCGCCATCTCAGTCGCGGTCCTGCTTGCAGGCACTGCAGCGCGCGTCGATGGCGACCCTCCCCTCGGCGACCCGGCCAGCCTGGCGGCGACCGCGCCGGATACTTCGGGCGCCTCCGCGGACTGGCACGACTTCACCACCTACGGGACGTCCACCGCGTTCGGCGTTTCCGGCCGGATCGAAGCTGGGAAGTTCCGCGTGGAGAACGCGTCGGGCGTGATCGAGAGCGAACTGACCGGGTTGGACAAGGGCGCCACTCCGCAGCTGTGGTACTTCCCGGCGTCGACCTTCGCGGGGAAGGTCGCCACGACCGACCGCGGCGGAGGCGTGCTGGAGAAGGCGGAGTCGAAGGAGGCGGGATTCGAGGACTCGGTCGTCATCCCCGCGGGATGGGGCAACAAGAAGCTCGTCCTGTATGGAAAGCTGACGACAGCGCTCGTCATCGAGGACACGTTCGACGGCGACATCAGTTCCGGGACGTTCAGCACGGACGGCCGCGTCGTGTTCCTGAACGCCTCAGGCGCGCGATGCCTTTGCCTCGGCAGGGTGCGCGCGGTGGACGGCGCCGGCGTCGTGCGCGATTGCGCGGTGGACTTCACCCAGGTCGCCGACGGTTACACCTTCAGCGTCACGATCCCGGCTGCGTGGATGAACACGGCGACTTATCCGGTCACGATCGACCGGCTCCTCGGGACTCCCGCGGCCCTCAGCTCGGAGTACGGGAACCCGGACTTCGAGAGCGCGGTGGCGTCCGGGGGAGGGATCTCGCTCGTGACCTGGACGTCGGCGCCCGAGGGCGCGACGGATGAGGACGTCTACGGCCGGCTCGTCGCATCGGATGGCTCCATGATCGGGTCCACCTTCATCATCGCCAGCGGCTCAAAGTCGCAGAGGTTCGCGCGGGTCGCGTTCGCCTCGGGTTCCGGAGGCGTCTTCGGGGTCGCGCACAAGGATGGAAACCGGATCATCTTCCGCCGGTTCGACACGACGGGGCGGCTGCTCTCCAGCGCGGTTGTGAGCGATGCGGCGGACACGGACCGGGTTCGCACGGTTGACATCACCTCGAATGGGACCGATCGGTTCTGCATCGCCTGGACGGGAGGACTCGCGACTGACACGAACCGTCAAACGTGGGCGACAGTCCGAGGGGCCGACGGCTCGCTGGTGAAGGGTGGAACGCTGGTCGGTCCGGCGCCGGGGACGCTGTTCCACGGCCAGCCGACCGTCGTCTGGAACGGCACGGCCGGGCACTGGTTCTTCACTTGGGACGAGTGGGACGACGCCGCGACGACGACGGTCAAGCAGGTCGAGGCCGTGGCGTGGGACGCCGGCCTGGCCGCCGTGACCCTCCCCGAGTTCTTGGTCCCCGTCGCCGTCGGCACGAACCGCGACCCCCGGGTGGCGTGGAATGCAGCGACCAACACCTACCTCGCCGTCTGGACCAACAACCCGCCCACCGGCCCGACGAACGTCCTTGGCCGCCGGATCAACGGCGCCGACGGCACGCTGCTCGGCTCCGAGTTCAACGTGGAGCTGAACGCCCAGAGGAGCAAGGAAGCGGCCGTCGTGTGGGCGATGAGCTCCGGACGCTGGCTGGTGGGATTTCGACTGACGAGCGCGGCGAGCAAGGGTACGTTCGGACAGGTGCTCATCGCGGACGGTTCGCTCACCGGGCCGCTCTTCGCGCTGTCTGACGACGCGGACTTCGACGAGGCGGAGGTGGCGCTGGCCTGGAACTCGACGGCCGATCAGGCGCTGGCGACCTGGACCGACGGAAGCTCCTCGACGCAGGACATCTGGAGCGTGAGGCTCGACGTGACGCCTCCGGCCGCCCCCGGCGCGGTTACGGCCTCGAACACGTCCAGCGAGATCGCCCTGACGTGGCCGAAGGGCGCGGAGGCGGACTTGTTCGAGTACCGGGTCTTTCGCGCGACGACCGCTGGCGGCCCGTACGGCGCGGGAATTCCCGTGTCGCCGGGCGAAGGGCCGACCGTGAGCTGGACGGACACGGATGTCACGGTGAACACGCGGTACCACTACGTCGTCCGCGCGGTGGACAGTCGCGCCAACGAGAGCGATGCGTCCGTCGAGGCCAGCGAGATCATCGACACGATCGCGCCCGCTGCTCCGGCCGGACTCGTGGCGACCGCGGGCAGCGAGAGCGTCGAGCTTGCCTGGACCCCGAATTCCGAGCCCGACCTGGCCGGGTACTGCGCCTACTACCGCGAGGCTGGCACGGCCACCTGGACGAAGGCGAATACCGCCCTGATCGGCACTTCCTCCTTCTCGGTCGCAGGGCTGGTCAATGGGACGACTTACGAGCTCGCCATCACCGCCGTGGACACGGAACCGAACGAATCGGCACTCTCCGACATGGTCACCGCCACACCTGCCGGCGCGCTTCTCCCCCCGGCCGCGCCCGTCGGCATGCTGGCGGTCTCCGGCCCAGGCATGGTGAGTCTGACCTGGACCGCTAACGCCGAGGCGAACATCCTGGGATACGACATCTACTTCCGGCCGTCGGGCGCGCCGGACTGGACGAAGGTGAACTCGGTCCCTGTGCCGGTGACCAGCTTCACGGTGTCGGGGCTGACGACGTTCTCGCTCTACGAGTTTGCCCTCAAGGCCATCAACACCGCCGCCCTGGTCTCCCCCTTGTCGGAGGCGATCCTGGCCAGGGCCGGGGCTGTGCCATCCGCTTCGCCCCCCGTGGTCACGGCCGTCGCCGGAAGCAGGACCGTCTCTCTGTCCTGGACCGCAAGCGCCGGACTTTCTGTGGCGGGGTACGACGTGTTCCGCTGCTCGACGGCGACCGGGACTTTTCACCGGCTGAACGGAATCCCCATCACCGTGCTGACCTTCACGGATGCCGGTCTCACGAACGGTACGACCTACTTCTACCGCGTCGCAGCGGTCCAGGGCGCCCCGTTCGCCAACGGCAGTTTCTCGGCCGTCGTTTCCGCGACACCGCAGTTCCCCGCGCCGGCGGGTCTCGTGCTCGATTCCACGACGGGCACTTCCGCGACCATGTCGTGGGGCGGCGTGTCCGCGCCCGACCTCGCCGGATACCGCGTCTACAGGAGCGCGTCTTCCGGCGCCGGCTACGTGCCTGCTTCCCCGACCCTCGTTTCCACCACGACGTTTACCGACGCCGGCCTGACAGCCGGAACCTGGTTCTGGGTCGTCACCGCGGTCGCCACTGGCGGCGACGAAAGCTTCATGTCCAACGAAATCTCCGCCACCGTCTCCGGCATCCCCACGCCCGCGCCTCCGACCCTCGACCCGTCAAACGTCCGCAAGACCAACGACGATCACCCGCTGATTAGCGGAAGCGCACTTGCGGGCTACGTCGTCAAGATCTACGAAGGCACGACCCTCCTCGCGACCGCAATCGCCGATGGCACGACGGGGCACTTCGCTGTTCACACGACGGTTCTGCTCGGGGACGGAGAGCATGTCGTCCAGGCCACACAGCAGGCGACGGAGGCCGATGCGGCCTCCTCGCTCAGTTCCGGCCGTGTGGTGACCGTCGACACCACGCCTCCGGCCACTCCCGCCGACTTCCGCGTTCTCGGTGGGGACGGGTGGGTGCTGGTCGAATGGAAGGAAAACACGGAGCCGGACCTGCTCGGCTACAACGTCTACCGGAAGCTGGACGATCCGGAAGCGATGTGGATCAAGCTCAATTCCCGCCCGCTGCTGGACGCCCGCTACGTCGATCGCGAAGCCAGCAACGGAAGCAGCTACAGATATCGCGTGACGGCGGTAGACAACACGGTCAAGGAGAAGTAGGGATGCACGTGCGCGTCCGGCCACCGGTCCTCTTCGGCGCGTTCATCGCGGTGCTTGTGATTGCCGCGTGCGCAGCCAGGATTTTCTGGCGGGCGGGAGACGAAGCGCCCGCGGCTGCTCCGGCAGAGGCCGCGGTGACGGCACCCGAAAGGGGCGCCCCGGCGAGAAGCAGTCCTTCGTCGTCGACGGGCGGCGGTTACGCGGAGAAGACCGCGTCGGCGCCCCCGGCGGCGGGCGATGCGGGCGAAGCGCTGCCGGGAGGCCTGGTTCCCGTCACCGCGCCGGTGCGTCGGGAACTGTCGCCGGAGCTCAGCCGGGCGATGGACGACATGCATGTGCGGAGGATGGTCGACAACTACGTGCAGTTGCTCGAACGAGGCAGGGCTCCTTCGGAACTCGAGCAGGCGCTGGTTGCGCAAGGCCGACTTGCCAAGGAGGCGCTCGCGTCTGCCATTGAGAAACGACGGCTTTCCGCGGACACGATGGCCAAGCTGAGGAAAACGTACGATGCGATTCCCTAGGGCAATTACTCTCGTCTGCGGAGTTGTTCTGGCCACCGCGCGCTTCTGCGCGGCCGAGACCTCCCTCCCGTCCCGTGTTCCGGACGAAGCGTGGCCCCGATGGAGCCCGCGGATGGAGACCACCTGGTTCACGCCGGGTTACCAGAAGCCCGATCCCGACGGCAACTTTCACGGGTTCCGCGAATCGCTGGTGCTGAAGTCCGACGAGTTTGGGTCGTACGTCGAGCGGCGGCTTGTCCACATGACGAACTCCTTCGCGCTGCGGGATTCGACCGGAAACCCGGACCTGTCGCGGGCGCAGGTGCTGTGGACGATGCCGAAGCGCGCGCTGGGGCGGATCAAGGACGCGCGGTGTGTCATCGGCCCGGATGGGCACATTTACGCTTACTTCCGGGCGGACGTAGACGTGGTGTGGCCGACGGATTTCGACTATCCGTCCCTGGACCTGTACGGAAGCGGAGGCGGCACGGTGCCGCAGATTTTTTACATCCACAAGCCTTGGGGCGGCGAGTGGTCTCCGGTGACGCAAGTAACGTCGGACACCGTGCCGACGTCGTCCGACCCGAACGCAGTACTGGGCGCTCTGCAGTACGCCGTCAGCCTGACCGATGCCGGTACCCCGGTCTGCTTCATCGAGAGAGTGAAAGTCACCTACGAGGCGTACGGCGGGGGCTGGATCCCCAGGGACATCCATACCGCTCTTGAGCGCATTTCCGCCGGTGCCTCGGCCGAGTCCGTGTCCGATGTGCTGAACGACATCCACCCGACGTTCGGCAACCCGTTCGAAGTCGTGCTTGGTGTCGGATCCCACAAGGGCAGGGCTGTGAGGTTTGTCCGAAGACTGAACTCGGACGTGCCCCGTTCGAGCGCGACCCAGCCCGGGCAGGTTTTCCTGTTCGACGGTGCTTCGGCGCTCCTGGACGAGAGCCTGGATCTCGACTCGGCCTCGCCGGGGCTGGCTCTGTTCGTCCAGGGGACAGGGACTTCTGCCGTGTGCCACGTCATCTGGCGAAACGGCGACGGTGGCAGGCACTTCGCAGGGACGGCGGCGATTCCTTCAGCGGGAGTCGTGGAGGCCCTGGAGGCCGAGGCGCTCGTCGAGGACTCGAACGGAAACCTGCACGCGCTCGGATTGCATCATCGCGTCCGAAACGCGGGCTCATGGTCCTCGCCCGACTCGCCGGGACCTGTCAACCTGATCGGGGTGGGCATCGACGCCCTCGACCGGATCTATGCGCTCGA
>JADLHC010000289.1 GCA_020849035.1 Planctomycetia bacterium
GCTGACGTTCATGCTCGGCTGCTCGGCGAACGCGGAGCAGCAGAAGGAGCTCGACGACCGGAACGCGTGGGTCGCCGCGAAGAAGGCGAAGGACCCGAAGTTCGAGACCACGAAGCTCGAGTGGGCGCGGCGGCTCGGCGACGCGGAAATCGCGGTGCTGGACGACCCGCTGAAGAACTACGCGCAGATGGGCGGCGGGGACATGCCGGCCGGCGCTTCCCGGGTCACGCAGGAGGAGTTCCTGAAGATGGTCTGGGCGAACTACGAGAAATCGAACCCCGAGGGGAAGGACGCGGAGTACGCGAAGCAGCGCCTCGAGGGGCTGAAGAAGACCTACACGGCCGAGAAGGGCGAGATCGTGCACGTCGAGAAGCCTCAGGGTCCCTGGATGGGCGAGTGGATGTGGTACGCGAAGCGCGAGGCGCCCGAGGAGGACGTGAAGGGGCTGGCGCGGCTGAAGGGGCCCCTGCAGAAGGGGCAGTGGCTGACGAAGTTCCGGAAGATCCTGCGGAAGGACGAGATGACGGACGACCTTGAGCTGGTGCCGGTGCCCGACGGGAAGGAACAGGACTACGTCCGGATCATGCCGACGTCCCCCCCGTAAGCCCGAGTCACAGGGAACACAAGGAGAATCGATGAGCAAGGGCACCTGGATCGCAGGCGCCGCGATGCTGGCCGGCGTCGGGCTCGTGACCGCCGTCAGCCTGCGCCCGCCTGCCGCGAACGCCGCCTGCTGCTACTTCGCGGCGGTCGAGAAGGACATCACGCAGCCGGGGCAGAAGGCCTTCATCACGTGGGATCCCGCGCGCAAGATCGAGTCCTTCACCGTGCAGCCGAGATTCGAGGGCAACGCCGTGGACTTCGGGATGGTCATCCCGACGCCCGCGCAGCCAAAGCTCGACGAGATGCCGCGCGATTTCTTCAAGGACCTCGCGATCTACACGATCCTCCTCCCCCTCGCGGAGGCGATCGAGTTCCAGGAGATGACGGGCGCGCCGACGACGGCGTTCTCGGCTGCGGAGTCCGAGGACGGCGGGGAGGCGCCCGATCCGTCGAAATTCGGGGTCCGGGTGCTCGAAGCCGGGGTGGTCGGCTCACTGGACTACAAGATCCTCGTCGCGGAGAAGGCCGCGGGCCTCTACGACTGGCTCCAGGCCAACGCCTACGTCTACTCGGGAAACGAGGAGACGCTCGACTTCTACATCCGGAAGAAGTGGTTCTTCACGGTGATGAAGATCGACCCGAAGCAGATGAAGAAGAAGCCGGACGGCTCCTACACGGGAGAGGTGACGCCGACGCGGTTCACGTTCTCCAGCGAGGCCTGCCTCTACCCGCTCCGCATCACGCAGATCAGCGTGAGGGAGACGACCGACGCGGTGTTCTACGTGCAATCCCCGGAGCAGATGGACCTCGAGGGGGACATGAGCTGGATGCCCTCTTACCGAAGCATGTGGCTGACGTACATGCAGGGCTGCTCGATCACGGATGAACAGCAGCAGGAGCTGGACATGTGGTCCGCGTGGATCAACAAACGGCTGGAGGAGAACTCGAGCTTCCAGACCACGAAGCTGGAATGGGCGAAGCTCCTCGGCGACCCGGATCTCGCCCTCCTCGAGGAGCCCGTCGCTCTCTGGCCCCAGGGAGGCGGAGTCCCGCTGGAGGACGGCGACGTCGCCATCTCGGCGGAGACCATGCTCAAGGACGCCCGCGAGTTCCTCGCGACCGCCCTTCCGCAGGACCCGGACGGGGTGAAGTCGGAGCTCCAGCGGCTCGAGAAGCGGTACACGTCGCGCAAGGGGGACATCGTGAAAGTGGCGCATCCCGAGAAGTCGCCGATCGGGAGCCGCTACGTGTTCTACCCGAGGCGGGACGCGCCGGAGGAGGACGTGAAAGGGCTGTCGCGGCTGAAGGGGCACCTGCAGAGGGGCCAGTGGCTGACGAAGTTCCGCCGGGAAATCCGGAAGGACGAGATGACGGACGACCTGACGCTGGTCCCGGTGGCCAGGGGGCGGGAGCAGGAGTACGTGCGGATCATGCCGACGAGCCCCCCGTAGCGCCGTGACCCGCACGAAACAGATCGGAGGGGGACGCATGACGCGACGGATGCCCGCGGTGGCGCT
Source organism: Planctomycetia bacterium (assembly GCA_020849035.1). GTDB lineage: Bacteria > Planctomycetota > MHYJ01 > WSZJ01 > WSZJ01 > WSZJ01. The sequence goes on from JADLHC010000289.1 coordinate 2,121, forward strand.
GGCGGCAGTCACGCTGCTGGCCGGATGCGCTTCGGACGGAGCAGGCGGCGGCGGTGGATCGGACGCGCCGGCTCCCGCGCCGGACGCGTGCCGGACCGTCCTGGAGTTCCGCGCCGCGGCACCGGAAGGAGAGCCCGTCCGCGGGCTGGCCGGCCGGGGCACCGGGACCCTCCCGGTGCTCGTCTACCTGATGACGGGCGAGGACACCGCGACGGCCATGGCGGCCGCCGAGGAGGCGGCGCGGATCGGCGGGCCCGCGGTCCCGGCCCTCGCCGGAGTCCTCGGATCGAAAGCACCGCGCGGACGCGGTTGGGCGGCCTGGGCGCTCGGCGAGATCGGACCCGCGGCCCGAGACGCCCGCCCCGCCCTCACCGCCGCGCTCACCGACCCCGAACTGCGCGCGGCAGCCACGGAAGCCCTCCGGAAAATCGGCGAATAGGAGCCCCCATGAAGAAACTCGTCGTCGCCTCGTCCCTCGCCCTCGCCGCCGCCGGCACCCTCGCCGCGCTGCGCTTCCCCGCCCCGACCGCCGACGCCGCCTGCTGCTACTTCGCGGCCCA
>JADLHC010000290.1 GCA_020849035.1 Planctomycetia bacterium
AGGGGCGGGGCGTGGGGGGGGACGGGGCTGTTCAGCCCGCCGGGGCGGGTGGCGCGCCCGGCGCTGGCGAAGGTGCGCGCGGCGATCTTCAACGTGCTGTCGGGGCTGGAGGGGGTGGCGGTGCTGGACCTGTACGCCGGGACCGGGGCGCTGGGGTTCGAGGCGCTCTCGCGGGGGGCGGCGCGCGCGACGTTCTTCGAGCGGGACGCGGCGTGCGCGGCGGCGATCCGGGCGAGCGCGGAGAAGCTTCGGTGCGGCGACCGGGCGCGCCTTCACGAGGGGGACGTCGCGGAGACGCTGTCCCGGGAAGCGGGCGCGGAGGCGGACCTGGCCTTTGCAGACCCGCCCTACGCCCTCGTGGATGAGCCGGACGCGCGCGCCGCGTTCACGGCCCTGCTCTCCCGCCTCAGGACCGACCGGCTCCTCAGGCCCGGCGGCTGGCTCGTGGTGGAGCACCGCAAGGGCGCCCCCTTCGACCCGCCGCATGGCTTCGCCCTCGACGAACGCCGCGCCTACGGCCAGACCGCCCTCGCCTTCCTCCGCGCCGGATCCTAGCCCATTTTCCGCTATCGCCGCCCTCCCCGCCCTTCATAGAATGACGGAACTTCCGAGCGGGGGGAGCCGTTTGGAACGGAGTGACCGATGAAAACGTCCAACCTGCTGTGCGCAGTCCTGGTCCTCGCCGGCGCAGCGATCGCCCGCGCCGACGGCGTGAAGCTCGAGGCGAAGTCCGAGGCGGACCGGAAGACGATCTCGACGATCGAGACGCTCAAGGTGTCGCTGAGTTTCACGGATGCGCCGCTGGCCGAAGTGGTGGACTTCTTCCGCGAGATCACGGGGGTGAACATCCTGATCTCGAAAGGAGTGAAGGACAGCGGGGAAGAGCACCCGGTGACGCTGAAGGTAGACGAGCTGAAGGCGGTGGACGCGCTGGCGCTGGTCACGCAGATGGTGGACCTGAGCTACAAGCTCGAGGACGGCGTGCTGATGATCGTGACGAAGGAAGAGACCAAGCAGGACACCTACCTGGAGTTGTACGACGTGCGGGACCTGCTCTTCCACCTCCGCGACTTCCAGGCGCCGGAGATCAGCCTGGGGTCGGGCGGGGCCGGCGAGGGGGAGCTCGGGATCACGGTGACCGGCGGCGAGGACACCAGCGGGTCGCTGGAGGATCCCGCGGTGCTGGTGGACCTCATCAAGAACCACACCTGCGGCACGAGCTGGACGGACAACCCGAAGTGCTCGTGCGAGATCCAGAACGGCATCCTGATCGTCGTGCAGACGAAGGAAGGGCACGAGCAGGTGTCGACGCTGGTGGAGAAGCTTCGGCAGTACAAGTAGTCGGGGACGGACCTGTCAACGGGGGCGGGCATCGCGGGGGAGAATCCCCGGGCCCGCCCCGTTTCATTGAGGCCCCGCCGGCAACCGGGATGGACCCATGAAGCGCGGAATCGTCGCGATGGTCGCGTGCGTCCTGTGCTGGAGCGGGGCGGCGCGTGGGCAGCAGCCCGAGGGAAGCCCGATCTGGGTGGACTCGGAGGAGGCGGCGGCGCTGCTCGCCGAGGCCGCAGCGGCCGAGAAGGACGGGCGCTGGGAGGCCGCGGTGGAGAGGTATGCGAAGGTGCTGTCGAAGCACCCGGACAGCCTCGTGCCGTTCGGGACGGACGGCAAGTCGTGGAAGGGGCTGCGACGATTCGTGTTCGAGCGGATCGCGACGTTCCCGGAGGACGGGCTTGCGGCCTACCGTTCGGCGAACGATGCGGTCGCGAAGTCGCTCCTGGAGCAGGCCCTGCGCGACGGCGGGGCGGGGCTGGAGACGGTCGTGAACGAGTACTTCTTCACCGCCGTCGGGGACGATGCGGCGGCGCGGCTCGCCGACCTGTGCGCGGAGCAGGGCCACCTGGCGGACGCGCTTCACTACTGGGAGCTGGCCGCCCGGGTCTACCCGAGGTCCGACCTGCCCATGGCGCCGCTTCTGGCCAAGTGGGGCGCGGCGTGCCGCCGCACGGGGGATGAGGAGGGATGGGCTGCGGCGAAGGCCCGGCTGGAGGAACTTGGAAACGCCCCGCTCGTGCTCGGGGGCCGCCGGGTGACGGCGAAGGACGCGGTCGCGGAGCTGGAGAAGATCCAGAAGGCCCGGGTGCGGGCGGACCGCGGCGCGGACTGGCCGAGGATCGGCGGGAACAACGCGGCCTCGCGGGTCAGCGACTCGCAGGTGCGGAACGAGGTCCGGATGTGGTCGTTCCCGCCCGGCATGACCGGGGAGGCCCTGACGCAGCACCTCAACCAGGTGCGCCAGACGTGGATGCGCATGGGCACCGCGATGCCCTCCCTCCACGCCTACCCCGCCGTCGGCCCGGGCGGGGAAGTCGTGATCGCGGACGGGCAGAGCATCTGGGCGGTCTCCCTCGAGAACGGCAAGGCGCTCTGGAAATACCCCGCCGACGCCGTCCCGGAGTCGCTCTTCACCCAGACCATGATGGGCCAGCCGCGCGTGATCAGCATGTGCGCCCCGCTGATCGCCGGCGGGCGGGTGTTCGTGAACTTCCTGCCGCGCACCGTCAACTGGGGCGCGCAGACCGAGACGACCTCGCTGGGCGCGTTCACGCTGCGCGGCGACCCGTTGTGGAACACGAAGGACGATCCGGAGCTGCAGTCCGCCTGGTTCGGATCGCCGCCGCTCGCCTACGGGCGGCACGTCTACGCGGCCGTGACGACGTCGGGGAACGCCTCCCCCTCCGTCGAGATCGTCGTGCTCGACGCGGAGACGGGGAAGCTTGCGCGCCGGGTCTTCCTGTGCGAAGGGCGGCGCGCCCAGCCCGGCTGGGGCGGCTGGATGCTTGCGGAAGCGCCGGTCCTGGCGGAATCGGACGGGGTGTTGTACGTGAACACGAACATCGGCGCCCTCGCCGCGGTGCGCGCGTCCACGCTCGAGGTCCTGTGGCTCGTCGAGTACGACGCGGGGCAGGCGCGGCAGGTCGGCGGCCGGCGGTGGGTGCAGCCCGGCGAGCGCAACGGCCGGGGCCTCAGCCCGGTGGTCGTCACGGAGCAGCGCGTCTGCTTCCTTGCGGGCGACGCGGACAACTACCAGGAATTCGACGCCCGCACGGGGCGCAAGCTCCTTTCCATCCCGGCGATGTCCAAGACAGCGAACGCCTCCGACAAGGTCCGCTGGTTCTGCGGCACCCGCGACGGTCGCGCATGGTTCCAGGGCGCCAACAGCGCCTTCGCGATCGACCTCGCCCGCACGGACCCGGACAAGCCCCAGGACGCCCCCGTCATCTCCCTGACCCAGGGCAACCTCGCCGTCCGCATCGCAGGCCGCGGATTCCTCACGGCCAGCCGCTTCTACCTCCCGCTCGAGGGCTCCCTCAACGCGTGGGAGTCCCGGAACTTCAAGCTGGCCTTCGAAATGGACTGGCAGGCCGAGTCGAAACTCGCCGACGCGGGCACGCTCCTGCTCGTCGGGAACCGGCTCCTTTCGATCACGCCCGCCGGCCTGACCTGCTTCACCGACCAGGCCACGTTCGACGCGGGCTACGCGGACGTGCTGACCTCCGCAAACCCTGACCTGGGAAAGCTGGAGCAGCACGCGGAGGTCCTGGCGCAGAATCCTGCGACCTACTCTGGGGCGATCGCGGACTACGAGCGGATCGCGAAGCTGGCGGAGCAGGCGGACCCCGGGAGGGCGACGAGGGCGCGGACCCGGGTGATGGAGCTCCAGCTCGCCCTCGGGGCGGCCCACTATCGCGCCGGGAACTGGAAGGACGCCGTCACCCATTACCGCGCGGCGATCGCCGCGGCGCCCGTGGACGCGGCGCTCGGAGACGCGTTTCGCGACATGGGCGAGTGCCTCGAAAAACTCGGACAGTGGCGCGAGGCCATCCAGGTCTACCAGGAAGTCATCGAGAAGTACGGCGAGAAGCTGCTCTCCTCCGAAAACGGGCTCGCCCGGCCGGTGAGGCAGTTCGCGGAAGCGAAGATCCGGGAAATCGTGCTGCAGCACGGCGTGGATCTGTACGAGGAGGTGGAGAAGCGCGCCCGGGAGATGATGGAGAAGCTGCGGCAGGGAGGCGGGGCGGACGACTGGAAGAAGTGGCTGGAGCAGTTCCCGAACAGCTCTTCGGCTCCCGCTGCCGCCGGTCTCCTTGCGGACCGGCTGGAGGCGGAGGGGAGGCACGGGGAGGCGGGGCTGGCGCTGATGGAGGTTTCGCGCCGTCCGGAGATGGCGTCGGGGTGCGGATCGCTGGTGGCCCGGGCGGGAGCCCTGTTCGCGAAGGCGGAGGCCTGGGACCGGGTCGAGGGTGCGGCGATGCGGCTGGAGCGATGCCACGCCCGGGAGACGGTCACCTTTGGCGGGCGCGACCTGCCGGCGCCGGAGGCTTCGGCGGCGTTGCGCGCCCTGCGTCCCGCGCGGCAGGCGCCGGCGGACGGGCAGCCCGGGCCCTGGTGCGAATGGCGGGTGAACGACGCCGACCTGGCCAGGATCTCGCGCCCGAACGCCGTCGCACGGGATGCCGGGCCGACGATCCTCATCCCCTCGGGCACCTGGGCCGGCCTGGATCCGGCCCGGGTCGTGTTCGTGCAGCGCGCCGCGGTGCTCGAGGCCAGGGACGCGGAGCTGGACAAGACCCTGTGGACCGGGCTCGACCCGCGAGGGTATTTCGGCGTCACGTTCACCGCGCTGTCCGACGGCGATACCCAATTCGGCTCGGTCGTCCCGGGCTCGTCTGCGGACCGGGGAGGCGTCGTTGCCGGCGACATCGCGGAGTCGTGGAACGGCGTGCGCATCCGGAGCCAGGACCAGCTTCGCCGCGCGATCTGTCTCGCAGCCGGGAAGGAAATCACCCTCGGCGTGCGGCGGAACGGAGAGTCCCTCGCCCTCACATTCGTCGTCGGCGGACGCGATGCCGACACCGAGCCCGCCGAGCCTGCGCGCCAGCTGCTTTTCACCGACGCCGGCCTCCTCCTCGTCATCCGCGACGCCACGGTCCAGGCCGTCCGCCCCGCGACCGGCGAGACCGTGTGGGTGCACTGCCCCGTCCATCCGCGCGGCGCCGTCGTCAGCCGCGCCGCCGCCGCCGACGGGCGCATCTTCCTCTCCTGGGTCCCGGGCCCGAATGCCGCCCTGTCGCCCGCGGACCCCTCCGTGCGGGACGTCTCCATGGAGGCTCTCGACGCCGCCTCCGGCAGGCCCCTCTGGGCCTACCGCGAATCCGACGCCGACATCGCAGATCTCCTCGCCGTCCCGGGCTCCGGCCTCCTCGTCCGCTGCGAACGCCGCGGCGTCACCGGCCTCGTCCGGGTCCTCGACGCCGCCACGGGCCTCCGCCGCAAGGAACTCGGCGTCGTCCCCCTCCCCGACAGCGGCAGGCTCGCCGTCGCCCTCGACTCCGGCACCCTCCTCCTCCTCCGCGACGCCAATACCCTCTCCTCCCTCGACCTATTCTCCGGAACCGAGTCTTCCCGCGACCTGGGGGGCCAGAAAGGCTTCCCGGACGCCTTCGCCGCTTCCCGCGGATCGGCAGCGCTCGCCTACAGCACGACCCGCCGCGTGATCGTCGCCTCCTCGGACCCGCTCAAGCCCCGCTTCATGGCCACCCTCGCGGACGGGCTCCCCGCGGCCGACGGCATCGCGTTCGGTCCGGAGGGAGTGCTGTACGTGCTGACGAAGTCCGGGCAGGCCGGGGATCGCCCGGCCGCCGTGCTGCGGAGATACGTGACCGCGGGGTCGGAACTGAAGGAGGCCTGGAAGGTCACCCTCGCCAAGGGGGCGGCGGAAGCCGGGCTCGTGTCCGTGGGGGACGACCGGGTCGTGACCTGGTCGGGCAGCGCCCAGGACCCGCTCGTCTGCCTCGTCCGCGGGTGGCAGGGACGCACCGGGCGCCTGGTCTGGGAGGTGGAACCGCCGCCGGTCGCGGCGGGCGGAGCCCTGCTCGGCTCCGGCGAGCACCAGGGAGTCGTCTGGGCCCAGTACGCCTCCCGGCTCCTGCTGTTCCGCTGACCGGAAGAGCGAACGATTTCCGGCCCGCCCCCGGGTCTACCGGAGTCCGACCAGCGGCACGAGGATCGCCAGGCCCCCGATAATGATCGCGAATCCGATCACGTCGAAGATCACGCCTTTCTTTGCCATCGTCGCGATCGGAATCATCCCGGTCCCGTAGGCGATCGCGTTCGGAGGCGTCGAGACGGGGAGCATGAAGCCGAACGAGCATCCGAGCGTGGCGGCGAACGCGGGCTGGACCGGGTCGATGCCGGACTTCTGGGAAATCGAGATGACGACCGGCAGCAGCATCGTCACCGTTGCCGTGTTCGACGTGATCTCCGAGATCACGATCGCGAGGGCGGTCGCGGCCATCGTCAGCGTCCAGATGTTCCCGGCGCCCAGCCGCTGGACGGCCCCCGTGCCGATCGCGTCCGACAGCCCGGTCTTCAGCATGAGGTCTCCCAGGGAGAGACCGCCGCCGAGGAGGAGAAGCGTCCCCCAGTCGATGCGCGCCGCCTCCTTCCAGGTCAGGGTCGGCCGTCCCGGCGCGGCGGGGATCACGAACAGGATCGAAGACGCCACGAGCGCGATGACCCCTTCCGGCAGCCGCCGTTCGAACCAGGACACCAGGCCCCGGGCTCCCGCCGCCTGCGCCAGCCCGGACCCGATCCACATCGAAATCGCAATCGCAAACGCCGCCGCGGTCACCCACTCCCCGCGCTTCAGGCCCCCCAGCTTCTTCCGCTCCGCAATGGCGTGGGCCTGGAGGTCCACGGTGGTGGGCGGAAGCCCCCGGGTCAGGATCCAGACGAGGGCGACCATCATCGCGGCGCCGATGGGGACGCCGTACTTCATCCAGTCGAAGAATTCGAAGCGGAAGCCCGCGAGGCGTTCGATCTGGGACTTGCCGATGAGGTTGGGCGCGGTGCCGACGGGGGTGCCGAGGCCGCCGACGGTGGCGGCGAAGGGGAGGACGAGCATGGCGGCGGCGTCGAGCCTGCCCGGCGGGCGGCCCTGGCGGGCGACGGCGAGCATGCCGGCGGCGATGGGGATGAGGAAGGCGGTGGTGGCGGTGTTGGACATCCACATGGAGAGGAGCCAGGCACAGACGCCGAGCCCGGCGACCATGCGGGCGGGCGTGGCGGAGAAGGTGCGGCGGGAGAGGATGGACATGGCGATGCGGCGGTCGAGACCGTGGACGGTCATGGCCTCGGCGATGAAGAAGCCGCCGAGGAAGAGCATGAGAATGGGGTCGCCGAAGCCGCGGAAGGCGAGCTGGACCGCTTCGCGGGCGGTCGCTCCGGGGACGGCGCCGACGAGGAGGGCGAGGCTGGGGCCGAGGAGGGCCGTGACGGCGACGGGGACGGGCTCTCCGATCCAGAAGACGACGACGAGGGCCATGACGGCGGCGAGGCGGTGGGCTTCCGGGGAGATCTGCGGCATCGGGACGAGCAGGATGACGAGGAACAGCAGGGGACCGAGGACCGTGGCGACACGCGCGCGCAGGACGTCGACGGGGGCGCGTTCGTCCGGGGCCGCGGGAGGCGGGGAGAGGTCCACCGATCCGCCTACACCGGCATCTGGACGCGGATGACGAACCGGAAGATCCGTTCCTTGTCCTCGGGGGAGATCTCGGTGAAGCGAAGGCCGAGGTGGCAGCGCAGGGTCTCTTCCTCGACGGTCTCGACCCAGGCGCAGCGGGCACGCGCCTTCACGGGCAGCGGGTCGGAGGGGAGCGTGAGCTCGACGTCGAGGGCGGCCTTGCCGGTGACGAGCTGCGTCACCATGCCGATCTCGGGGATGGGGCCGCGCAGGAGAAGGCCGCCGCCCGAGAGGTTCGTGGTCGCGCCCGTGAAGAACGGCTCCGTTCCGGCCTCCCGTCGCGCGACGGGGCGGAACCGGTATCGAACCGGGATGTCGGTCGAGACGCGGACGAAATCGCGCCGTTCGGGTTCGAGAGGCATCGCGCTCCGGGTTCCGGGCTACGAGGGCATCTGCACCTTGATCACGTACTTGAAGATCCGGTCCTTGTCCGCCTGCGTGATCTCCTTGAACTTCAGCCCCAAGTTGCACTTCATCGTCGTCTCGTCGAACGTCTCGACCCACGCGACCCGCGTCAGGGCCTTGATCGGGGCCTCGTCGTGCGGCAGGAGGAGGTTCACGCCGATCACGATCTTCTGCATCAACAGCTCGGGGATCCAGTCCACGACGGGGATGCGCCCGAGCAGGAGCAGCCCGCCTCCCCCGACGTTCGTCGTGACTCCCTCGTAGACGTCGTCCATCGCGGCGCCTGTCCGGACCTTCGACAGGAACTTGTAGCGCACCGGGATCTGTGTCCGGACGCGCACGAACTCGCGGCGTTCCTGCTCGTAGGGAAGGCTCATGGTTGAGGGGGGACCTGCGGGTTCGATTCTAGGCCGACCGGCCGCCAGGAATCAACGTGCCGTTTCCGCCGGCCGGGCCGAGGCCGCCTCCAGCGCGGCGGCGCCCGGGCCGAAGAACGTCTCGTGCAGCACCGCCACCGTCCGCGGCACCTGGTCGTTGTTCACCAGGAACGTGATGTTGATGTTCATCGCGCTCTGGCTGATCATCTGGACCTGGATTCCCGCGTCCCGAAGGGCGCCGAACACCTGGCCCGGCACCCCGATGTGATTGCGGATTCCCTCGCCCACCACGCACACGATCGCCTTCCCGCCCTCCACCTGCACCTCCGAGAACTCCTGCAGCTCCCGGATCGCGGGCTCCAGGTTCCGGTCGCTGTCCACCGTCAGCGACACCGACACCTCGCTCGTCGCGATCATGTCCACGACGATTCCGTACTTCCCGAACACCTCGAAGATCCGCGACATGAACCCGTGGTGCTGCAGCATCCGCGTGCTCAGGAGCTCGATCATGAAGAGGTCCTCCTTGTACACGACGCTCTTCACGATCCCTTTCACCGCCACCTTGCGGCGGATCAGCGTGCCCGGGTTCTCGGGCTTGTACGTATTCTTGAGCCGGATCGGGATGTCCTTCTTCACCGCGGGAACCAGCGTCGCCGGGTGGATGCGCCCCCCGTAGTACGCCAGCTCGCTCGCCTCGTCGAACGACATCTCGTCGATCGAGTGCGACCCCTTCACGATCGCCGGGTCGGCGCTGCACACGCCGTCGACGTCGCTCCAGATCTGGATCTCCTCCGCCGAGCACGCCGCGCCCAGGATCGCCGCCGTGTAGTCGCTCCCGTTGCGCCCCAGCGTCGTGATGTCCCCTTCCTTGTTCTTCCCGATGTAGCCCGTCACGACGGGGAGCTTCTCGAACCGCTTCACGTTCCACGCGATGATGTTGTCGGCCTCGGGAAGCGGCACCGCGCTTCCGAAGTTCGAGTCCGTGATCATGCCGAGGTCGAAGGCGTCGACGGCGGTGGCGGGGCGGCCGGCCTTCTCGAAGGCGGCGGCGACGGTGCGGACGCTCATGCGCTCGCCGAAGCTGAGGACGTAGTCGAGGGTGCGCGGGGTGAGCTCCTTGACGAGGGAGATGCCCTTGAGGAGGACCTCGAGTTCGCCGAGGAGTTTCTCGACGAGGGACGGCTTGAGCCCGAGGTCGGCGATGATCCTGAGGTGCCGCTCGCGGACTTCGTCGATCTCCGGCTGGCCCTTGACCGCCTTGCGGGCCAGCGCGATGAGCATGTCGGTGACCTTGGAATGCGCGCTGACGACGACGATCGGCGAGCGGGAGAGGTTCCTGCGGACGACCTCGGCGCAGCTCATGATGCGCTCGGCCGAGCCGACGGACGTGCCTCCGAATTTCATCACGATCATGGGATTTTCCGGGCCCTTCTCGGGTGTTTCCGTTGGTAAGGGGGGTGAAAGTCTAGGCAGGCCCTGAGGGGCGAACAAGCGAAATTCCCGCGGGCGGCGCCGGCGGACCCCCGATCGGCCCGGATGAGTTAGGATGCGCCGGATGAGGCTGCAGACATGGATCGTGCTGGGCGCGCTGTGCGGCACCCTGGCGCCCGCGAGGGCGGAGGAGCCCGCCGCCGCCGTCACCGGCGCGACCGTCCGCGCCGAGTCGTCCGGGGGACGCACCTCGTTCCGGTTCGAGGCGCTCACGACCCTCCCGGACGGGTCGCGATTCCAGCTCCAGCTGGCCTGGGTCCGGCGCTGGAAGATCCCGCCGGGGCTGGTCGAACCCGGGCAGCCGGACTACGACGAGGAGCTGGTGGAGCTCGACCGGGAGGACGTGCGGGCGGAGAAGGGCGCGATTTCGGCGGAGCTGGGCGTGTCGGACGCGGCGCCCTGGCCGGGGCGGTACCGCGTGGTCGTGACCTGGCCCGACGCGGAGTCGCCATCGGACGACGGGCTCGCCCGCGTGCACGCCGACGTCGAGGCGGGCGACCCCGCGGCCCTGCCGGCCATGCAGGCACAGGTCGACCGCGAGGTCTACGAGGACATGGCGCGCATCTCGCAGGTGCTGGAGGGGTTGAAGAGACGCTGGAAAGCGCTGGGCGACGCGGCGGACGCGACGTGGAGCGAATTCCGTTCGCAGGCGGACCGGAAGATCGAGGCTGTCAAGACCCGCAATGGCCGCCGGCGCAAGGCGGAGCTGTACTGGATGGAGTCGCGCGGCCGGCAGCGGATCGACTGGACGCTCCAGAAGCTCTGTCCGCTTCTGGACAAGGCGGGGCTGCACCTCGCGCGGCCCGCGGCGGAGCGGCCGCCCGCGGAGGACATGGACCTGGCCCTCGCCGACCTGGAGGAGGACTACCAGCACTACCTCGACTTCCTGGGGATCGGGAAGATCGTGGACGCCGCGGCGGTGGATGCGGAGCTCGCGGCGATCGCGGACCTGGCGGGCGAGGTGAAGGACTGGCGGGGTCGCGCCGCGGCGGAGCGGGCGGCCTGGCTGGAGGCGGCGGCCGATCTCTCCGGGCGCCTCCTGGAGACCTCCATGCGCCTTTCGGCGGAGCTTCCCGAGGCCTGTTTCGCCCGGGCCGAGGCCGTCCAGCGCTCCCTTCTGCGGATGTTCGAGCACGTCCGGGAGATCGAGGACGGCCGGAAGCCGGCGGCGGAGTGGGAAGGGCTGGCGGGGAAGCTGGAGGCGGCGGTGAAGGACCTGCGCGACAGCATCCCGAGGGTCAAGGACGAGTAGTCGGGGCTACCCGCGTCCGTCGCGCGACAGCTGCCAGGGGAGGTAGTCCACCTCCAGCGGGATGTTCATGATGCTGGAGCGGGCGCGCACGATGCCGTCCTCCTCGACCGCCACGACTTCCGCCCGCTGGCCCGCGAAAACGCCCTGGACGACGAGCACGCGGTCGCCGGGGGCGAATTCCCGCGCGGCCTCGCGATGGTCCGAGCGCATGAGCTCGGAGACGCAGGACGCGCACAGGCGCTGGGGACCGGCCTCCGTCATGCGGCTTCCGCAGCGCTTGCAGGCCGAGGCGAATCCCGGGGGCATGGGGCGTGATTCTGCCACGCTTCCTTCTCGCGTGAAACGGGCGATGTCGTCCCGCGTTTCCTTGACGCCCTGCTTCCGCACGCTTACACCCGCGGCATGACGATTCACCTGGACGGGCGTTCGCTGTCGCTGGCCGACGTGGAGCGGTTTCTCGCAGGGACGCGGGCGGCGATCGCACCGGCGGCGCTGAAGAGGGTGGACCGCGCGCGGAGGGTGGTCGAGGAACTTCTCGCTTCGGGCCGGGCGATCTACGGCGTGAACACGGGCTTCGGCCGCCTCTCGAACGTCCGGATCCCCGACGGGCAGATCCGCGAGCTGCAGGTGAACCTGCTGCGCAGTCACGCAGTGGGCGTCGGGGCGCCGTTGACGGCGCCGGAGTCGCGCGTCGCCGTCCTCCTCCGGGCCAACACGCTCGTCCGCGGCCACTCGGGCGTCCGCCGCCGCGTCGTCGCGCAGCTCGTCGGGCTCGCGAATTCGGGCGTGGCGCCGGTCATCCCGGAGCAGGGAAGCGTCGGGGCGTCGGGCGACCTGGCGCCGCTGGCGCACCTGGCGCTGGTCCTCATCGGCGAGGGCGAGGCGTTCCTGCCGTCGGGCAAACGCGTGCCGGCGGCGAAGGCGCTGGCGTGGGCCGGGCTGAAACCGCTGGAGCTGGGTGCGAAGGAGGGGCTGTCGCTGATCAACGGGACGCAGATCATGTCGTCGCTTCTCGCGACCAGCCTGCTGCGCGCCCGCCGGCTGGCCGATGCGTCGGACGTCGCCGCGGCGATGTCGCTCGACGCGCTCAAGGGGACCACGACGGCGTGCGACCCGCGGATCCAGGAGGTGCGCCCGCACCCGGGGCAGGCGGAGGTCGCGCGGCGGATCCGCGAGGTCCTGAAAGGGAGCCGGATCCTCGTCTCGCACAAGGACTGCGGCAAGGTGCAGGACCAGTACTCGCTGCGCTGCGTGCCGCAGGTGCACGGCGCGGCGCGCGACGCGATGGGCTACGCGGAGCGCGTCCTCACGATCGAGATGAACTCCGTCACGGACAACCCGCTCGTCTTCCCCGACGACGGCGCCGTCCTCTCCGGCGGCAACTTTCACGGCCAGCCCGTCGCCCAGGCCGCCGATTTCGTCGCGCTCGGCATCTGCGAGCTCGGCGCGATCAGCGAACGCCGCACGGAAAACCTCGTCAACCCCGACTTGTCAGGCCTCCCGCCGTTCCTCGCGAAGGAAAGCGGACTCAACAGCGGCATGATGATCCTCCAGGTCGTCGCCGCAGCGCTCGTCTCCGAGAACAAGGTCCACGCCCACCCCGCAAGCGTCGATTCCATCCCGACGTCCGCGAACAAGGAAGACCACGTCTCCATGGGCGTCACCGCCGTCCTCAAGCTCCGCCGCATCCTCGACAACGTCGAGCGCGTCGTCGCCATCGAGCTCGTCGCGGCCGCCCAGGGGATCGACTTCCATCGCCCCCTCCGCTCCAGCCCCGCCCTCGAGCGCGTCCACCGGCTCATCCGGTCGAAGGTGAAGCGCCTCGACCGGGACCGCGAAATGGCCGGGGACATCGAGGCGGTCAGGGGCCTGGTCGCGTCCGGGGCGATCGAGGGCGCGGCGAAGGGGCCGTAGGACTACTTCTTCACCATCGCGTCCTTCACGGCCTTTTCGACGCTCGTCCCGATCCACTCCTGCCCGAGCTTCGTCAGCTCTTCCTTGCGCTTCGCCTCGTCGGGAAGCGCGGCTGCGTCGGCGACCGCCTTTTTCCCGCGCTCGGCCAGCGCCGCGGTCGCATCCGCGAGCTTCTTCGACCAGAACTCGTTCGCCTTCTGCTTCGAGGCGGCGGCCAGTTCGAGGAGCAGCAGCCCCTTGCCGGGCGTCGTTTCGCGGACCTGGCCCGACCGGAGGTAGGCGCCGATCGCCGCGAAGTTGCCGACGTTCGCGTCGTGGAACGCGAGCGCTTTCTCGACCATTTTGGCGTCCATGACGTGCCCGACCTTGGGGAACTCGTCGTAGTAGCTGTCGAAGCCGTTTGCCTTGAGATCGTCCTTCGTCTTGCGCGCGCCCCCGGTCGTGTTCAGCTTGTCGTCGTACATGTCGTTGTCCTGGTCGCCGCACCCGAGCCAGATCGGCTTCTTCTTGATGTCTTCCGGAGCGCCGGTGTCCACGGGGCAGCCGCCGGCCATCACGAGGTAGCCCGAGAACCAGCCGTGGTACGAGCGGTGCTGCCCGTAGTGCATCGTGTAGTTGGCCCCCGCGCTGAACCCGCTGCAGACGATGTACTGCACGTTCACTCGCCGGTGCAGGTCGTTCAGCCACGCCTCCATGAACGTGTACGAGTTCCCGTTCTCGAACCAGTGCGGCCGGTGCTCCGGCGGCATCACCGGCGCCACCGCGATGTACCCGCGCTTCTTCATCGCCACCACGAATGCGTTGTCCAGCTGGCCGCGCGCGTTGTCCGCCTTCAGGTCCACGGTCTTCCCGTGCAGGAAGCAGATCACGGGCCGCGGCTTCTTCGGGTCGTAGTCGTTCGGGATCTCCAGCCAGTACTTGCCCTCGGGGATGACGATCTCGTTCACCCCTTTCTTCAGCGGCTGCGGCTTTCCGCCGCCCTGGGCGAAGGCGGATGAGGCGAGGGCGAGGAAGGCGAGTGCGGCTGCAGCGCGCATGGGGGCTCCCAGGGAAGGAGGGTTCTGGAGAAGGGACGCCGGGGAGAGCCCGGCGTTACGCCCGGTCCGGCGATCGTACCCCGCGCCGGGCGGCGTGGAACGGCTATTTCCGGCGGTCCTTTTCGGGGGCGGGGTCGAGGTTCACGGCGCCGTCGGCGCGGTCGACGCCGACGGACCAGTTGCGGACGGACGGATTGGGCGAGTCCGGCGGGTCGAGCCAGACCGCGTCGTTGTTCAGCTCCGGCGAGTACGTGTCGGTCCCGCCGACGTCGAGGAAAAGGCCGAGGGAGCTGGCATCGGCGAAGTAGGTCGCGCCGCCGGAGCGGTCGCGGAAGCGTTCGTCGAAGACGGCGGTGCCGGGGCGGTTCTTCTCGGACATGGAGTAGGAGTCGTCGCCGCCGAGTTCGAGGAACAGGGCGAACGATCGGTTGATGGAGGTGCCGGGGCCGTTGGCGGACTCGTAGACGTCGTTGCCTGCGGCGTCGACGAAGACGGAGACGGTGAAGTCGTGCGCGAAGCCGACGGCGTTGACGGCGCGGTCGACGGCGACGTGCCGGTCGTCGCCGGACTCGTCGACGAGTGCACCGATGCAGAAGTGCGCGCCGGTGGCCTCGGACCAGACGCCGCCGGCGTAGGAGTCGTTGCCGCCGCCGTCCCAGAGGATCCCGGTGCCGAACCAGTAGCCGGTGCCCATGGACCAGTTGCCGGACCTGTAGGTGTCGTCGCCCGCGGCGTCGAGCAGGGCCCCGAGCCCTCCGGCCCAGGAGTGGCCGTCGGCGCCGTCGCCGCGGCGGCCCATGCCGACGCCCTGCGCCTCGGAGACGGAGACCTTGAGGTCGCTGTGATACGAAGGCCGGCCGGTGATCGCGGGATCGCGCTCGGCGAGGTACACGTCGTTGCCGGCGCGGTCGGCGAGGACG
>JADLHC010000291.1 GCA_020849035.1 Planctomycetia bacterium
CAACCGCACGAACATCACCACCTCCGCAACCACTCTCAACCGGTCCCCCCACCCCAGCCTCCTCAACGCCGCCCAGAAGTCCGCTTCGTGCGGCCGCCCGAACGCGATCTGCAGCGGATTCCACTGGTCGCTGCACCGCCGCACCTCGCTCGCCACACTCCGCCGGTACTCCCGCTGCGCTTCCCCGTCATGCCGCGCCGCCTCGACGATCGACTCGCCGCAGATCGCGCCGGAGTGAAGCGCCGCCGACATCCCTTCCGCCATCATGTTGAGGAACCCCGCCGCCTGCCCCGTCACGAGAACACGTCCCTTCCCGAACACGTAGCGGTTGATCAGCGACAGCCCGAAATTCTCGCCGCACGCCTCCGAGTCTCTCGGCGGACCGAGCTCCACCTCGTGCTTCCGCCGAAGGTACTTCACGACGTTCGCGTGCGCCTCGTCGAAATTGTGTCCCGCGTCGAAGCCGACGCCGACGATCTGCCGGCCGTCTCGGGCGTGGCTCCAGGTGTAGTGGCCCAGCCCGGGGTGGAACCAGAAATGGAAGTAGTCCCGGTCGAGCGGGCAGCGCAGGATCTCGTGGAACTTCTGCCCCACGACGAACCACGGGATGGCGTCCCGGTACCCCGGGTAGATCGCCTTCACGACCATGGACGTCGGCCCGTCCGCCGCGACCACCCACTTCGCGCGGATCGTCTCCGGCCGCCCGCGCCGCGAGACCTGCACGTCCACGTGTCCCGCCGCCGTCTCCAGCCCTGTGAACGAGGTCTCGTCCTCGACGGCCGCGCCGCTCCGCCGGATCGCCCAGTAGTCCGAGTTCTTCCGGTAGAGGTGCGGCGTCGGCCCGCCGAAGAAGTCGATGTCGATCGAGGGCGCCGTCGGGAAATGGAACGTCACGCCGCGGCAGCTCGTCGGCTCGTGCAGGACCTCGCGGGGCAGCGGCCCGAAGTTCTCGATCAGGAAGCGGTGCCCGCGCGGCGACAGGATCCCGCTGCAGATCTTGTGGCGCGGGAGCTTCTTGCGCTCGATCACGAGCGTCTCCAGCCCCGCGTCCACGAGCCGCTTGGCGCAGGCCGCCGCAGACAGGGAGGCGCCGACGATGAGGACGTCGACGGAGCGGGTTGAGGACCGGAGGGCATCAGGCATGCGGACGCGGCATCGTAGCGCGCGGCCCGGGAACGCGAAACGGTACCATCCCGCCATGGTGCCGCTGCTCGCCGCCGCCCTCCTCACGCTCGCCGCGGACGTCGTCGTCCTCCGCAACGGCTACCGGTTCGAGGGCGCCATCCTGTCCGACGACGGCACGCGCCTCGTTCTCCGGCGCCGCTGGGACACGATCCCGATCGAGAGCGGGGAGGTGCTGAAGGTGGAGAAGGGTCCGCTGTCGTGGGAGCAGTACGCGGAGAAGGCGAAGGCGCTCGGGGCCGGCGCGGGGGTGAAGGAGAGGCTGGCGCTGGCGAAGTGGTGCCGGGAGCAGGGGCTGGTCGAGGAGGCGCGGGCGGAGTACGAGGCGGCGCTGGCGAAGGACCCGGAGAACGCGGAGGCGAGGGCGGCGCTGAACTGGCGGAAGGAGGGGGGCGCCTGGGTGCGGGACCTGCCGCTGTGGGCGGCGGACTGGCTGAAGGCGTGCCCGCCGGACCCGGCGCCGGCGGCGGCGCCGGAGGAGCTGGAGCGGCGGCGGAAGAGGCGGGACGGGGCCGAGGAGTGGCTGAAAGCCGCGGGGGAGGCTCGCGCCAGGGAGCTCAGGGCGCGATTGACGCAATGCGTCACGATCGGGGAGGAGACGGCCCGCCGCGAGGCTGCGCGCGGCCTCCTCGACGGCGGCGTCCCCCTGGCCGTCCTCGAGCGCCTCGCGCGCGACCTCGACTTCTCCGACCCCGCCGCCGCCCCGGACTCGATCGAGTTCGCGTACGACGACGCCGGCGACCGCGCGCCCTGCTTCCTCGCCCTCCCCGACCGCGCCCGCTTCCCCGGCCCCCGCCCCGTCCTCGTCACCATGCACGTCACCTCGGGCGAGGCCCGCGAACGCCGCGACCGCTTCGCCGTCCTCGCCCGCTCGGGGTGGATCGTCGCGGCGCCTCACTCGCCGCCGAACTTCGGCAAGGGCTGGGGCTCCACGGCCGAGGAGCGCCGCGTCACGCTCGCGGCGCTCGACGCCGTGCTGCGCCGGACTCCGGCCGACCCGGACCGCGTGTTCATCAACGGCTCCTCGATGGGCGGCAACGGCGCCTGGGAGATCGCGATGCTGCACTCGGACCGGTTCGCCGGCGCGGCGCCGTGGATCAGCGGCGCGCGGGTCCGGAACATGCCGTTCCTCGAGAATCTCCGCGGCCTGCCGATCCGCGCCCAGGTCGGGGCGCTCGAGGACGGGCTCATGCTGGAAGCGACGCGCGAGGCCGTGGCGTTCCTGCGCGACGGCCTCGGATCCCCGGCGGCCCTGCTCGAGGAGCCGGACTGGACGCACCTCGACAAGGACGAGACCTGGACGCCCCAGCTCGACGACTGGGCGACGCCCCTTCGCCGCGACGTCTGCCCCCCCGCCGTCACCCAGCGCTTCGCCACCCTCGCCGAATCGCGCCACCACTGGCTCGCGGCGGCGGCGCTTCGCGGCGAACCGCTCGACCCGACGCGCCCCGGCATCCCGGTGCCCGCGACGGGCACCGAGGCCGAGCGGAGGCGGGACTACGTGAAGAAGTGCCGCGAGGGGACAGCGCTGCTCTCGGGCCGGATCGAGGGGCAGACGGTGACGATCGAGGCGCGGAAGGTCGGCCGCGTCGTGCTCTGGCTCTCCGACAGGCTGCTCGACCTCGACCGCGAGGTGACGGTCACGATCAACGGGAAGAAGGCGTTCTCGGGGAAGGTCGAGCGCCGGGTCGAGGTCCTCGTGGACGAGATCGCCGCGACCGGCGACACGGGGCGCGTCTACACGGCGAAGAAGATGCTCGACGTGAAGTAGGTCAGGCGCCGAGCGTCGCCACGTGAACGACCTCGACACCGCGCTCTCTCCGAAACGCCTCCCCGTCCTCCAGGTTCTCGACGACGATGCGCCTCGGGTGGCGGCCCTCGAGGATCCACCGGACCTGCTCCGCGGACTTCACGGGCCCGATCCCCAGGCGCGTGTTGAGCGCCTTGGCCGCCGTGGGGATCGCGAGCCGCTGCAGGTCGAGGCTGATGTCGCAGCCGGTCTCGTGACGCAGCGCGTCATAGACCGCCACGAGCCGCTCGCGATCCGCGTTGTAGCCCCTCGCCTCCACGACGTAGAGGTCGGTCGGGCGCAGCGCGCGGCGCGTCTCGGGAAGCGCGAGGCAGGCCTCGCCGAGCGTGCGGACCGGCGTGCCGGGGAGCCATTTCCGGACGAAGCGCGAGATGAATCCCTCGGTGGTGACGACGCGGAGGGCGCCGCGGAGGCCGTCGAGGAAGCGTTCGAGGCGTGCTTGGGGGACGGTGAGGCCGGCCTCCATGCGCGCGGAGACGTCGCGGCCGCTGTCGGCGGCGACGACGACGTGGGCGGGGCCGCCGAGCCGGAGGGTCGCGGCGGCGAGGAGGGAAGGGCTGGCGAGGAGGCGGTCCTCGGCGAGGAGGACGGTCTTGAGGTGGACATTCGCCGGGGAAGAGTGTTCGCCGGGCGGCGCGAAGCTCGCGGCGAGCGGCGAGAGCGGAGAGACGCCGGCGGCGGCGAGGTCGGCGCGGAGGGAGAGCGTCATCGAGACGAGATCGATCTGCTCGGGGCAGGCCGGGACGCACGAGCCGCACATCACGCACGCCGCGAGGGACTCCACGATCTCCGTCGCCGCCGCGCCGCCCTGAAGCGCCAGCGCGCGTCCCTTCGGCGTCAGCCGGAGGTCGTGCGTCTGCTGCCAGACCGGGCAGGAGAGCGCGCAGACGTCGCAGCCCGAGCAGGCGACGAAGGTCGCGGGTGGCGGCACGGGCGCGAAGAGACGGTACATGCTCAGAACACGACGTCCGGGTTCAGGATCATCGCCGGGTCCGCCGCACGTTTCATCGCGAGGTGCCGGTCCACCAGCTCGTCGCCGAACATCCTCCGGATGTAGCCCTTCATCGCGCCGCCGAACCGGTAGTAGCTCCCCCCGTACCTGAGTCCGACGTCGTAGATGGCGTTCTTGAAGCTCTGGAGGTAGTCGCGGCTGAACTCGCCGGCCTTGAACATCGGTTCGAACTCGCAGCCGTAGCCCCAGCCCTCGGCGTCGGGGGGCATGCACGAGAGTTCGTAGCGGTCGCGCTTCCCGAACAGCCGGATCGCGACGCAATAGAGGGTGTAGGCCTTGAAGTACTTCCGCATGACCCTGTTGCCCTCGAGGACGGCGTCGGCGAACTTCGCGGCGTTCGTGGAGAGGTCGGGGATCACCATCGTGCGGTTGCCCCAGTGGCGCCAGACCGCGCGCGAGAAGACGACCGTGCGGTCGAGGAGCTTCCCGTCGCGGAGGTGCTCGGGGCGCTCGAACTCGGGGAGGAGGAGCTTCTTCCGGCGGTAGAGCCAGAGCGCCTCGGGGAGCTGCCACGGGCGCAGGGCGTAGAACGCCGCGGTGCGGAGCGCGAACTGCGTCTCGGTGAGGCCGCGGAGCCTGGGGCGGACCTTGTCGAAGAACGCGCGCTCGCGGTCGTCGCTGTCGAAGGCGAACAGCAGGTTGTTGGCGCGGTCCTTCATGGTGAGGATGCCGCTGTAGTCGGTCGCGTCGCTGTTCACGACCTCCTGCAGGTCGCCGATGCAGGCGCGGAGGTCGTCGTAGAACAGGTAGTGCATGCGGCACGGCGTGTACGGGCGGATCCGCAGCGTCGCTTCCGTCACGACCCCGAACTGTCCGTAGCCGAGCAGGACGCGCTCGAAGAGCTGCGGATTCCGCGACTCGGAGCACTCGACGACGTCGCCGGTGGGCGTCACGACTTCCATCGCGACGCACTGGTCGGCGCTGCACCCCCACTTGCAGGCGTTCACGTCGATGCCGCCGACGGCGAGCGTGCCGCCGACGCTGGACGTGAAATTGAGCGGCGCGCTGATGTAGTCGAGCCCCTGCCGGCGCAGGACCTCCGCGAGCGAGTGCCAGAAGATCCCGGCCTCGACGCGCGCCGTCATCGCCTCGCGGTCCACGCGCTTCACCCGGCTCATCCCCGTCATATCGAGCGCGAGCCCGCCGAACGCGACGGTCTCGCCCTCGGTGGTGAGGCCGCCGCCGCGGGTGGTGACGGGGACGCGGAAGCGCTGGGCGGCGCGGAGGACGGCGGCGACCTTGGCGGCGGAGCGGGCGATGACGACGCCGTGGGGGGCGCCGAGGGAGAGGCCGCCGGCGTCGGTGACGAAGGCGGACTTCGTGGCGCGGTCCTCGCGGAGCTCGACGCCGTCCGCGCGCAGGGCCGCGGCGAAGGCGCCCCAGTTTTCGCCGGACCAGCGCGAGGGGTTCGTCTGCTGCCGGGGGACGCCGAAGAGCGAGTCGGCGGAGACGGGGTCGGGGGGGATCACCCCGCGCGGCGGCGGCTCGACGGGCGGCGGCGCGCCGCCGTCGCGGACGGCGGTGGCGCCGGTGGTGCGGGAACTGGCCGGGTTGAAGAGCATGCTGGTTCGTATTACAGCAGGCGCGGAGGAGAGGCGGCAAGAACGCTGCGCGACGCTTCCAGACCGCCGCAAGCTCACGGCGTCAGGCGGTCAGCTTTGCGATCGTGCGCGCCAGCGACTCCGCCAGCTTCGAGACCGCGCCAGCCTGCTTCGGGTCCTTGAGCCTGCCGTCGCCGTCGAAGGCCTCGTGCGCCTTCATGACCGCCACCTGCTCCGGCAGCACGAGCACGCCGAGGTTGCCGAGGATCGCCCGGACGTGGACGAGCCCCCGGATCCCTCCGAGCGCTCCGGGCGAAGCGGCGAGCAGCCCCGCCACCTTTCCCGAGTACGCGGCCAGCGGCGCCTCTCCGGCCGTTCCCCTGGAGACCCAGTCGAGGGCGTTCTTGAGCGCGGCCGTGATCGAGCTGTTGTACTCGGGGCAGGAGATGAGGAGCCCGTGATGCGACAGGAACAGCGCCTTGAGTTTCTTCGCGCCCTCCGGCGCCCCGTCCTTCCGCTCCGCGTCCTCGTCGAAGACCGGCATCGGGAAGTCCCGCAGGTCCACGAGTGTGGCCTCGGCGCCGGCGGCGCGCGCGGCGTCCGCTGCGACGCGAGCGAGCTTCTTGTTCCAGGACCCGGTTCGAAGGCTGCCGGCGAAGGACAGGATGCGTGGCGACATCGGCGCTCTCCCATGGCGGAGGGGTTGTGGGAAGCCTGGAAGGCCGTCATGATGACCGGGCCGTGGAGATCCTCCAACCCCCCGGTCCCCCGAAGCCGCGCGTAGGCCTGCTGCAGGTCTCGTTCGTCGCCGCGCTGGTGCTGGCGATCGGCGCCGGCGTGATGGTGCCGCTCTCGCGCGTGCCGAGGATCGTGGAGGTCCTGCCGGGCCGCGGCGTCGCGACGAAGCCATACGGGTGGGACGAGGCGCGGGCGGCATTCCGGGAGCGCGACGCCGGCGACCGCGGCGCCGTCGTCTTCGCGGGCGACTCGATCACCGCGTGGTGGAAGGACCTCGCCGACGCCTTCCCGGGCCTGCGCGTCGCCAACCGGGGCATCGCCGGGGACACGTCGCGCACCCTGCTCCTCCGGTTCGAGGAGGACGTCGCCGCCCTGGAGCCCCGCGCTGTCGTGATCCTCGTCGGCACGAACGACATCGCGCTCGGGGGCACACCGTCCGACGTCGCCCAGAACGTCCGCGACATCCTCGACCGCTTCCGCCGCAGGCGCCCGGGCACGCCCGTGCTCCTCTGCGCCGTCATGCCCCGCCGCCCCGGCGACGGGCGCTTCCCCGACGCGCTCGTCGAGCTCAATGCGCAGCTCCAGGCGATAGCCACGGCGCGCTCCGGCGTCGCGTGGTGCGACACGTGGACGCCGTTCGCGACGGAAACCGGGGACATCCAGGCGGAGGACTTCCCGGACGGTCTGCACCCGTCGCCGGCAGGCTACGCGAAATGGGCGGCGGCGCTGCGCCCCGCGCTCGAGGCGGCCGGGGTCCCGGCCGACGGCCGCTAGTCGCGCCGCGACTGAAGCTTCGCCAGCAGCCTCCGGAGCTCGAGGTAGAGCCAGACGAGCGTCACGAGCAGCCCGAAGGCGCCGTACCACTCCATGAACTTCGGCGCGCCGGACTCGGCCCCTCGCTCGATGAAGTCGAAGTCGAGGACGAGGTTGAGGGCGGCGACGACGCAGACGAAGAGGGAGATGCCGATGCCGATGGGGGTCGAGTCGTGGATGAAGGGGACGTGGACGTTGAAGAGGGAGAGGATGAAGGTGACGAGGTAGGCGAGGGCGATGCCGCCGGTCGCGGCGAAGACGCCGAGCTTGAAGTTCTCGGTGGCGCGGATGATGCGGAAGAGGTAGGCGACGAGGAGTGTGAAGAGGACGCCAAAGGTGAGGATGACGGCGTTAAGGACGATGTGAGTGCCCGGGAAACGGATGTCGTAGAGGGCGGAGATGGCTCCGAGGAAGAGTCCCTCGCAGGCGGCGTAAAGGGGTGCGGTGACGGGGGCCCACTCGCGCTTGAAGGACGTGACGAGGCCGAGGACGAGTCCGCCGATGAGGCCGCCGAAGCCGAGAACCCCGGCGGTTGCGAAGTCGGCGCGCTGCATGGGGATCCAGGTGAGGATCGCGGCGAAGACGGCGACGAAGAGGAGCGCCAGGGTCTTGAGGGCGGTCCCCTGGACGGTCATCTGGCCGGCGCCGGCGGCGGCGACGAAGTTGCGGAAGACGCCGTCGTTGAGGGCGGGATTGGCGGTTCGGATCATGGCGTGCTCCTGAAGCAATTGGAGTGCCCGCGAAAGGTATCCTCTTCCCGGGGGAAGCACCACCCACAACGGAGATTCCCGTGCATCGTATTCCGCTTCTGGCAGTTCTGCCCGTCGCCCTCTCAGCCATCCCGGCATGCGGGGAGCCGGCGCCCGCGTGGGGCCATCCCGCGGAGGTGATGTCGGCCAAGGGGGAGCGGATGCCCTGGCCGGTGGAGGTGGTGCGCGGGGCTTCGGGAGGAGTGGGAGTGTTCGTGTTCGAACGCGAGGTGGGGCTGACGATGCGCTGGTCGAAGGACGGGCGGGCGCCCTGGAAGGTCCTCCTGCTCCCGAACGGCGCGGCGGGGGAGCCGGCGACGGAGGGCGACCGCGTGGAGATCCCGCTGGCGGACGAGGATGCCCGGACCGTGTCCGTCGCCGCGTTCGACCTGGCGGAGGGGAAGGAGCTGTCGCGGACGGCGATTCCGGGGGCCCTTCCCCGCCTTCCCTCTTTCTCGCGGCTCGCCGCGGGCGGCACGGGCCGGCACCTGCTGCTGACGACGGCGGCGGGGGAACTGTTCCACTCGCGTGCGGAGGGCGACGGGACCGGGTGGCGCGCGTGGGCGCCGGCCGGGCGGACGGCGGCGCGGGGGGAGTCGAGCTGCCCGCCGCTGCTGGTCGCGGAGGACGGGGCGCACACGATGTTCGTCGGGGAGGGAGGGAAGCTCGCGCACCGGGTTGCGGACGCGCAGGGGGCGTGGAAGGACGGGGCCGAGGTCCCGCAGCCGGACGCCGAGCACGGCGTGCCCCTCACCGTGGCGGGCGCGCAGAACGGGTCCCAGTTTCACCTCGTCCTCCTGACCGCCCGCCCGCGCTTCCTTTACACCTGGAGCGACGACGGGGGGGCTCACTGGGCGAAGTGGACGGTGGCCGCGGCGCCGCCGAAGGATGCGCTGGGGACGTTCGACGTGGCGGCGTCGTTCCGGCTGAAGTGCCGGGGGAGAGTGGCGCTGCTGGCGTGGACGGAGAGGGGGGAGCGCGAGGCGGACCCGTTCGCGGTGCGGGCGCTGGTGAGCCGGACGAGCGGGAGCAAGTGGGAGGAGTTCAGCCCCGGGGCTGGCCTGAGGGGGAGCAGCGGGCTGCCCGCGGTGTTCATCGGCGAGGACGGCGGGATCACGGCGGCCGTGGCCTGCGCGCCCGGCGTCCGGTCGGGGGCGCGCTACGTCCTCGTGCGCGGCACGCGGGCCGGGCCCGATGCGGGGAACCCGCCCGAGGCGGAGTGGTGGGGGCGGTGACGTTTTTGTTCTGCTTTTCCCCGGTTTCGAGTCTTGTCTGAGCTTCCCCCCACACAGGAGCCCGCCATGCCCGAAGTCATCAAGACCCCGTCCGGCCTCCAGTACGAGGATCTCGTCGTCGGCACCGGGCCCTCGCCCGAGCCCCGCCAGCGCTGCAAGGTCCACTACACCGGCTGGCTCACGAACGGGACGAAGTTCGACAGCTCGAAGGACCGCGGGGAGCCGTTCACGTTCGCGGTCGGCGCGGGGCAGGTCATCCGCGGCTGGGACGAGGGCGTGGCGACGATGAAGGTGGGCGGCAAGCGCAAGCTGACGATCCCGCCCGACCTCGGCTACGGCGCGAGGGGCGCGGGCGGCGTCATCCCGCCGGGCGCGACGCTCGTCTTCGAGGTCGAGCTGCTCGGGATCGGGTAGTGGAGATCCGCACGCGCGAGGTCTCCCCCGGATCCTGGCGCGACGTCGAGAGGCTCTTCGGGCCCCGCGGCGCCTGCGGCGGCTGCTGGTGCCAGTGGTGGCGCGTCGAACGGGGCGGGGCGCTCTGGGAACGGACGAAGGGCGCGCGGGCGAAGGCGGCGCTGAAGCGGCAGGTGGCGCGGGGGGAGGCGAGGGGGATCCTCGCGTATGCCGGCGGCGTTCCCGTCGGCTGGTGCACGTTCGGACCTCGACCGGAATTCCCGCGGCTGGAGCGCGTGAAGGCGTACCGCCGGTCCGACGCCGCCGGCGCGTGGTCCATCCCGTGCTTCTACATCGCCCCCGGCTGGCGCGGGAAGGGCGTGGCGCGGGCGCTCCTGCAGGCCGCCGTCGACGCGTGCCGCGCCGCGGGCGCGACGCTCGTCGAGGGCTACCCCGTGACCAGGACGCGCGACGGACGCCCCGTCCAGGGAGCCTTCGCCTGGACCGGACCGCTCCGCATCTTCGAGCAGGGAGGCTTCGCAACCGTCCAGGCGGACCCGCCGACGAAGCCGCTGGTGCGGAAGCGCCTTCGTCCGGCTGGCGCGCCTCCGCGAAAACGCTAGTCTGTCGCCATGCCGCCGGCCCTCTTCACGCCCTTCACCCTCCGCAATCTCGTCCTCACGAACCGCATCGTCGTGTCGCCGATGTGCCAGTACAGCGCGGCGGACGGGATGGCGACGGAGTGGCATCACGTCCACCTGGGGCAGTTCGCGCTGGGCGGCGCGGGACTGGTCTGGATCGAGGCGACGGGCGTCGAGCCGCGCGGCCGGATCACCCCGGCGTGCCTCGGGCTGTGGTCGGACGCCCACGCGAAGGCGCTCGAGCCGGTCGTCGCGTTCTTCCGGCGGCAGGGAAGCGCCCGCCTGGGGATCCAGCTGGCGCACGCGGGGAGGAAGGCGTCGACGGACGTGCCGTGGCGGGGCGGGAAGCCGCTGGTGGAAGGCGCCTGGGAGACGGTCTCGGCGTCGGCGGTCCCGTTCGACGAGGGCTGGCCCGCGCCGCGGGCGATGGATGCGGGGGACATGAAGGCGGTGCGCGATGCGTTCGCGGCCGCGGCGCACCGCGCGGTCGCGGCCGGGCTGGAGGCCATCGAGGTCCATTCCGCGCACGGCTACCTCCTGCACCAGTTCCTCTCGCCCCTGTCGAACACGCGACTCGACGCCTACGGCGGCTCTCTCGCCAACCGCATGCGCTTCCCCCTCGAGGTTTTCGAGGCGGTCCGCGCGGCGGCGCAGGGGATCCCGGTGGGGGTGCGCGTATCGGCGACCGACTGGGCGGACGGCGGGTGGACTCTCGACGACACGGTGGCCTTCGCGCGCGAGCTGAAGGTGCGCGGCTGCGACTTCGTGGACGTCTCGAGCGGCGGGACGGCGCCGCGGGCGAAAATCCCGGCGGGCCCCGGGTTCCAGGTGCCGCTTGCGGCGAGCGTCCGCGCGGACGCGGTCGTCCCGGTGATCGCCGTCGGGCTCATCACGGACCCCGTGCAGGCCGAGGACATCGTCGCGTCCGGCATGGCCGACCTCGTCGCCCTCGGACGCGCGTTCCTCGACGACCCGCACTGGCCGCTGCATGCGGCGCGGGTGCTGGGGGCGGAAGGGAGCTGGCCGAAGCAGTACCTGCGCGCGACGAAGTGACGACGGGCGCGGCCGGTGGGGTCGGCCGCGCCCGCCCGGCCCGTCAGTCCGCCTCGATCGCGAACGTCAGGTGCACGACAGCCGTCACGTCCTTCTCGATCGAGCTCGTGTCGTTCATGCCGCCGGAGCTCACCTCCGTGGACCACGGGGGTGTGATTTGCAGGATCCCCGCCCGCGCATCGCGGACGCCGCCGATCCGGCACCGGCTTCCTTCCGCGATCCGGTCCGCGCGCTCCCGGCCGTTCGCCGTCGCTTCCCCGATCATTCGGACCTTCAGGTCGGCGAGCTTCGTGTAGACGTAGTCGGGCTCGTCGCTTGACACGAGGGCGCCGGACCGCAGCAGTTCCGTCACCTCACCCGAGGCGGCGTGCACCCGGTCCGGTTCCTCCGACCGGATCTGGAACGACCGCGCCAGCTCGTACGAAACCACGTCGCGCGTCTCCCGCCCCTTGTCGTCCACCCTGTAGTGCGTCCGCGTCGAGATCGAGCCCGCCGTTACGCCTTCCTCAGGGAATCCGCGCTGCCGCAGGAAACCCCGCACCGCCGCGCACGTCGCGTCCAGCCTTCCGTACGCCTCCTCCACCGTCTTCCCCTCGCCCCTCGCGCGGATCGTCCACAGCGCCAGGTCGCTCCGGATCCGCGCCTTCGCGCTCCCCGTCACCTCCAGCGTCCGCGTCCGGTCCGATTCCTGCGCCCCGCGCTTCACGTACGCCCTCGACGCCACCGCCGAGCTCGCGATGAGCGACGTGACGAGGGCGATGGAAGCGACGGCGGTCGCCGCCAGCACCGTCTGGCCGTTCATGGGTCACCCCTCTCCCCGGCGCCGAGGCGCAGAGACACGTCGGGCGTGCCGGTCGCATGGGCCGGGCGCGGCCTGCGCGAAGGGGCGGGGGTCCGACGCCGGGTCGAGACTCCCGGGCCTCCGCGCGGGCCTCGTCCTATCGGCCGGAAGGCGCGCCGTCTGGAGACGAACATCGCCCTCACGCCGGAAATTACAGCCGCACGCGCTCCCTCGGGTGGCGCAGGAGCAGCTCGGCCCACGTCACGCGCGCCTCCCGGTCGTCGCCGCTGTGGCGCCGCACCGCCTCGCCGCGCGCCCGCGCCCGGGGCGAGCTCGCCGGCTCGCGCGCCGCGCGCTCCAGCTCCGGCCGCGCGAAATACTCCCGCGTCCGCCCCGCCGCCAGCAGCGTCTCGCCGTAGCCGCGCGGGCCGATCTCGTGGAAGCGCGCGTCGATCTTGCACGCCGCCGCCGCCAGCGCCGGGTCCGCGGCGACCGCCTTCCATCCGCCCTCCGCCGCCAGCGCCTCGCCCACCAGGTCCCGCTTCGCCACCCAGTCCAGGTCCTTGAACAGCAGGTGCGGGTCCTCCGCCAGCGCGTCCAGCACGTACCGCCACTTCGCCAGGATCTCCGCCGTCTCCGGCTCCGCGTTCTTCCCGCAGAACCGCTCCGCCTCGCCCAGGTAGTACTGCTGCATCTCCAGCGCCGTCATCTCCGTCCCGTCCGCCAGCGCGATCTTGGCCGCCAGCGTCGGGTCCCCGTCGACCGCGGCGATCGCCTGCCGCAGGTCCCGCGGCGTCAGGTCCCTCAGCGGATGTCCCGCCTCGACCATCCGCAGCACCAGGTCCGTCGTGCCCAGCCTCAACGCCGTCGCCAGCCGCGAGGTGTTCGAGTCCGCGAACAGCACCTGCAGCCGTTTCCGCCTCCCCCACACGCTCCACGCCTCCCGCACGAAGTTCTTGAGGTCGAACACGGGGCGCTCGCCGTCGTCCCAGAATGTGCCGGCGGCGCGTCGGATGGCGGGGGCCTTCTGGGAGAGGGTGAAGCGCGCGCCGTCGGGGGAGACGCGGCCGGCGCCGGCGAAGACGACCCGGGAGACGAGATGGGGGAGGAGCGCGCGTCGCGCGGCGGGGGCGACGGCGGCGCGGAGGACGGCGTCGTACGCGCGGATCCAGGGGAGGGTTGCGAGGCCGGTCAGGCGCCCGATCCTGAGGAGCGAGTCCTCGGAGAACGCGCGCCGCCCGGCGGAGACGATCGCCTCCTGTCCCGCAGCGCACGGCCGCGACAGGCCGGGCAGGCGCCGCAGCACCCCGAGCAGGCGGTAGGCGGCGACCGCCGCGACCAGCACGGCGTTGACGGCGATCCGCGCGCCCCATCCGACGAGCAGCGCCGGGATCCAGAACGCGGGGAAGGCCGCCAGGAGCAGGAGCGTCCGCAGGAATCCCGCCGGGTCGGCTACCTCGTAGTTCTCGTGCGACCCCCAGACGTTTCCCGCCGCGTCGGCCGACGCCTTCCCGACGACCAGTTCCCCCTCGAATCCCCGCGCGCGCAGCTGGTACTCCACCTCTCCGTGCACCTGCGCGAGCAGGCCGTCCTGCGCATGGTGGTAGCGCGCCGCCTCCAGCGGCCCGCGGCACTCCGGCGTCGCCATCTCCAGCAGCCCGCGCGCGAAATGCGACATCGGCGACTCGTAGTGCAGCAGCCCGCCCGTCGCCAGGAACACGCCGCCCTTCGGCCCCGCCGACGGCAGCGCCTCGACCCGCGCACGCACCGCAGACTCCACCAGCGCGTAGATCTCCCGCGGCAACGGGCTTCGCCCGCCGGGTTGACTCGGAACCCACGCCAGCGCGTACTCCGTCTCGACGCCGATCAGCCGCGGGTGCATGGATTTCGGCCGGGGATTCCCGGCCCTCGAAGCCTACTCCCCTCCGCCCGGCACCGTCGTGGACTTCAGGTACTCCTCAGGCTGCGCCTTCGCGTCCCGCGCAATCGCGGCTACCGCCGCGGCCGCCGGATCCACGACTGGAACGGCGGAAGGCGCCGCAACGGGCGCCCCGGGCGCTTCCACAGGCTTCTCGCTCTGCGACATGGCTTCCCCTCGCAACGTGGCGGGCTGCCCCGGTCCTGCTTCCGGAAGCGCCGTGGCGGAAATCCGCGGGCTTCCACCCCGCAGGTTCCGGCGTTCCGTCCGGTCCTCACCCGCTGACCGTTTTAAACGCTAAGCCCGCCCGCCCGGGCCGTCAACCGCGTTTCGGCCCGATCGGCGCGCCGCCCTTCGACTCCCAGAATTTCTTGAACAGCGCGATCGACGCCGGCGCGTGGCCGGCGTAGTGGTTGTTGAAGTACCCGTAGATCTCGTACTTCGGCGCCAGGTCCCGGATCGTTCCCACCCACGCCTCCGTCTCCACCGCCCGGTCCACCACGACCTTGTCCCAGCTCTTCGTCTCCTTCTCAATCGCCACCCGGTCTCCCAGCCACCGCACGTACGTCCAGTCCGCCGTCAGCAGGTCCATCCGCTTCCGGTACTCAGACGCCTTCAGCATCCACGGGTGGTCGATCAGCGCCAGCGCGATCTTCCGCGACTTCAGCGCGTCCAGGAACGCCGGCACGAGGAAGTTCTTGTTGCGGACCTCGATCGCGAACCGGAAGCCCCCCGGCAGCGACTTCACAAGCCTGCGGATCGCCTCGAAGAACGGGAACGGCGACGGCATGTCGGTCTTGTTGAAGTAGGGGAACTGGAAGAGGAGCGGGCCGAGCTTCTCGCCGAGTCCCGACATGACCTTGATGAACTCGTTCAGCTCCGCGTCGACGTTCTCCAGCCGCTTCTCGTGCGTGATCACCTGGGGCACCTTGGCCGCGAACAGGAACCCGTCGGGCGTCTTTTTCTTCCAGCCCTCCACCATTGCGGGCGACGGCGTACGGTAGAACGTGGCGTCGACCTCGACGGTGTCGAAGTGCTGCGCGTAGTAGGGGAGGAAATCGGCGGGCTGGGTCCCGGCCGGGTAGAACGGGCCGACCCAGGATTCGGCGGACCACGACGAGGTGCCGAGGCGCACGGTCATGTGCCGATGGTAGCACGGTCCTCTGCGCCGGGGAGGAAAGGCGCTCAGCGGCAGCGGGCGCGGAGCTCGCGGAAGGCGGGATCGTCGCGAAGGCCGTCGAAGGCCCTCTCGGCGTCGAGACGCCGGCCGTCGTCGAAACCGAGTTCGATCGCGCGCTGCAGCGCGGAGAGGGCGGACTTCTTTTTCCCGGCCGCGGCGCGCGCCCGGGCGTCCTTGTAGGTGTGACCTCCCCAGGGCTCGGCCATGAGCAGCGGCTCGCCGGCTTCGATCGAGCGCGTGAAGAGCCCCTCGCGGAAGTAGTACTCCTGCAGGAGGAAGAACAGCGCGTTCGCGGCGGTGCGCGCGCCGCGGCGGGCGGGGGATGTCTCGGGAAGCGTCGCGGCGAGGAACGCGATGGACCCGGCGAGGCCCTCGAGCACCTTGCCGCGCTCCGCCGGGGTTTTCGCCGCCTCGAGCTTCGTGCGGAAGGTCGCCACCACCTTCTGGACCGTCCTGCGCGTCTCCTCCGGGATCGCGGTCGCCGCGATCGCGGACTCCATGGCCTCCACCGTGCCCTGCGTGTCTCCCGCCAGGAAGCGCGCGCCGGCGAGATGCACGATGTTGGTCACGAAGTCCGGCCGGCGCGCGCGGACCTCCTCGAAGTCCGCGAGCGCTTCCTCGAGCCGGCCCGCGTCCATGCGCACCAGCCCCCGGATCCACACGCTCATCACCGAAGTTCCCAGCCCGTCCGCCGTGAGGGGAAGCGCAAGGGGAA
Organism: Planctomycetia bacterium; assembly: GCA_020849035.1. GTDB lineage: Bacteria > Planctomycetota > MHYJ01 > WSZJ01 > WSZJ01 > WSZJ01. The sequence goes on from JADLHC010000291.1 coordinate 15,762, forward strand.
TGTCGAGGTTGCCGCAGCGCCACTCGATCGTCGCGATGTAGTCGAGATCCACGATGACACCGCCCCCGTCCTGCAGGAGCCGGCGGAGCGCGAACTGGGACTCGACGAGCCGGGACTCCTCGAACAGCACCAGGAACTCGTGGAACTGCACGACGAGCGGCGGCAACTGCGGCGCGAAGCGTGCCGTCAGTCCCCGCGCGGCCGCAAAGTCCCGCTTCGCGAGCAGGGACTGGAGCGCGACCATCAGGGCCCGCTCGCGTTTTTCGCCAGGCGGGAGGCCGGAGGCGGATCGCACCGCGCTCTCCGCGGCCTCGTCGTACCGTCCGATCCCGAACCACATGGCGGCGGTGACGCCGACGATGTCGGCGTCGTCGCCGAACCGTTCCTCGAGTTTCCGGACGATCTCGGGCACCTCCCCCAGGTCGCCGGCGCGCAGCAGCGCCATCACGTACCTCTGCAGCCCGTCCCTGCCGAGCGGCCTCAGTTCGGTGAAGCGCCTCCAGTCGTCTACCCCCCCGCGCGGCTGCGAGGGGTCGAGGTCGCGGGCCTCGGCGCGGGCGTGGAAGGCGTCGGCCATGAAGGGATCGAGTTCGATGGCGCGGTCGAATTCGGCGATGGCGGCGGGGAGCCTGTCCGTCATGAGGGCAGTCATGCCGCGGCCGTACGCGGCGCGGGCGGGGGAGACGTCGAGGGAGGCGAGGCGCGCGTAGCAGGCGAGCGCTTCTTCGCGCGCGGCGACGATGTCGGCGTCGTTGCCGCCGGCGAACCCGAGGCCGAAGTCCATCGTGGCGCGCGGGTTTGCGGAGAACCCCGAGACGCGGTAGACGTGGTGCTTGAGCTCGCCGCGTGCGAGGCGGAGTCGCCCGACGGCCAGCTCGCCGAGTTCCTCCCACGCCAGGGCCTGCCTGGGGTTGAGCTGCGTCGCGCGCGTCAGTTCGCGGCGGGCCTCCGGCAGGAGTCCGGAGGTGCGCAGGGCGCGGCCGTGCCACGCCGCCACCGAGGCATCCCCGGGAAGGAGTTTCGCTGCCGCGGCCAGGTTGCGCAGCGCCGGCTCCAGGTTGCTCACGAGCCCGTGGAGGTCTCCGTTTCCTCCCGCCACCTCCGCCGCTTCGAGGTACTCCCGCCCGCGCTGGTAGAGCGCCGCGCCTTCCTGCGTCGTCGCATCCGTCTGCAGCGCCTTCTCGTCCGCCTCCCGCTCGCCCTTCCACGCCCGGGCCCCCGCGACGGCGGCGAGCAGCGCGGCCAGGACGCCTGCGGCGGCGGTCCCCTTGTGGCGACTCAGCCGCCGCGCCGCCCTCTCGAGGCGCCCCATCCTCCGCGCCTGGATGGGCTCGCCGGCCAGGAACCTCCGCAGGTCGGCCTCGAGCGCCCCCGCCCCGGGCGTCCGCCGGGCGGGTTCGCGCCGGAGGGCGGCCAGGCAGATCGTCTCGAGGTCCGGGTGGAGCCCTTTCCGGACCGAGCCCGGCGCGGGCGCATCCTCCTGCACGACCTGGCGCAGGATCTCCGCGGGCGAATCCCCGGTGAACGGGGTCCGCCCCGTCAGCATCTCGAACAGCGTCGCCCCCAGCGACCACACGTCCGTCCCCGGCCCCGGCCGCGCCCCCTGCCCGGCAGCCTGCTCCGGGCTCATGTACGCCGGCGTCCCCAGCACGTCCCCCGTCACCGTCAGCCCCCGCCCCCCGGCCGCCTCCCGCGCCAGCCCGAAGTCCGTCAGGAACGCGCCCCCGTCCGCCCCCAGCAGGATGTTGTGCGGCTTCACGTCCCGGTGCACCACCCCCGCCCGGTGCGCCGCCTCCAGCGCCGACGCCACCTCCGCCGCAATCCGCGCCGCCTCCCGCGGCTCCAGCACCCCTTCACGGTCCAGCCTCCCCCGGAGCGACGTTCCCTCGATGTAGTCCATCGTGAAGTACATCCGCCCTTCCTCGCGCCCCACGTCGTGCACCTGCACGAGATGCGGGTGCGCGCCGACCCGCGCGAGAAGCGAGGCCTCGCGGCGGAAGCGCTCGACGGCCTGGTCGGAGGCGTCCGCGCCCGCGAGGAGGACCTTGAGTGCGACCTCGCGCCGGAGCTGGGGATCGAGCGCGCGGTAGACCACTCCCATCCCGCCGCGCCCGAGCTCGCGCAGGATGCGGTACGGCCCGATCGACGCCGGCAGCGCCCCCGCCGGCGGCGCGCCCCCCGTCCCCGCCGCCGTCCCGGCGATCATCGTCGCGTCCGCGCCCGTCGCCGTGTCGCGCGACCCCGCGCCGCTCACCGCCTCGTCCAGCGACGCCATTTGATCCCGCGTCAGCAGCCCGCGCCGCAGCAGAGCCTCGCCCACCCCGCCCGCCTCCGGCGCCCCCGCCAGTACCGCGTCCAGCGCGCCGTCCTCCACCCACCCCCGCGCCCGCGCCAGCTCCGCCAGCGCCCGGTCCCTCCGGCTCCACCCCCGCCCGACCGTCACGGCGTCCCCTCGTCGCCCGTCCCGTTCGGCGCCCCCGCCGCCTTCGCCGCCGCCTCGTTCTCCTCGAGAAGCGCGTCCATGCCGAAGAAGTGCTTCCGCAGGACCCGGTCGCGGTCCACCCACCAGACCGACCGCGTCCGGTCCCCCATGCGCTCGACGAACTTGCACAGCGTCACCTTCTGCCCACGGATCTCCGTCTCCTGCTCGCCGTGGCACTCGATCGAGCACGGGGCCAGCTCCGTCTGCGCCATCGCGAGGCGCTGCACGACGCGCCGCGACCCGGGGGCCTGGGGAAGCGTCGCGACCCACTGGTGCAGGCCGAAGCCGGGGACGAAGTCGTCGGGAAGGGCCCGTTTGTACGGCTTGCCCTGCCAGGTGCCGATGAAGCCGGTCTCGATGCGGCGGAGGGTGAAGAAGGGCTGGCCGAGTTCGGTCTGGATGCCGTCCTGCATGAAGTGGCAGTTGGCGATCTTGTCGTGGCCGCCGAACACGACGACGGCGGACGACTCGTGCCACTTGTTGTCCTGGCCGAGGTAGTGCGTCTCGGTCTCGAGGAGCGCGCCCTCGCCGGTCGGGTTGATGAAATGGGACTCCCATCCGGCCGGCTGGCCGTCCTTCCAGAGCGAGTAGAAGGACTTGTTCTTGCGGTACGCGCCCCGCTCGCCGAGCTCGCGCGTCGGCGCGGCTCCCGCGACCGGCATGAGGTGGTCGGGGCGCGCGGCGCCGTGCGCGGGCGGCGGCACGACCGCCGAGTTGGCGCCGGGGGGCGGGGGAGCGGTGCCGCGGGCGAGGACCCGGGAGGGTGAGTCGCCCGACGAGGGCGCGGGCTGGCCGGGCGCGGGCGGACGCGAGGCGGTCGCCGGGGACGCCGTGCCGCGCGCCGCGGGCGCGGGCCGCACCGCCGTCCCGGGCGCCCCGGCCGGCTGCCCGGGCGTCCCCAGCTGCGTGGACTGCCGGCCGACCACGGCCCCGGGCCCCAGCATCTTCGTCGGGTCGTCGAACCCCGCGATCCCGCCGCGCCCGAGAGTGCTCTCCCTCGTCCCGGAAGCCGGCGACGCCACGTTCTTCGCGGCCCCTTCCGAAATCTCCAGCCGCGCCTCGAGCCCGAAGTTGATCTTCACCACCACGCGCTCGGCGTCCACCCACCAGTGGTTCTTGTCCTTGCCGCCGACTTTTTCGACGAAATGCCAGACCTTCAGCGAGCGTGTGCCGATCGGGAGCGCTTCCTCCCCCACGCACTCCACGGACGCCTGCGCGGGCGTGTCCGAGCCCATGGGGAGCCGCGAGAAGGTCGCCGCCGTCGTCGGGTCGAGCGGCAGCGTCGCCACCCACTCGGCGTTCCCGAAGTTCGGCAGGAAGTCCGCGGGGAGGATCCTCGTGAACGGTTTCCCGCCCCAGACGCCGCTGAACACCTCGCCGTTGCGGCGGATCTGGAAGCTCATGACGCCGTCGCGCTGGTAGCGCACGGCCTCGAGCCTGGATCCGCCGGTCCCGAACGCGAGCGTCGCCACGCCCTCGCTGGTCCCGCCGGGCGCGCGGTAGACGGTGAACGTCTCCACGGTGGCGCTCCCGTCCGAGACCGCCGAGACCACGTGCCGCTCGTAGCCGACACGCTGGCCGTTCTGGTCCCACAGGGAGTACCAGCGGACACCGCTCTTGAACGCCGCTCGTTGAATCGGGGGCATGGGAAACGCGGAACCCCGCGATCATGGGGAATTCGCGGGGTGCCGGGAAGCGATTCTACCCGGAATCGCCGTGCGGCAGCCGATGTTTTTATTGAGGCCGGCGGCTACCCCGCCAGCCCGAACCACACCGCCACCGCCGCCCTCACCCGCGCCCGCTTCACCTCGATCGCCAGCCGCTCCTTGCCGAACTCCACGATCTCGTCGTAGCCGTTGGCCCAGGGAAGCGGGTGCTCGACGACGTGGTCCGGCGTGACGCCGACGCCCTCGAGCGTCGTGCCGCGCGTGTACTGCCGGCCGTCCACGACCGGGCAGAGCAGGCAGGAGCCGTCCGAGAGGGGGAAGAACTGCGAGCCGAGCACCGCGCCCTCGGTCGTGCGGCCGACCGTCGGGCCCAGGTTCTCCTTCTGCCAGAACCACGTGAACAGCTCCTTCGCCGAGCGCGACCGGTCGTCCACGAGCAGCACCACCGGCCTGTCCCACGCGCCCGTCCGGAACAGCCCGAGGATCGCGTTCATCACGATCGGCGAGCCGCCCCGCCCCCGGATGTCCAGCAGCAGCCCGTCGCACTTCCGGAAGTCCTTCGCCATCGCGTTCGACACCGTCTCGTACATCGGCGCGACCAGGAAATGCCACACGTGCACGTAGCCGAACTTCATCCCCTGGTACTTCACCACCTTCACGCTGTTCTTCGTCGCCATCACCGCGGAAATCGGCTCGGGCTTCACCACCACCACCCGCGGCTTCCCCTTCTCCGACTCCACCGTCAGCGTCACGCTCTCCGCGTCCCCCGCCTCCACGAACCACAGCGGCGCCCACGGCAGCCCCGGGTCGCTCCCCGCCTTCTCCAGCCGCTCCGACTTCTTCGCGGGCACGCCGTCGATCTTCACCAGCCGGTCCCCGCGACGGATCCCCGCCTTCTCCGCCGGGCCGCCCTCCAGGATCGACCGCACGAACAGCCCGCCGTCCTGCTCGACCGCCTCGAACCCCACCTGCGGCGTCGGGTCCGCCCCCATCTCCGGCAGCATGTGCTCCTGGTACGCCGCCTTCGACATCAGCACGAGATGCGAGACCTTCAGCTCCCCCAGCATCCGGTTCGTGACGTCGATCAGCTCCTCCTGCGTCTTCGCCTCCTTCGCGAGCGGGCGGTACTTGTCGCGAAAGGCCTCCCAGGTCGCCGCGATCTTCTTCTTGTCGTAGAAGCGGTCGCGGGTCGTCTTCCACGCCTCGTCGAACGTCTTGATGCGGGGCTTTTCGGCGAGGGCGGGGAGGGCGAAGGCGAGGGCAAGGGCGAGGGTTGCGAAGACCCGCATGGGTCGGGGTCCTGGAAGGGAAGTGTGAGTGATACGGGGGCGGCGGCCCGGGTGATGGACTCTACCGGTACCGGGTCGGGTCGGGGACGCCGGCCTCGAGGAAGCCCTTGCGGCGCAGCACGCACGAGTCGCACGCGCCGCAGGCCCGGCCGCGGCGGTCGGGGTCGTAGCAGGAGTGGGTGAGCGAGAGGTCGAGGCCGGCGCGGACGGCGGCGCGGACGATGCCGGCCTTGGTCATGCGGATGAGCGGCGCGTGGATGCGCCAGCCGGGGCCGGCCCTGGTGCCCGCGGCGAGCACGCGTTCGAAGGCCCGCATGAAGCGCGGGCGGCAGTCGGGATAGCAGGAGTAGTCGAGCACGTTGAATCCCACGATGAGGTCCTGCGCGCCCACGGTCTCCGCGTACGCCGCCGCGATTGACAGGAAGACCGTGTTCCGCGCCGGCACGTACGTCACCGGCACCCCCGGGCCGATCCGCCGCCGCTTCGGCACCGCGATCTCGCGGTCCGTCAGCGCGCTTCCCCCGAACGCCGCGAGGTCCAGGTCCACCACGCGGTGCTCCCGGATCCCGAGGTGCTGCGCCACGCGCCGCGCCGCCGCCAGCTCCGCCGCGTGCCGCTGCCCGTACCGAAACGACAGCGCACGCAGCCGGAACCGCTTCCGCAGCATCGCCCCCGCCGTCGCGGAGTCGAGGCCGCCGGACAGGAGCAGGATGGCGGGGCGCATCGCGGCAGGATAACCGCCGAACGTGAAGGCCCGAAAGTTCAGGGCGGCGCCGCGCCGATAGCCCTCTGCGGACCTGAACCCCACACAGGAGCCTCCCATGAACGGTCTCTTCGTGCTGTTCTCCGCCTTCTCCCGGCTCGCGACCGGCATCGCCCCCTCGATCGTCGAGCCCTCGGGAACGTCCTCGACGGACCGCGTCCATCCCGCGGCCCGCTCCCTCCCGGCCCCCGGCCACGCCTTCGCCCGCCGCCGCGACTCGGGCCGCCGCACGCACCACCACGGCTCGGCGCGGCACCACAGCCGGTCGTACTAGCCGGCCGCACCGCGGCCGCGAAGGAAGTCCTCCACGGCCCCGCCGTCGTCGCCGGCCGGAGTCCCGTCCACGGCACGCTCAGGGACGTCCGCTCCGGCCGGAAACGGCGCCGGCCGCGATCGTCATGAGCTCGACGGCCGCGCGGCGGGACAGGCCGCAGTCGCGGGTCAGCGAGATCCACGTCGAGAAGGCGAGCGCGTGGGCGACCAGCGCCCGGGCCAGGGCTCCGCGTCCCCGCCGGGTCCCGGCCGGCCCGGCGACGGCGTCCAGAGCGATCTTCAGCCAGGCGTCGAACCCGGCGAGGGACGCGCGCACCGCCGGCACGAGCGCCGCGTCCCGGTAGACGTTGCCCAGCATCCCCCCGTTGCGCTCGTAGTAGCCGTACAAGTCCCCGAGGGCCGCGCGCAGCCGGCGGCGCGGGTCCGGAACCCGCTTCCATGCCGCCGGATCCGGGAGCGGATGCTCGCCCATCCAGTGCGCCGAGCACGCCGCGAACATGGAAGCCTCGTCAGGGAAGTGCCTGTAGACGGTGGCCCGCTGGACCCCCGCCTCGGCCGCCACGCCCAGCACGGTCGTCCGGGACGGCCCGACCGTCCCGTGGAGGCGGACGAGGGCGCGGGTGATGCGGAGCCGCGTCCGGGCCTCGGACTCCGCCCGGCGCTCCTTGCGGTAGGGCCTGCTCATGCGGCCAATTTAACAGGACAGTGGTGTATTTTCAATTGTTGACAACGGCGCGCGCGGCGCGTAGCGTCTCACTTTCAGTGAACATAGATGTTCAATCAATAACGCAACCCCGCAGTCCAGAGGAGGAACAGCCATGACCGCCACGAACGCCGTCACGCAGGTCGGCCCCGATCTCTACCGGATCTCCCTGTACGTCCCCGACATCGACCTCCAGTTCAACCACTTCCTCGTCGTCGACGAGCAGCCACTCCTCTACCACGCCGGCCTGAAGGGAATGTTCGAGCCGCTCCGCGCCGCGGTGTCGAGCGTCATCGACCCCGCCCGGCTCCGCTGGATCGGCTTCAGCCACTTCGAGTCCGACGAGTGCGGCGGCCTGAACCGCTGGCTGGAACTCGCTCCCCGGGCCGAGCCGGTCTGCAGCCAGGTCGGGGCCCTCGTCAGCGTCAACGACTTCGCCATCCGGCCCGCCCGCGGGCTCGCGGACGGCGAGACCATCGCGACGGGCCGCTACCGCTTCCGCCTCTGCCGCACCCCGCACCTCCCCCACGGCTGGGACGCCTCCGTCCTCTTCGAGGAGACCCAGCGGACCCTGCTCTGCTCCGACCTCTTCCACCAGGTCGGCCAGGTCGAGCCCCTCACGACCTCCGACGTCGTGGGCCGGTCGATCGCGGCCATGCGCGCCTACCAGGGCGGGATCCTCGCGGATTACGCGCCCTACACGCCGTCCACCGACAAGCTCTTCGCCAAGCTCGCCGCCCTCGAGCCGCGGCGCCTCGCGATCATGCACGGCTCCAGCTTCGAGGGCGACGGGGCGGCGGCCCTGAAGGACCTGGCCGCCGGGTTCCGGGAGGTCCTCTCCCCGGCCCGGTAGCGGTCGCGGCTGCGGAGACGGCGGGCCCGCGACCGTCCGCGGGCCCGCCGGCCGTCACGCGCCTTTCGAGACCAGCCTGTCCACGCCGACGTAGAACTGGTTGCCGCCGCGCTGGCCGATCTCGCGCAGGACCTCCAGCTCCCGGATCCGCACGAGCTGCGGGTTCGCGGCGAGCAGCGTGGCCTCCTTCTCCGCCGCCGCCAGCCGGACCTCCGCCGCCCGCGCCGCGGCCTCCGCGTCCACCTTCGCCGTCTCGGCCCGCGTCGCCGCGTCCAGCTTCTTCACCTCGGCCGTCTTCGCCGCGGCGATGAGCAGCGCCTCGCCCTCGCGCTCGGCCTCGATCGCCTTGTTCATGATCTCCCGGAGGTTGCCCGGGAAGACCAGGTCCTTGACGTCCGCGCGCCGGATCTCGACGCCGTACCCCGCGCCGCTCCGGCCGACGTCCTCGCGGACGGCGTCCGAGATGTCGTTGCGGTCCCGGAGGATCTGGTCGAGTGTCCGCGTGGCGAGGAAGCGCCGCGCGGCGAGCTGGACGTCCTCGTAGAGGCGGACCTCGTACGACTCGACGTTCTGGAGCGCTGCCGTGGCGTCCACGACCTTGAAGTACACGAGGATCGAGAGCCGCAGCGCGACCTTGTCGGCCGTGAGGATCTCCTGGTTCTTGATCGTGCTCGACCGCTCGCGGAGGTCCACGATGGCGACGTCGCGGCGGGGAGCGCGGAGCCAGTCCCAGAAGACGTGCCGCCCGGCCGCGAGGACGCGGACGAGGGCGCCGTCCTCGTAGAGGATCCCGGCGTGGCCTTCACGGATGATGTGGACGGTGTGGAACATGGGGAAGGCGGGACTCCTTTCTGGAGTAATCCCTTTCCCGTTCCCTTTCCCGTTCCCTTTCCCTCGCGCTGCGGCGACGCGAAGGGCAGGGAATGGGAAAGGGAACGGGAAAGGGAAAGGATCGACGGCACGGAACTTCTCGCGTCCAGGACGCTTCCTCCTTCGGAGAAAGCGGTCATCAGAGGTCGGGGTGGCGCCCGATGGGCGTCCTATGTGAAGGACGGGTGTCCGATAATGGGTCGGGTGGAGGATTCGAACCTCCACGGTTGCCAGCCGTAGGCCGCTTCATGGGCCCAGGGCGCGGATCACCCCGGTGTCGGGGACTCCATGAGCGAAGGGACGGGAAGGTTCGCGGGAATCCGTGAGTCTCGTGCCGCCGGATCCGCGAAGACTCCTTCGACCCGCAGCCGGCCAGCCGAGGACCGTTACTTCCGGTCGAGCAGCTCCTTCGCGCGCCGGAGGTTCGCGTCCAGCCGCCTGCGTCCCTCCCCGTGCTCCCACGAGCCGAACTCGATCCTGTACGTCCCCGCCGTCAGCTTGCCGGCGATCTGCGCTTCGCCCAGCGCCACGAAGCGCTCGACGAGGGCGCGGGCCTTGGGGTCCTTCGGGCGCTCCTCGAGCGCGTCGCAGGCGTTCGCGAGGTACTTGAGGAGCGCGTCGGCGCCGCCGCCGCCGCCGGCGTACCGCCGCGCGTTGACCTTGTCCTCCCGGTCCGGCAGGTCGAAGCCCCCGTCCTTCGGCTTCGCCTCGCGGACCAGCGCGTCGAGCGCCGCGACGTAGTCCGCGTGCTCCGCGTCGTCGCGCGGGCGGCCGGCCTGGAACGGCACGTGCACGAGCAGCCGCGCCAGCTCCTCGCGGATCGCCCAGCTCTCCTGCGGCTCCTTCCGCAGGCGGGCCACCTCGTCCGCCCACGTGTCCTCGTCGTCGTACAGGATGCGGATGTCGTCCTCCTCGCCCGGCTCGAACTTCTCCCGCTTCCACACCAGCTCCTTCCCGCGCCGCTCGAACCCCGCGTCCGGCCACGCCCGGTAGACGTGCGCGAGCGAGAGCCCCTCGACCCGCAGCGTCACCGTCGCGCGGCCGATCGGGTTCTTCCACGGGGCGCCGGTGTGAAGCACGTACCCCGTCGTGACCGTGGTGTAGAAGTCGTGCTCGAGGACGAGCTCGTAGTGGACGGCGTGCGTCACCTTCGCGCCCGCCGCGAACGAAACCTGCCAGACCTGCCACCAGTCCTCGCCCTCGTGAAGCGGCCAGTCGCCCTCCGCCTTCTTTCCGAGGTTCACCGCCGTCGCCTTCGCGGCCTTCCCGTCGAGCGAGACCGTGAAGTTCTCCATGTTGTTCACGGGCCCGATCGGGAACCCTTCCTCGAGCTCCGTCGCCTTCCCGAGGTTCGTCATCTCGAACGTCGCGTCCACGACGAGCCGCTCGCGGCGCTTGCCGTCCGCCTTGAGCACGAGCGTGACGTCCTCCGACGTCATCTCGATCTCGATCCCCGCCATGTCGCCGCGGGGCACGAGGCCCGGCGCGCGCTGGCGCGGTTTCGGGCCGACGTCGGCCCAGGCGGGCAGTCCGGCAAGGAGGAGAACCAGCGCGGGGCGCATGGCGGCATTATTCCGGATGCGGGGCCGGAACGTGCGGGATTCCGCCAGGCCCGGTGGAGGCCGTTCACCACGACGCGGCAGCCCGGACGCCGTCACCGCGGTGTCCTGGTGGGAAGCACCTCCACCCCGTCCCGGTTCACTACCCACGGGTCCGCCAGCGCTTCCCCCGCGTTCTCCTGGTCGACGAGCGCCATGCGGCTCAGCCCGTAGCTGTGCCAGTGCCACCAGAAGACGGCCTGCGGTGCGCGGGCCCGGAAGCCGGCGACGACGGCGCGGAGGTCGCGGGACGCGAACTGCGACGTGTCGAGCTCCGGGCCGTACTCGGCGACGCCGAACGGCTTGCCGAGCCTGAGAAGCGCGTCCATCCCGCCGGAAGCGAGGTGGTCGAGGTCGTTGGCGTAGTAGTCGAGCGCGGCCACGTCCACGAGCTCCGCGCCCGGGTAGAACTTCTCGACGGGCGCGATGTGCGCCCCGCCCCACGGGTTTGCGGCGGGGGCGTAGACCCAGAGGAGGTTCGTGAGGGCCCTGTCCGCCGTGAGGAACCGGTGCATGTCGCGCCACAGCGCGACGTAGTCCGCCGGAGGCGCCATCCCCCACCAGAACGCGTCGATGTTCATCTCGTGGAGGGGCCGGAAGAGCACGACGACGCCCGCGTTGCGCAGCTCCGCCAGCCCTGCCGCGACCGTATCGAGCGCGGCGCGCCACGCCGCGTTCCCCGGCGTGCCGGGGCGCAGCAGCGCGGGGAGGTCCACGTTCGAGCGGTCCCGGCAGTTGCCCCCCGTGAGCGGGTTGCCGAGCGAAGCGAGGTTCACGCTCACCAGCCCGCCGCGGTTCCAGTGGGCGATGAGCAGCCGGTTGACGTCCCGGATCGCCGCCGGGTCGAGCGACCCGAGCACGTAGTCCACCGTCACGAACGCCGGGACCTGTCCCGTCTGCACGCGCAGTCCGTCCACGAACTTCGAGTAGCCTTCGACCGCGCCGGGGCCGTGCCCGATGTTCTGCCCCGAGAGCAGGCGGCGGTCGGGGCGGGCCGGAAGCGACCGCAGATACGCCAGCACGTCCGCGGTCGTCGTCGCCGCGCGCGGCGACAGCGGCGAAGGCTCGGGCGCCGGAGGGGGAGGCCCCGCGCAGCCCACGGCCGCAACCCACGCGGCGACGAAACGGAGGCGGTTTCTCATCGTGCCCGTTCTACACCACGTCAATCCGCCGCGTTTCAGCGGGCGCGAATCAAGCGCAGCGGCGCGACGTTTCCGGCGCCCGGCGACACGGGGGCGGCGGGCGAGGACGCCAGAGCTTCAGACTGCGCGATCCGAATGCGCCTCCAGCCCGGCGAGGACGTCCGGCCGCGTAGTCAGCTCGATCTCCGAGTCCGTTCGCCCGTCGGCGCGAGGCGGTTACTCGCCCGCTCTTCGCAGTGCTTCGAGCCGGAGCGCCGGCGCGATGTGGAAGCCGGCGGCCGTCAGGGAGTTCATGACGGGAGTGATGGCCGGAAGGTGACCGTCGCGTTTCGCCCGCAGGATCAGGCCCGCCGTGCCAACGATCGCCAACCCCATTTCCTCCGCTATGCGGCGTGCCTTGCGATCATCGAGGATGATCTCAGCGCCGGCAGATTCTGCAGCAAGCGCAGTCGCCTCCGATTCTCCCGCCTCGACTTGGAGTCGAAGCGCCGCGACGAGGGTGGTGTTCCTAGGCGCGGCGAGCTCGAGCCTGGGCAGCGGGACGGCGAATGTGGCGATGACGGCCGGCGGAGCGATGATCCTCGTGAACTGCGCGGTGACCAGGTCGAGCCTTCCGATGCGCTCCAGCCCGATCAGGCAGTCGCGGTCCGCGACCGCCAACGCCTTCACTCGCCGAGTTCCTTCGCGAGATCGGCCGCGGGGTACGCGATGACCGGCACGCCGAACTTCCCGAGCAGCTCCATGAAGGCGCACTTCGAGAACCCCGCCGCCGTCGCCGCCTGGCCCAGCGAGAGCCGCCCGAGCTCATAGAGCTTCACCGCCATCGCGAGGCGGGCTTCCTCGGCGGCAACTTCGGAAGGCAGGTCGACGGTCAGCGTTGTCATACCTGTTTTTGCCAAGGGAGCCCGCTCCTTGGACGCTCCTTCCGCTAAAGGATAGAGTCGCGCAGGGTGCCTCCTCGGCGCGAGCCGACGGCGCAGACAAGGCCCGAGCTGAGGAACAGGTTCCGCACTGCGCTCAAGGGCGCGGCGACGGAGTCGGGATCGAGCAGACCGCGGCTCATCGGGTACTACGTGACGGGAAACTTGCGTTAATCCTTCTTGCCGCCCGCCCGGGAAGCGGAATCCGCGTTCGCTGGAACTGCCCGGATTGCCCACCCGATCTCGGGTTTGAGGCGCATCGTCGATTCCTCCTGGTGCACGCCCACGAATCCGCCGAGGAATTCCATGGAATGCTCCCTGTCAAGGTACTGCCATCGGAATGGAGCGGATGACAGACCCGAAGGAAGATCCTCAGCCTTCAGTCCGCAGATGATGCGATCCCCCAGACGCGAATCGGGAGGATGGAGCAGGCTCTCCAAGTCCTCAGCGGACGCCGAAAACCAGTGGCTCCGGCGATCAGCTCGACCGGAAGCGCGGTTCCACAGGTACGGGAAGAACGCAGCCAGCCATCCCGTCGCGTAGGGTCCGCCGCTCATGTCCTGCACCTTGTACAGACTTCGCCAGAATCCCAGGTTGGTCTTTCCCGCGCTCGCGTTCACGAACTCCGCGAGAATCGGCCTGAGAATCTCCGTCCACCACTGCAGGTCGAACTGACCGAGTTGATCTGTCCGTCGCGCGAGCCGGTTCCAGTCGTCCGTCGTTCCCAGAAGCGTGACCTCGGGTATTCCGCAAAGCGTCAGGAAATCGAGATTGAAGTAGGTCTGAACGGCGTCGAGCAGGACGGCGCCCGCGGCCGCGGTCTCGGCAGGGCCCGTCGTAGAGAAGTCAGGGCTCGTGAGCGCCGACGCCGCGGGGCCGAGGTACTCACGGACTTGCGCCTGGAACGCTGTGATGACCTCGGCCCAGGGGTTCTCGGGCGCGCCCCTTACGAAATCGTCACGCCGGACCCGCAGGGTGAGCTGGCCCTCATGGGCCACGAGTTTCTTTCGAACCGACTCCGAGTGCGCGTTCACGTGATTTGCGAACCCTTGCAGGATCAGGAGCCAGAGGATGTCCGGCGAAAGCACCAGCGGGCGGTGCCCTGAGAACGCCAGATGCGCTGCCGCCATCACTGGATGGAAGCTGACATTGGCGACGAGGGATCCGGAGTACTGCGAGCACGCTTCGATCGTCCGCGGGGCCCGTTCCCGCAGTTGCTTCAGAATTCCGGCGGCCTCCGGGTCGCCAGACATCGCGAGTTCGTCGATGAGCCCAATCAGCGTCTCCGGGAGGTCAGGCTTCGTGAGCAGGTTCTGGGTCGCGACAAGGCGAGGCGACTCCAGCAGCGGAGTCCGGGCTCGTTCAACAGGCGAGACATCGAAGCTCGCGCCCTTCCCGGGACTCTGCGCCTTTGAACCGAAGGGTGCGGGAAGCGGAGATGCTGGATCGGTCATCGGCGCGGCCTCCTCCTCAGCCGGTCGTCAGCTACGGGATTGGCACCTTGATCCCGCGCTTCTTCGGCGCTCGCATCGCTTCCTGATGACCCGCATCCGCAGGCCGGGCGATCCCGACGCCGTCGTCACTCCAGCACCTTCTCCATCAGCACGCTCGGGTAGTTCGTGTCCGGCCGCCAGTCCCATTCGCCGCACACCCTGTACCCCCACCGCCGGTACATCTCGATGAGCCGGTCCGCGGGCGCCGCGGTGTCGAGCGCCATCCGGCGCGCTCCCCGGGACGCGGCGTGCGCGAGCGCGGCGTCGTGAAGCGCCCGTCCCAGCCCGCGCCCCGCCCACTCGGGAGCCACCGTGAACTGCCCGAAGCTCCACGTCCCCGGGTCGCGAAAGAGCGGCACCTCGGACTCCGGCGACGGCGGCCTGACAGTGATCGTCCCCACGAAACGGCCGTCCGCGACCGCGACGAAACCCTGGCCCTGCGCGAACCGCTTCCGCGTGTCGTCCACGGACTGGTGCGTTGCCCAGAAGCGGAGGCCCGAGGCGGCGTGGGCGGCGTAGCCCCGGTGGAGGAGGTCCGTGAGGGCGGCGAGGTCGTCGTCGGGGCGCAGCGGCCGGATTTCAGCGGTCATGAGCGGGTCAGCGTCGGACCGCGATCCGGCCACGGGAAGGGATTTCGAAACCACGCCGCGCGCCACCGGGGTCCGCCCTTGCGGGGAGGCCGTTCCCCGGGGGACAATGCCGGCGTGAAGGAAATCCCCGAGGACCTGCCGGGCGCCGAGCTCATCAAGAAGGGAATTCACGACCTTCGCGAGGGCCGGCTGACGCTCGAATCGCTGCTCGTCTCGATCGGCGCGCGGCGCATCCGCGAGTCCGGCGTCGACGTGCCCGAGGGGCTCTCGACCCCGGAAGAGCGGCTGTACGCGCTCATCGCCGAGGAGGAGGGCGACGGCGCGCACTCGCAGTACAACGCCTGGGTCCGCAGGCTGATCAGCTTCGAACAGGCGCTCGAATGCGCGAGCCGGTGACGCCGGAGAAGATCCGGGAGTTCATGAGCCGGGTCGGAAGCGCGGCGCGCGACCCGGCGCAGGTGTACCTGAGGGGGGGCGGAACGGCCGTCCTCTCGGGATGGCGCAAGTCCACCGCCGACATCGACATCAAGATCGTCCCGGACCGCGACGAACTCCTCCGGGCGATTCCGGCGCTGAAGGAAGCGCTCTCGCTGAACGTCGAACTCGCGAGCCCCGACCAGTTCATACCGCCCCTTCCCGGCTGGGAGTCCCGCAGCGTGTTCATCGAGCGCGCCGGCTCCGTGGACTGGTTCCACTACGACCCGTACTCCCAGGCGCTGGCGAAGATCGAGCGGCACCACGAGCGGGACGCGCGGGACGTCGAGGAGATGTTCCGGCGCGGCATGATCGAGCCGGGCAAGCTCCGCGAGCTCTTCGAACAGATCAAGCCGGAACTCTATCGCTACCCCGCCGTCGACGCCGCGGCGTTCGAACGCCGCCTGCAGGCGACGCTGGCGCAGCGGGGCCGCTGAAGAGCGATTCCGGGAAGAACCTCCCGCAGGTTGAAGCGGCAATTCACGTCGCCAGCGGCACCCGCGTTCCGTCCGGCCGCCGCCATTTCGCGGTGAACTCGGAGTCATACGTCCAAACCTTCGCGGCCCTGAGGTGAGCGGAGGCCAGGACGAGGCACCCGTCCGCCCAGTCGGGCTCCTGGTCGGAGTACCGCGCGAGCCACGCCAGGACCTCCCGGCGGAACGGGTCGGGCTTCGCCGGGACCCATGCGGGGAACGGAACGTCGCGGACGAGCGCGTCCAGGCGGCGCCGAAGCGCCGCGGCCTCCAGGAGAAACCAGGCCTCGGTGATGACCGGCTCGCAGAGCGCAAAGGTCCCCCGTGACAGGGCCTGCAGCTGCGCCACCGACTCGGCATGCCGGGAATCCCGCGGGTCGCACAGGGCGATGAGCGGCCCGGTATCGACGAGGATCACCGGCCTTTCCTCGAGAGCCTCGCCCGGATGTGCTTTCGCGCGCCGGCTGCGTCCGTGGAAGCGACCGCCGCGCGGGCCTTCGACGGGTGCCGCCGGATGACGTCCGCCACCAGCTTCGCCGCCCAGCCCGCCGGCCGCGGCGTGCCGACGCGCCTCTCGTACTCCTCGCGAATCGCGCGCCGCACGACCTCGGAGACGGTCACGCCGCTCTTCTGAAGGGCCTCGGCCCGGCGTTCGTCGTCATGATTCAGGCGGATGTTGATCATCTTCATGGGGGAGATTGTATAGACACTTCGTCTTTACGTCAAGCCAGGCACTCTAGGTTCGCCAGCGGGCGCGGATGAGGCGCGAACGCCGCCGAAATCAGGCGCGCGGCGACCCGGGGAGTGGCGGAGGCGTCGCGCGGGAGGGTCCGGGACGGGGATAGGGGGTGTCCCAGGCGGGGGCGTCGGAGAAAAGGTCGCGGGGGATGTACCAGTTCCTTGCAGCCGTCCTCGGTCGTGCCCATGACGACCAGCACGCACTGCTTCTCGCTCTCGCCGAGTCAGATGCGCAGGTAGACGCCGTCGACCCAGAAGTACACGAACCTCTTTCCCTCGAAGGAGCGCCGGCTCCAGTCTTCGTGCTCCTTCTCCCAGATCTGTTTCAGCCGGACGATCGTTGTTGGCGACAGCCCGGGCGCGTTGGGCCCCAGCAGCGCGGCCACCGCCGCGGAGAAGTCTCCCGTGGAGATCCCCTTGAGGTAAAGCCAGGGAAGGAGATCTTCGATGCTCCGCGTGCGTCGAAGGTAGGGCGGCAGGATCCTGCTGGTGAACTTCATCTTCTCCCCGGCGTCGTCCACGCGCCGGTCGTCGATGCGCGGCTGACGAATCGTCACCGGCCCGACGCCCGACTGCAGCATCCTCTCCGGGAGGTAGCCGTTGCGCACGACGAGGCGGTGGCCGTCGGTATCAAGCAGGCCGGCGTGCTCGCTGATGTACCCGTCGACCTCGGCCTGGATCGCAGCCGCGAGAATCTTCTGGGCCCCTGGGCGAAGGATGTCGGTGACGACATCGCCGGACGATGCTTCTGGAACGAGAGCTCGAGCGGTTGTAGGTTGGGACATGCGGCGTACTCCTTCCCTGTGTGGGGAAACGGTGACCTTAGAGACCACCAAGGGTACGCCGCTTTCTCGTTTCAGCAGGTCATCCACAACTTCCAGTCATAGCCCTATCCCGCCTGCGCAGGCCCCGCCACCACACGGTGATTTGGAATTACTGTTCCACAGGAGTAGACTCCTCCGTAGTGGTGGTGCGATGTTGGGAGCCGCCTTGCGGCAGGGCTGGCTGGGACGCTCCGGCGAGGAGTTGTCCCTGATGGGAGGTCCGATGACGGGACTGACAATCTCACGAGGACTCCCGCGCCCTCTTCGCCCCACCACCCCCTGTGCGCTGCGGTCAGGTCTCCGAGTGGCGAGCGCAGGTCGATTGGCGGTCTTGGAGCGTGACGAGTGACTAGGCCGAGCGAAGATCCGCAGATCAAGCGCCTGGTCGCCGACTTCATCAAGACCCAGAGCCGGATCGACCAGTTCCGCCCTAAGTTGAGCGTTATCCTAGACCGAGCCACGTACGTTTCGCTAGCGCGACGCCTCGGGCAGGAGGACCAACTTCGCCAGGACTCGGAGTCTGTTTCTGCGACAATCGCGGAGTCGTTCCCACAACTCCGAGTCATCGGTGAGTGGAGAAGGTCCAAGCCGGAGTATTGGTATGGAGACCCGAAGGACTGGGAACGCCTCGAGTTCATTCGAGGGGTGGCGAGTGACGAACTGCCAGGCGGTCCTGGATGGCTCATGCAAGATGCCTGGTACCACCGCGTGAGTGATAGCGACGCGCCGAAACTGCGCGACCTGCTCATGAGTTGGTCGCGTGCTCATCCGGAGTACGAAGTCGTTGCAACCAGCAAGCTTCGTCTCCAAGGGTGCTGCGGACCCGCGATTCCCGTTCTGACGGGGATTGCGTGGGTGCTCTGGGAGATCGTGAGGTAGCTGGCAGTTTCCAATCCATCGGGCTGCTTCGATCCTCAGGCGCTTGATATCGCCTTACAACGCTGAACACTCTAGTCATGAACCAGAACCAGAAGGGTAGGAAGCCTGTTCCTCTAGCGGCGAGCGTCAACACGAGAGCCATTCGCATAACATCCCGACCAAGGGAGTGCGGCTACCGAAACTGATTCCGAGAATGTACGTCGGCAGAACAGCGAACAACCAGACGCCACCCGATGCCTCCTCTCTGAACATTTTCCACAAAACGAAGGGCGTTGAGATCCAGATGAACCCAATGTAGTAGAGCCACTTCCAGCAGTCCGGGTGATGTCCTACGGTGGCTCCGACCGCCCCGGAAAGGACGTAGACTTGAAGTACCACAATTGGGAATCCCCAAAAGGCCCACGCAAGGTTCTTGTCACTCGCCGACTTTGCCGCGTCTCGGTCGGCAAAGCTGCCTTGAAGGATGATGGACCGAAGGCACAGCTGCAGGAGGAATCCGAGAACAGCGATCGCAGCCATCTTCAACAGCAGAATAAGGAATGTCATGGATCCTCCGGAGAAGAGAGCCGCTTGAGAAGCGGTTCCCACGCAGTCTTCCTAAGGTCAGTACGATAGGGTAGGGATGTGTCGACACGGAATGGAGCTCAAGGCCCCCACGCTTTCGGCAGGCAGATCGCAAGACCGGGGCCAACCCCGTCTTGATAACGAGGGAAGGCCGAACCGTCGAGATCCTGGAGTCGGTACAAGAAGCTGCCCGGCGGCGGGTCATTCCGCTGCCTGTCAAACGGCGGAAAGGGGCGCGGAATGTTCTCAAGCTGGACAGAATTGCCGCGAAGTTGGAAGACAAGCGTCAGTCGCCGAGCCTCCTCTTGAATCATCCATTCGAGCGCCCAATGGGGCTTCAGCTCCGCCGCCACATCTTTGAGGAGAATCACAAGCGCTTCCTTTAGCTCCTCTTGGTCGACGCGCGCACCTCCGATGAAAGGGCCCATCCAGCGAGATTCCGTGCGTAGTGGACCCAGCGTGGCCGTGTTGCCAAGAATTGCTTCCAGATTGGGGCGGAGTTCGCCGAGAAACGCCTCCAAGTCAAATGATCCCGGCCGACTCTGGCTCTCGGTGTGCCCGTCGAGATCCTGTTGTTGTGCTAATGCTCGCTGGAATTCCAGCAGCCGTCGAAGTCGCGGTCGCGCTTGAGGCATAAACTCATTGCAGAGTTCAATAGCGCGGTCAAACATGCGAGCGCGACGGGCTACGTCGGCCAGCACGAGCGCCTGATGGGCTGGGTCTGATTGAATCCTCTGTCCGGCCTTCATAGCCAAAGCCGCGAGACGAAGGCATTCCGCCCTTTGATCTGCGGAGCCGTCGCCGGAGTCGGAGTCATCACAGACCCATGCCGCGTGTAGCCGATGGATTGCTGCACGGTGAAACAGCCCCAGCTCTTCCTCTACAACCGAAGCGCAGACGAAGCGGCGTGACAGATCCGGCAGGTCGGTCCGCATCCTCTCGGCCCGATATCTGTCCCCATGCAAGATGTCGGCGACGGCTCTCGAAGTTATCTCGGAAATGTGTTGGGCGCAGTAGCCGCAGGACTGGCACTCTTGAACCCAGCAGTCCATCGTGCTTCGTTGCATTTCCCCGGGACGACTATCGAGATCTGGAGGCTCCATCATGTTGGTTGACATGAGCACTAAATGCTCAGACTCTTTGCCACAGACGGTGCAGATTAGAGCTGCTTTGTGATAGCTGGTCATGATTGCTCCTCATGTGAATGCATTGGCAATTAGAAACCGCCCACCGTGCCGTTGGCTGGTCGGAAGTGGCGCTGGCCCCGCTCACCACACCTAGCGCGGTGCGTCGGGACAAGTGGGCGCGGCGTCGTTCGGGGCGGGGAGCTTGGAAGCGTCGCAAGCGGAGGTGTCCGACAAGAATTCACAGAGGATCGCATCGAGAATGCCTCGCAGTGAAGGAGACTCGCTGCGAGTGTGAGAGGCTTGGAGCACCATTGAAGACTACTTGCCGTAGTCATCCTCGATTCTTGCTCGAATGCCCTCGATCTCCTTCGTTGCAGCTTCCTTTTTCCGCAGCACCTCGACACGAAGTGCATTCACCTTCGATTCGAGATCCGCCTTCCTTCGGAAACACGCGTCCGCAATCTCGTCTGCGGCAGGTATTCCTTCCTTCAGTTTGGGCAACCGGGCAGCGCTTGTCGCAACCGACGCTTCGATCCGTCGAAGTTCGGCTTGGGCCCGCGCCAGCCTTCCCTCCTCAAGCTCCAAGGCGGTTTGGGCTGTCGATTCGACATTTCGTGCTCCGCGAAGCTCACGACGAACGGCGTTCGAATCACTTGGCAGTCCTTCGTCCTCTTTCTTCTCCTCGACCTCGAGCAGCGTCGTCAGTCGGGCAACCTGCAACTTCGCATCGATCGCAGCGCGATCTGCCTCTCGGAGTGCTCTCTCGGCGGCCTGCGTCTCACCCTTGGCGGCTTCGATCTTTGCGGGTCCCTCGGTGAGTTCGCGTTCGGCGAAATCGGCTTCGACCTTCATTCGGGCTGCTTGAATCGCGGCGGTCTCGTAGTCGGACTTCGCCGTTGCCAGGGCGGCTTCACTCGCGGTCAGTTCTCCCAGCGAATTCCGGTAAGGCGATTCCGCGGGGTGAATCCATTTTCCATCCTTCTGTTCATATCCCAACTCGCGCATGAACTCGGGTGGCGAGAGCCACGTCATCTTCACTCTATGGTAGCCAAGTTTCCGAAGAGCTTGAATCGGCTTGGCCTCCGCTGGCTTCAGCGCCGCTGCAGCCTTGAAGCGCTCGACCGCAAACTGCTCGAGTTTGTTCTCCAGACACCAGTCCGCAAGGCCCAGTTGCTGGGGGTAACTACCCGCGTCGAGCTCCTTTACACGAACCTCGTACTCCTCTCGAACCGTGAGGCCCTCCTCGATGCTCTCGATGTCGCTGAGCTGTAGAGTCAAAGTGGCGTTCGTGGACCGTCCTTCCATCAGGAACTTCACGCTTGTTGCGGAACGCTCCACGACCTTGCCCTTCAGGACGCGGCCATCCTTGAGCTTGATCGAGTCGGCACTTCCGACCGCCGGCATCGAGACGAAATGAAACATCAGAAGCGCAATCAGGAACCGATGCATCCCGTGACCTCCCCTCTTTCGGTCGGCGCAGACAAAGTGGTCGCGCGACTGTCACTTCGCCGATTGTACACGACAACCGCATCCTCGACGAACGCCTCCACACTTCGTGCAGGATTCACATCGGGGAACTCGCAACCGTTGCTGCGGGCTGTAGCGGAGATGACGTTTCAGTTTCGTATCCACCGCGACCCAGGAGTGATTCGATACCACTCGCGTGTCGCTGGCCGCCCGGGAATGGCACGGAACCAGTGACCGACGCATCCGGGTGGCGTCGGAAGCAGGCCGGCGGGGGATTTGCGACACGAGCGCTTCACGGCCAGCCACTCTGGACCCGCCGGCGGGCGCGCCTCAAGTGCAAACGCCCGCGATTTCCGGCACGTGGTGACACGGGGAGCCGAGAGGGAATTGCCGGGCGCTGGAGCTACGCGATGTCCCCGTCGTCGAGCAGGGCGCCGTCGCCGAAGTCCTCGGGATCAGAGCCCTCAGCCGGCGCTACATCGGAATCCGAATCCCATTCTTCTTCGCCGCCTTCTTCGCCTCGTCGTACCCCGCGTCCGCGTGCCGGGCGATGCCGATGCCGGGGTCGTTGGTCAGCACGAGCGAGACGCGCTTCGACGACTTCGCGCTCCCGTCGACGCACACCACCTGTCCCGCGTGGATGGAGTAGCCGATGCCGACGCCGCCGCCGTGGTGGACGCTGGTCCACGTCGCGCCGCTCGCGGTGTTGAGGAGGGCGTTGAGGATCGGCCAGTCGGCGATGGCGTCGCTTCCATCCTTCATGGCTTCCGTTTCGCGGTTAGGCGAGGCGACGCTGCCGGTGTCGAGGTGGTCGCGTCCGATGACGAACGGCGCCTTGACCTTCTTCTTAGCGACGAGCCGGTTGAGCAGCTCACCGAATCTCGCGCGTTCGCCCTGGCCGAGCCAGCAGATCCGCGCCGGCAGCCCCTGGAACTTCACGCGCTCCCTCGCCATGCGGATCCAGTTCGCCAGCGACTCGTTGTCGCCAAACTCCTTGAGCACCAACTCGTCCGTCACGGCGATGTCAGCCGGGTCGCCGCTCAGCGCCGCCCACCGGAACGGCCCGCGGCCTTCGCAGAACAGCGGCCGCACGTACGCCGGCACGAACCCCGGGTAGTCGAAGGCGTTGGCGACGCCGGCGAGCTTGGCCTGGCCGCGGAGGTTGTTGCCGTAATCGAACGCCACAGCGCCGGCCTTCTGCATGTCGAGCATGGCCTGGCAGTGGACGGCCATGGACTCCATCGCGCGGCGCACGTATTCCTGCGGGGCCTTCTGGCGGAGGTTGGCGGCGAGCTCGAGGGTGAGGCCGCGCGGGACGTAGCCGTTGAGAGCGTCGTGGGCGCTGGTCTGGTCGGTGACGACGTCGGGGATCTTGCCGCGCTTGACCAGCTCGGGGAAGACGTCGGCGCAGTTGCCGACGAGGCCGACGGAGAGCGCTTCCTTCTTCTGGCACGCGGCGTCGATCCATGCGAGGGCCTCGTCGAGCGACGACGTCATCTTGTCGCAGTAGGCCTTGTCGATGCGGCGCTGGATGCGCCACGGGTCGACCTCGACCGTGAGGATCGCCGCCCCCGCCATCGTCCCGGCGAGCGGCTGCGCGCCGCCCATGCCGCCCATGCCGCCGGTGAGCACGAACTTCCCCGCGAGCGAGCCGCCGAAGTGCTTCTTCCCGCACGCCGCGAACGTCTCGTACGTCCCCTGCAGGATCCCCTGCGTGCCGATGTAGATCCACGAGCCCGCCGTCATCTGCCCGAACATCGTGAGCCCGAGCGCCTCGAGCCGGCGGAACTCGTCCCACGTCGCCCAGTGCGGCACGAGCAGCGAGTTGGCGATCAGCACGCGCGGCGCCATGTCGTGCGTCCGGAAGACGCCGACCGGCTTGCCGCTCTGCACGAGCATCGTCTCGTCGTCCTTCAGCGTCTTCAGCGTCCCGAGGATCGCCTTCAGGCACACTTCGTTCCGTGCCGCCTTGCCGCTTCCGCCGTACACCACCAGCCGCTGCGGGTCCTCCGCCACCTCCGGGTCCAGGTTGTTCTGCAGCATCCGGTACGGCGCTTCCGTCTGCCACGACCGGCACGTCTTCTTCGGGCCCCGCGGGGCGCGGATCGTTTTCAT
The DNA here is from genome assembly GCA_020849035.1 of Planctomycetia bacterium. Classification (GTDB taxonomy): domain Bacteria; phylum Planctomycetota; class MHYJ01; order WSZJ01; family WSZJ01; genus WSZJ01. Next base: position 39,066 of record JADLHC010000291.1, read on the forward strand.
GGGGACGATTCTGCGTCGGGGGCGAAGCGCGGGAAGGAAATTCGCGGGGTGGGGAATTGCGCGGGAGCGGGGAATTTTGAGCGGTGGTGGGCGGAGGCGGGGGGCGCGGCGGCGGCAATGCGTTTGCTCCATGGCTTGCCATGGCGCGCGATCCCCGCTTTGAGTTCCGGCGCGTCCGCGATGCGGCGACGGGGAAGGAGTGGATCGAGACGACCCTGCGCGGGCCGGCGCTGTCGGACCTGCCGTTTCTCAACAAGGGGACGGCGTTCACGGCGGAGGAGCGCGAGACGCTCGGTCTGCACGGGCTTCTGCCGCCGCACGTCTGCACGATGGAGGAACAGGTCGAGCGCGTGCTCGAGAACTACCGCCGCAAGGCGACGGATCTCGAGCGCTACATCTACCTCATCGCGCTGCTCGACCGGAACGAGACGCTGTTCTACCGGGTGCTGCTCGACCACATCGCGGAAATGCTGCCGATCGTCTACACGCCGACGGTGGGGCAGGCGTGCGTGCAGTTCGGGCACATCTACCGGAGGGCGCGCGGCCTGTACCTGACGCCGGAGGACGCGCCTCGGATGGACGCGGTGCTCGCGAACTGGCCGCGCCCCGACGTGGCGGCGATCGTCGTGACCGACGGCGAGCGCATCCTCGGGCTCGGCGACCTCGGCGCCGGCGGGATGGGGATCTCGATCGGCAAGCTGAACCTCTACACCGCCGCCGCCGGCATCCGCCCCGAGCGGACCCTGCCGGTCTGCCTCGACACCGGCACGGACAACGAGGCGCTCCTCGCCGACCCGCTCTACCTCGGGCTCAGGCACCGCCGCGTGCGCGGCCCGGCCTACGACGCGCTGGTCGAAGCGTTCGTGACGGGGGCGCGGAAGCGCTGGCCGGGCGTCCTCGTGCAGTTCGAGGACTTCGGCAAGGCGAACGCCGCGCGCCTCCTCGACGCCTGGCGCGACCGCGAACTCTGCTTCAACGACGACATCCAGGGAACCGGCGCCGTCGCCCTCGCCGGCGTCCTCGCGGCCCTCCGCGCGACCGGCGCCACGCTCGACCGGCAGCGCGTCATGATCGCGGGGGCGGGAAGCGCCGGCGTGGGGATCGCGCGGATGCTGAAAGGCGCGCCGGTGTGGATGCTGGACTCCAGGGGGCTGCTGACGGCCGACCGAGACGGGCTGTCCGCGGCCCAGCGGGCCTTCGCGCGCCTGGAACCCCCGGGCGGGCTCCTGGACGTGGCTCGCCGCGTGCGGCCGACGGTCCTCATCGGCACCAGCACGGCGCCGGGGCTCTTCACCCGCGACCTCCTGCAGGCGATGGACGGGCCGCACCCGATCGTCTTCCCCCTCTCGAACCCGACGTCGAAGGCCGAGTGCACGCCGGACCAGGCCCGCGAGTGGACCGGGGGACGCGCGGTCGTCGCCACCGGCAGCCCGTTCCCGGGCACGCCGCAATGCAACAAC
>JADLHC010000292.1 GCA_020849035.1 Planctomycetia bacterium
GAAACGCGGTTCTCAGCGTCAGGAACATGACACGTCGAATCGCGAAATCGCGTCGGCGCCGTCGTTCACGAAGGCCGCCAGCGCCCGGCCGGCGCGCTCCGCCGAGCCGCCGACGGTCCCGCACAGGCGCTTCACCACGCGCGCCCGCGCCTCCCGGTCCTTCGACGGGTCCGCGAAGTACCCCTTCACCAGCTCGATCATCTCCCGCCGCGACCATGCGACCGGGATGCCGCACTCGGGCACGCGCTTGTAGTGCGTGAACCTGTAGTGCCGCCGCGCGCTCTTGAGTTCCGGCGCGTCCGAGTTCCCGTCGTAGCCGATGTTGAACACGGGGCGGTCGGCGATGCAGGCCTCCACGGTGACGGTGGAGGCGACGTTCATCGAGACGTCGCTCGCGCAGAGCGTGTTGCGCAGGTGCTCCATGTCGCCCGGCGTCGCGTCCCAGTCGGTCCCTGTGGAATGCGGAGGCTTCTCCACGACGACCCCCGGGAGGCCCCTGAACTTCTGCCACTCCGGGCGGTTCTCGCGGGGGTGGATCCTCACGAAGATCTGCGCGGGCTCCCCGAACGCCCCGCTCCTCGAGGCCTCGACCAGGTGCTCGACGATCTCGTGCTCGTTCGGGTGGATGCGGACCGAGGCCGTCATGTACATGATGACCTTCTTCGACGGGTCGAGGCCGTACTTCAGGAGGAATTCCTCCCGCGGCATCCGCGACCCCGTCGCCCAGTGGTCGAAGGGCGGCACGCCCGTCACGGCGACCCGCTCCTTCCGGTAACCGTGCGTCACCACCGCCTCGTGCCGCATGTCCTCGTTCCACACCGTCAGCGCGTCCGGCCGCACCGCGATCGCGCCCTTCGTGCTGATGTTGTCCCACGAAGCGACGATCGCGGCCGACGGGATCCGCAGCTTCTGCGCCCACTTCAGGATCGGCACGTCGCTCCAGTCGAACAGCGGCGTCGTGATCACCGCGTCCGGACGCCACTTTTTGAAGATCCGGCCCCAGCGGCGGTCGGCGCGGAAAAGGCGCTCGGCGCCGCGGGCCGGCCCGTAGAGGGGCAGGACCATCCCCGCCCTGCGGAGCGCACCGTAGAACGCCTGCTTCAGGGGATGTCCCTGGATCTGCACGTCGGTGAAGCGCCGCGACATGATGTCCAGCGAGTGGTCCGGGAATCCGAGGCTGAACAGCAGGTTCACGGACCGTCGGTAGGTTCCTTCAAGCCCCGCGGGAACGTGGCGCTCGTAGTATTCGAGGTCGAACTTGCCGAACTCCTGCAGGAAGGCCGGGTCCTCCGCCTTGGGCGTAAGGATCACCGGCCGGACGCCTGCGTCGCGGAGGTGGTTCAGCACCCCTGTGCGCAGGATGGCGCGCACGTCCCAGCCGCGGGTGATGACGATGAGCGCCGTTTTCATGGGCGGAAGGCGGGTCGGCACGGCAGGTCAGCCTCCCCGGGAGGCGTCCTGCCATGGGACGCGACTCGGCGGGCATTTTATCCCCGCCGGAGGACTTCGGACAGGGCTTCCAGATCTTCCAGCATGTCCACGGTCGCCGGGTCGAAGTCCGTCGAGCCGCTCCTGACCCCCGCGAACCCGCAGCCTTTCGCCCGGGCGGCCTCCAGGTCGTCCTTCGTGTCGCCGACGACGAGGATGGAGCCGGGGACCGCGCCGGAGTCGCCGGCGACCCGCTCCAGGTTGTCCGCCTTGCGCCGCGGGCCGCCGTAGACGGCGCGAAAGTGCCGCTGCCAGCCGCGCGCGCGGACGACGCGGAGGAGCGACTCCTCCCAGGTCCCGGAGCAGAGGTACACGGGCCGGGCGGCGGCGAGCTTCTCCAGGATGCGCGAGGCCCCCGGGCGTTCGGCGCAGGCCGACTGGTGCGCCTCGCAGATGTCGTTGTACGCCTTCGCGAGGCGCTCGACCTCCGCGCGCGCCGGCTCGGCGCCGCCGCCGACGGTCCTCAGGATGCGCGCGATCCGGTCGAACCGGTTCTCGTAGCGGTCCGCACGGATCGCGTCCTCGACGGCCGGGGCGGCCGCGGGCGGGAAGATGTCGAAGTACGCGCGGGTCTTGACCGCGTCCGAGTCGATGAGAGTCCCGTCGAGGTCGAACACGATCACGCGCGCCGCGGCGAGGGCCATGGATTCCTCACGCCCCCGGCGTCAGACGCAGGGGACGATCGCCTCCGGCGTGTACCCGATGCTCCAGTCGATGCGCATCCGGCATTTCCGCTGCTCCGACTCGTGCGCGGCCGCCAGCACCAGCACCGTATCCAGCCCCCGCTGCAGGTCGATCGGCGACGTCTTCCCGTCCTTCACCGCGGACCAGATGTGCCTCACCTCGGCGATGAAGTCCTCTGGGCGCTTCTTGTGCACCGGCGTGATCTTGTCCGGCATGCCGGGCCGCAGCAGGAAGAGCGCGTCGCCGCTGCTGTTGTGGTTCAGGTGAAGCTCGACGCGCCCTTCCGCGCCCTGGAGCGTCACGACCTTCCGCGCGGGCCTCGTCAGGACGTCCTGCAGCACGCGCCCCGAGAACCCCTTCTCCGTCTTCAGGTGCACCGCGAGCGCGCTGTCGTAGTTCCCCTTTCCCTCCTTCACGTACGTCGCCATCGCCTCGACCTCGGCGACGCGCCCCTTGCCGAGCAGGTGCGCCCAGTGCTGCCAGAGGTTGAGGGCGGGCGAGTTCTCGCCTCCCGCGCCGCCGCCCTGCTCCCAGTGGCCGATCCAGGCGTCCGCGGGCCCGGTCCACCACGGGTGCGCGTCCAGCGTCGGCTTCCAGTGCTCCCGGTAGTCCACGTCGATCGTCTGCACGTCCCCGATCGCGCGGCCGTTCACCGCCTCCTCCGCGGACTCCTCCGCGCGGCCGACCAGGTGGTCGAACCCGGCAAACGCCCGGATCCCCTTCGCCTTCGCCGCCTCCCACACCTCGTGCGCCAGCTCCATGTGCGGCGGGCACGGCAGGCGCTCGACGAGGATCGCCTTCGGGCTCTCCTCGAGCGCCTCCATCGCCAGCGGCATGTGGCTGTCCGGCGGCGTCGCCACCATGATGTAGTCGAACCCGCCCTTCGGCGCCTTGTCGTTCAGGACAAGCTGGATCGCCGGATCCCACCGCCCGTACCGGTTCGGGTAGATGTCCTTCTGCATCCGCCCCAGCGCCTTCTCGTCCGTGTCGCAGACCACCACGTCGAATCCCAGCGACCGGCAGGCGTTCGCGAGGTGGTTCCCTGCGGATCCGGCGCCGAAGATCTTCACGCGGGTCGTGGCCATGGGCCGGGCTCCTGGAATCGCCGCGCTCGGGCGCGGGGCGCAGATTATACGGCCGCTTCCGCCCCCCCGCACATTTCCCTCGCGATCCGCCGCCCCCGCGGTCAAATGGACACCCGCGGGTTCCGCCGAACCGCGACGGACCAGGGACGTTCACCAGCACCACCACCCCACGGAGGCCCCTCCATGGCCGACCCCGCCCGCCGCCCCTCCCCCTTCCTCTTCCTCATGCTCGCCTCGCCCATCCTCAAGATGTGCGCGGCCTGCTGGCTCGCCTTCGGCATCGTCGGCCTCTGGACCGGCTACCACGCCGCCTCCAAGGCCGGCCTCGTCGACAAGGCCTGGTGGTTCGCCCTCGGCGGCGCCGCCACCTGGCTCGTCGCCCAGACCATCGCCCTCCTCGCCGCAGGCGACTTCTGCATCGCCGTCGTCGACCTGCACCGCGACATCGGCCTCACCCGCGAAAAGGTCGACCGCGCGCCGGGAAGCCCCACCGCAGCCGCATGGCCCCCGGGCGCGCCGCCCGCCCCGCCCCCCGCCCCCCGGCCGTAGGCCCTACTTGCGCGTCCCCTTGAAGAACTCCAGCACCTGCTTCCAGCACGTGTCGTGCCCCGCCCCGGGCACCATCTCCCGCACCACGTTCTTCCAGCCCTTCTCGTCCGCGATCTGCTTCGCCGCCTTCCATTGGGGCTCGAGAAGCGACTCGAGGTAGCCGTCCTTGTCGCCCTGGAAGACCTTGACGGGAAGTGTCTCGCGGCACGCATCCGTAGAGACGGCGCTGAGGTTGTGGGGGTAGAAGTTCGGGCAGGCGGGCGCGGCCGCGGCGACCTGGTCCGGATGGCAGAAGACCCACTGCCACGTCAGGTTCCCGCCGCCGCTGAACCCCGTGATGTAGATCCGGTCCTCGCCGTTGAATTCCGTCCGCACGTCGTCGAGCACGTTCAGGAACCCCTCCTCGTCGAATTTCATCCGCGCCCCGGACTCCCACTTCTCCAGCAGCGCCGTCTCGTACGTGTACTTCGCCTTCAGTTCCATCAGGCTGTTCGTGCTCGAAAACGTCTGCGGCGTCACCAGGATCGCGTTGAAGTCCCCCCGCTGCCCCGCGAGGTTCTCGATCGCCGGCCGGAAGTTCGCGCCGGCCCCCTCGACGTAGACCAGGATCGGCCACTTCTTCGCCGGCGACCAGTCCTGCGGCAGCACCAGCCAGTACTGCATCTCGTGCGCCGACGCCTTCCGCAGGATCGGCGACCGCTCCGCCTCCCGCAGCTCCACGTCCTTCAGCGCCTTCGCCCGCGCCGGGTCGTCCTGCACCCGCTGCGCGCCGGACAGCAGCCGGTACGCCCGGCCCCACTCCTTCTTCCCCATCGCCTCCTTCCAGGCGGCGTCGATCTGCGGCCCCGTCTCCTTCGGCGCCCACTCGTACGCACGGACCAGGTACCCGTCGAACGCCGCGTCGTCCTTCGGCCCGTGCTTCTGCTTCGACAGCTCCACGTACAGCGGCGCCAGCTTCTTCCCGTACGTCGCCTTCTTCGACTCCCACTCCTTCCGCACCACGTCCGCCGCCGCCGAGTCCCCCGTCGCCTTCGCCTTCAGGTCCTTCGCCTTCGCGTGCTCCGGGTCCAGCGCCAGCGCTTCGTCCGCCATCCCGCGCGCCTCCGCCGCCAGCTTCTTCGACAGCCCCCACGCCCCCAGCTCCGCCAGCCCCCCCGCAATCGTCCGCTTCAGCTCCACGTCCCTCGGCACCTGCGACTTCCCTTCCGCCAGGGCGATCGAGCCGGCCAGCAGCAGCAGGACGAGCGTGCGCATGGGTTTTTCTCCGGGAAGCGGGTGCGGCGTGGGATTATACGCGGCCTTGGGAGAGGGAACTGTTCCACGAACCATGAGAGGGGAATCCATGAAGAAGCTGTGGCCGTTGGCGCTCGTGGGGTTGCTGGCCGCGTGCTCCGGATCCGAGAAGTCGGGGGACTCCGACGCGAAGAAGCACGGTGACGAGGCGCTGCAGGCTGGGGACCTCGACGCGGCAGTCCAGGCGTACACGGAGGCCATCGCGGCGGACGCCAACGCGGTCGGGCCGTACAACAACCGCGGCGTGGCGTACCACCGGCTCGGTCAGTACGACAAGGCGCTGGCCGACTTCGACAAGGCCATCTCCCTGGCGCCGACGGACGCGCGGCCGTACTCGAACCGCGGCTGGACATGGAGGTCGAAGGGAGATCTCGCGAAGGCGCGCAAGGACCTCGACGAGGCCGTGAAGCTGGATGCGAAGTACTCGGGCGCGCTCTACCGCCGCGGCATGATCCGCTGGGGCCAGAAGGACCTCGCCGGCGCGGAGGCCGACCTCAAGGCCACCGTCGAGATGAGTCCCAGGAGCAGCATGGCCTGGTCCGCGCTCGCCGAGGTGCGCGTCGCCGCCGGGCAGGCCGACGCCGCGATCGAGGCCGCCAACGCGGGCCTCAAGGACAACCCCGAAAGCGCCTCTCTCCTGAACGCCCGCGGCCTTGCCTGGTACGCGAAGAAGGATTTCGGCAAGGCCTCCGCCGACTTCTCCGCGGCGATCAAGTCCGACCCGGACCACAGGAACGCCCGCTTCAACCGCGCCCTCATCGCCTGCGAGGAGCACAAGTGGGCCGAGGCGATTGCGGACCTGGACGAGGCGATCCGGATCGCGCCGAAGAACCCGGATTCATGGAAGCTGCGCGGCTTCGCGAAGTTCGCGAGCGGCAAGGGCGACGACTCCGTGCCGGACTACAAGAAGGCGCTGGAAGTCGCGCCGGCGGACTGGGCGGACCGGAAGGAGATCGAGGAGTGGCTGAAGAAGGACGAGAAGAAATAGTCGGTGGTTGGTGGCTGGTCGTTGGTGGTTGGAGAGTGAAGCGGCAAGGGCGGCGGGGGTGAACCCGCCGCCCTTTTTTTTCGTCACTTCTTCTCGAACACCAGCTCCCCGCCCTTCGCGCCGACTTTGATCGCGTCGCCGTCCTTCCACTTCCCTTCCAGGATCCCACGCGCCAGGGGGTCCTGCAGCCGGCGCTGGATCGTCCGCTTGAGCGGGCGGGCGCCATACTGCGGGTCGAACCCCTCGGTGGCGAGCGCCTTCTTGGCGTCGGCCGACAGCTCGATCGTCAGCCCGCGGTCCGCAAGGAGCTTCCGCAGCCGCTCCATCTGCACGTCCACGATCTTCGCGATGTGCTCCTGCGTGAGGGCGTGGAAGATGATCGTCTCGTCGATGCGGTTGAGGAATTCGGGGCGGAAGCGCTGGCGGAGCTCGGCGTTGACCTGGTCGACCATGGACTTCCAGGCGACGGACTTCTCGTCCTTGCCTGCGACCTGCTGGATGAGGTGGGAGCCGAGGTTGGAGGTCATGATGATGACGGTGTTCTTGAAGTTCACGACGCGGCCCTGGGAGTCGGTGAGGCGGCCGTCGTCGAGGATCTGCAGGAGGACGTTGAAGACGTCGTTGTGCGCCTTTTCGATCTCGTCGAAGAGCACGACGCTGTAGGGGCGGCGGCGGACGGCCTCGGTGAGCTGGCCGCCCTCCTCGTGGCCGACGTACCCCGGAGGGGCGCCGATGAGCCGCGAGACGTTGTGCTTCTCCATGTACTCCGACATGTCGATGCGGACGATGTTCTGGTCGGAATCGAAGAGGAACTCGGCGAGCGCCCGGGCGAGCTCGGTCTTCCCGACGCCGGTGGGGCCCATGAAGATGAACGACCCGATGGGGCGGTTGGGGTCCTGCATCCCGGCCCGGGCGCGGCGGACGGCCTCGCTGACGGCGCGCACGGCCTCCTCCTGCCCGATGACGCGCTTCATGAGGCGGTCTTCCATCTTGAGCAGCCGCTCGACCTCGCCCTCGAGCATCTTGCTGACGGGAATCCCGGTCCACCGCGAGACGATCTTCGCGATGTCCTCCTCCGTGACCTCCTGGCGCATCATGGACGTGCCGCCCTTCTGGAGGTCCTTGAGCTTCGCCTGCGTCGCCGCAAGCTGCTTCTCCAGCCCGGGCAGCGTGCCGTAGCGGATCTCCGCGACCTTCTCGAGGTTCCCCTCGCGCTGGAGCTGCTCCTGGCGGACCTTGGCCTGCTCGATCGCCTCCGTCAGGCTCGCCAGGTCCTTCACGACGCTCTTCTCGGCCTGCCACTGCGCCTTGAGCCGCCCGCTCTGCTCGCGCAGCTCGGCCAGCTCCTTCTCGACGGTCGCGAGGCGCGCCTTCGAGGCGTCGTCCTTCTCCTTCTTCATCGCCTGCGCCTCGATCTCGCCCTGGAGGATGCGGCGCTCGAGGACGTCGATCTCCTGCGGCATCGAGTCGAGCTGGAGCCGGATCGCGCTGGCCGCCTCGTCGACAAGGTCGATCGCCTTGTCGGGGAGGAACCGGTCCGCGATGTACCGGTGCGACAGGCGCGCCGCGGCGATGAGCGCCGAGTCGCGGATGCCGACCCCGTGGTGCACCTCGTAGCGCTCCTTCAGGCCGCGCAGGATCGAGATCGTGTCCTCGACCGTCGGCTGGTCCACGAAGACCGTCTGGAAGCGCCGCTCGAGGGCCGGGTCCTTCTCGATGTGCTTGCGGAACTCGTCCAGCGTCGTCGCCCCGACGCACCGCAGCTCGCCGCGCGCCAGCGCCGGCTTGAGGAGGTTCGAGGCGTCCTGCGCCCCGCCCTCGGCCGCCCCGGCCCGCACGATCGTGTGCAGCTCGTCGATGAACAGGATGATCGCGCCCTCGCTCGACGCGACGTCCTTGAGAAGCGCCTTCATGCGCTCCTCGAACTCCCCGCGGAACTTCGTCCCCGCGACGAGGGCCCCCATGTCGAGCGCCAGCACGCGCTTGTCCTTCAGCCCCTCCGGCACGTCGCCCTCGATGATCCGGCGCGCCAGCCCCTCCACGATCGCCGTCTTCCCCACGCCCGGCTCGCCGATCAGCACCGGGTTGTTCTTCGTGCGCCGCGACAGCACCTGCATCACCCGGCGGAGCTCCTCGTCCCGCCCGATCACCGGGTCCAGCTTCCCTTTCTTCGCCGCCTCCGTCAGGTCGCGGCAGTACTTCTCCAGCGCCTGGTACTTCCCCTCCGGGTCCGGCGAGTCCACCCGCTGGTTCCCGCGCACCTCCGTCATCGCCTTCAGCACCCCGTCGCGCGTCACCCCCAGCCCCTTCAGCGCCGGCGCCAGCCCCGTCAGCGCCAGCAGGAAATGCTCGGCCGACACGTACTCGTCCTTCAGCCCCTCGGCTTCCTTGCGCGCCGCCTCCATCAGCTGCCGGAACCGGCTTCCCGCGCCCACCGACGCCCCGCCGCTCACCTGCGGGAGCTTCCCCAGCTCCTTCTCGAACGCCGCGCGCACCCTCTCCGGCGCCGCCCCCATCTTGGCGAGGATCGGCGGAACGATCCCCCCCTCCTGCTCCAGGAGGGCAGCCCCCACGTGCTCGGGCGTCAACTCGGGATGGCCTTTTTCCTCGGCAAGCGACTGCGCCGCCTGCAGGGCTTCCTGCGACTTGGTCGTGAGTTTGTCGAAGCGCATGCCCTTGAAAAAGCAAACACAGTGCCCGCGCGGGCGGCGAATCCGGTGCCTGCGGGGTGTCAACTTGGCAGGGGATAGGGCCCCGCCGCCCCGACCCCGGCAGAAACGGCAGCCGCGCCTATTTCCGCCCGTGCAGGTAGTCCTCCAACGCCTGCTGGAAGCTGCCCTTCTGCACCTGAGCCCGGACCTCCTCGATGCTCGAATAGGTCGTCAGCAGCTGGTTCACGCAGTCGTTGAAGATGTTCCAGCGAGGGTCGTCCCCCTGGTCCCCTGTGACGTCCTCGAAGAACACGATGTGCCGGATGTCGTCGCGCGTCACCGAGACAGCCTTCGTGGAGTATCCCGCCTGGTTGAAGCGCTCCCAGTCCACGAGGTCACTCCCCGGCAGGTCGAAGAAACCCTTCTCGTACATGTACACGTACAGGTCCTGCGTCGCCCGCTTCTTCGACTCCTTCCAGAACGTCTCGATCCCTTCCGTCTTCACCAGCTTCTCGAAAGGCCCGCCGAAGGTCCGCGTCTTCATCCAGCCCCGCGTGTAGAGCAGCGTGTAGGCGGACTTCGGGCCGCGCCCCCCGGACATGCGGTAATCGCCCTTGCGGCCGTACTGGAAGTACGCGAACTCGTACGGCTCGCTGCACGGCTCGTCGTTGGCCCCGTTGTCCACAGTGATCGGCCCGTCACCGCCGCCGTTCGTCTCCGGCTCGCCGCACCCCGCGAGCATCAGCCCCACCCAGCCCGCCACCGCCACGAACGGCAACCACTTCATCCTTGGCTCCCTCGCATCCGCTATTTCCCCCCGGACAGGCGCGCCTTGACCCACTCCTCGTCCGGCGTGCCGTAGATCGTGATGTCGTCGAACCGGGCTTCGCAGCCCTGCAGGAACAGGGAGACCTGCCCGCGAGTGAAGGCATCGTCCTCGCCGGTCAGCACCCTCTTGCCGCCCCAGTACAGGCTCAGCGACTTCCCCGCGCGGGTCACCCTCACCGTCGACTCCTGCCCGCGCACCATCTTCGGGTCCGCGGCGCTCTGGAAGACGCTGAACGGCTGGCGGCCCCCGATGTTCACCTTGGCGAGCGCCAGCGACTTGAGGTCGGGATTGCCCAGCGCCTGCGCCGTCGCCGCGGCGAACCCGCCAAAGATCGCGAAATACGAGTGCCCCGCGGCGTCGTTGTGGACGCTGATCCCCGCGCCCCGCTCCCCCGCCGGCGTCATCTTGAGGTCGATCGTCAGGTCCCCCACCAGCGGCACGGTCCAGTTCAGGCCGCGCGTCGCGTCCTCGGGCGCCACGCCCCGAAGCGACTCGGTGGCCTTGTCCCAGCTCCACGTCCCGCCGCCGGTGGTCCAGTCCTGCAGCTGCTCCTCCTTCGAGAAGTCGTAGCGCACCTCGATCTGCCCGCGGGGGTGGACCTTGATCACCGTCCCCTTCAGCACCGTCTGGATCGCTGAGGCGTCGCCGCCTCCCAGCTTCTGGTCGCACTCCCGGATTTTCGCCTCGATCGTCGCCCTGTGGTCCTTCACCCAGGCAGTCCCGGCCATCTCGCCGAGGAGGCGCTGGAAGCGCTGCCGGGCTTCGCCGTACTTCCTGGCCTCGAGCGACCCGAACGCGTCGTCGTAGAGGCGCTTCGCCGCCAGCTCGCCTTCCGTCAGGCCCTTCTCGGCGAGCCGGTCGAGGTACCAGCGGGCGCGGTCCACGCCCTCGCGCGCCGCCTTTTCCAGCTCCTCGCCCGCGCGCTTGCGGTCCTTCTCGTCTTCGGTGAAGAAGAACAGGAGTCCGATGCGGAAGAAGTAGGGGCCCTTCTCCGCGGCCTTGCGGTCGGCGGGGAGGGCGTTGTAGGCGAGCTGGCAGAGGATGGCGAGGTCTTCCTCGGCGGCCTTCGGGATGTTGATCTCGCTGGAGCCGCCGTTGAGGAACGCATACGTGACGCGGTCGCCGTCCCGGCCGGTGATGCGGACCTCGAAGTTCTTGATGTTGACGGGCTCCTTCGACTTTGCGGCCGCGTCCGCCCCGCGCGCGGCGTCGCCCATGACGAGGTTGAGCGAGGTGACGTCGTCGATCATCGCGGAGATGCGGTCCCGGACGGCCACCATCTCGGGGTCGGAGAAGTACTTCCCGCAGTGCGCCAGGGCCTCCTTGTGCTTCCGCTCGAACAGGAGCTTCTCGAGCGCGGGCCAGAACTCCTTCTCGTACCTCTGCTTGCCGCTCTCCACCAGCTTCGCCGCGTACTCCTCCGCCGCCTTGCGGATCTCCGCCTTGAGCGTGTCCGCCTGGGAGACGATCTGCGGCGAAGCGTAGGTCCGGACGTCGTTCAGGGCCGCGAGGGCCTTCTCGAATTCCCGGCCGTCCCGGAACGCCTTGGCCGCTTCCCGGTCCCGGTTCCACGCGGCCTGCATTTCCGCGTCGATCTCCGTGAGCAGCGCCTCGTACTTCTGCGCCGTCGGCGTCGCCGACAGGTGCTTCATCCATCGCCCCTGCGCCGCCTGGTACGCCTCCCACGCCTTGCCCGCCTTCCGGATCGGCTCGATCTCGGACCGGATCTTCTCGAGAAGCGCCAGCGCGGACGCGTCGAGCCCGTCGCGGAGTTTCTTCCGCTCCGCGATGGCGAGGTTCTCCCAGGCGGTCTTGCGGTTCGCGGCCATGAACTCCTCGAGCCGCGACTCGATCTCGCTGTACTTCCCCGGGTCGGCCTTGTGGAGGTCGATGAATCCGACGAGCGCCTTGAACTCCTGCTCGAGCTTCTTCTGGCGTTCGGCCTCGACGTCCACCGCGGGCGTCGTCCCGGTACCCGTCGGGTTCTCGGTCTTGCCGCCCCCGGCCGGGGTGTTGCCGCCCGAGGCCGTCGTCCCGGGGTTCTCCGGCGCCTTCTTCCCGCGATTCATCATCACGACCCCGCCGACGATCGCGAGCGCCACCACGGTCGCGATCGCGATCGGGGCCACCAGCGCGGCCGTCTTCGGCCCCGCGTGGGCCGGGGGGTGAGCCGGGGTGTGAAGCGGCCGGCGCACGAGGTCGGAGGCCGCGGGGATCCCTGCCGCGGGGACCGCCTTCCTCGCGGGCGCCGGCGGCGCAGCCACCTTCGCAAACACGAGCGGCTTCCCCGTCGCCGCCGCCTCCAGGTCCGCCGCCATCTGCGAGGGATCCGGATACCGGTCCTCGCGGCGCTTCTGCATCGCCCTCAGCACGATCGCGTTCGCCTCGGCCGACAGGTCCGCCTTGTGCTTCTGCGGCGGCACCAGCTCCTCGGTGATGTGCTTCGTCATCACCACGCTCGGCACCGTTCCCTCGAACGGCACCTTCCCCGTCAGCATGTGGTACAGGCTTGCGCCCAGCGAATACACGTCGCTCCGGATGTCCACGTCCGCCTCGCCGCGGGCCTGCTCGGGGCTGATGTAGTTCGGCGTCCCCACCGACAGCCCCGCCTGCGTCAGCCCCACGTCCCCCGTCTCCTGCTTCGCCAGCCCCAGGTCGCACAGCTTCGCGACCCCCTCCCCCGTCACCATGATGTTCTCGGGCTTCACGTCCCGGTGCACCAGCTTGTGCCGCCACGCGTGCTCCAGCGCGCGCGCAATCTGCCCGCAGATCGACAGGACCTCCTTCTCGGGAAGCGGCTTGTCCGGCGTCATCCGCTTCGATACGGGCTGCCCGTCCACGAACTCCATCACGAAGTAGTTCAGGCCGTTGGCCGTGCCGACGTCGATCCCCTGGATGATGTTCTCGTGATTGAGTTTCGCGACGGCGCGGGCCTCGCGGAGGAAGCGTTCGCGGAATTGGGCGTCCTTGGCGAGCTTGGGCGGAAGGACCTTGAGGGCGACGATGCGGTCCATGGAGAGCTGGCGGGCCTGGAAGACCGCGCCCATGCCGCCCTGCCCGATCTTCTTCAGCAGCTCGTACCCGGGGATCGAGTCCTTCTCCAGGGCGCCTTTCTCGTTCACCGCCTTCTGGGTAACGTCCCGGTACTGGTCCTTTGTCAGGTATCCCTTGTCGAGCAGGATCTCGACCAGCGGCTTGGGGTTGACCCCCATGTCCCGCATCTTGCGCTGGATCTCCAGCCCTTCCTGCACCTGCTCCTCGGTGCAGTATCCGCGGCTGCGCAGGGTGTCGACGACCTGTTCGGCGGTCTCGGGCATGGGCGGGGAGGTTTCTCCGGGGGAGGGGGCGATTCTAGCGGGCGGAAGGGGAGCCGCAAAGGGGACGTGAGGAGGTACGGGGAGTTACGGGAAATGTGAGGGCGAGCAGTGGTTCAAGGGAATGAGACGATGTTTCTGAATCGAGGAGTCGGGACCGGCCCGGGGGCGGCCGGGCTATGATGACGGCGTGAGAAGGCTCCTCCTGGCCCTGCTGGCGATCGCCCCCGCGACGGCGGAGGCGCAGTCGACGCCGCGCCCGCCGGTCCCGGCGAAGCAGGTCGTCGTGCTGTGGAACGACGCGGAACCGGAGTCCAAGGCGGTCGCGGAGCACTACGCGGCCCGGCGCGCGATCCCCGCCGAAAATCTCTGTCGCGTGACGACGACGACCGCCGAGACGATCGGGTGGCTCGAGTTCCGGGAACAGATCCTCCGCCCGCTGGGTCGCTTCCTCGAGAACTTCCCCGACGCCCTCTACCTCGTCCCCGTGTACGGGATCCCGCTTCGGATCAGCGAGGAGTCGCCGGAGAACGACGCTCCCGCGGACGGGCCGCCGGGGACGGTGACGAAATGGGTCACGGGGCGGGACTACGCGAGCGTGGATGCGGAGCTGGCGCTGATCCCGCAGCCGGGGCATGAGATCGAGGGATGGCTGGACAGCGACGTGTTCGGGAAGGACGAGCCGCTGACGCCCGCACACCGGCTCTTCCTCGTCTCCCGCCTCGACGGGCCGACGCCGGGGGTGGCGAGGGCGCTGGTGGACAGCGCGATCTACGCGGAGACGTACGGGACGGGCGGAGGGGCGCGGGTGGACGCGAGGGGGCTCGACCCGGCGACGGCGCTGGGAAAGATCGACGCGGAGCTGCGGCGCGCGAAAGAGGTGTTCGAGGCGGCGGGGATCGCGTGCGTGCTCGAGGATACGGCCGACGCCGCGGACATCTCGTCGTTCGGGGACTGCGCGTTCTACTGGGGCTGGTCGGCCGCCGACTGGACGGGAACCGGGCCGTTCAGGTTCCGTCCCGGCGCCGTCGCGGCCCACCTGCACGCCTCCAGCGCGGCGACCCTCCGCCAGCAGGAACGCGGCTGGGTCGGCCCCCTCCTCGCCCACGGCGCCGCCTGCGCCGCCGGCACCGCCTACGAGCCCCTCGTCACCGGCTTCCCCTCCATGACCGTCGTCTTCGAGCGCCTCCTCAAGGGCTACACCTGGGGCGAGGCCTGCGCCATGGGCAACCTCAAGCTCTCCTGGATGGCCGTCTTCGCCGGCGATCCCCTCTACGCCCCCTTCGCCCCGGGCCTCAGGGAACGCCAGGAACGGAACCGCACCCTCGCCGCCGACGGCTGGACCCGCGCCGCCGCAGCCGTCGACGCCGGCGACCTCGACGGCGCCGCGAAAATCATCGAGGACGTCCGCGGCATCGGCGTCCCCTTCGAAGGCGCCCGCGACGTCGCTTTCCTCTCCCGCGAAATCTCCTCCCGCCGCATCGGGAAGTCCTCCGGCACCGTGGAGGAGCTCGCGGGGAAACTGGAGGAAGCGCGGGAGGCGAGAGCGAAGGGCGACGACAAGGCCGCGCAGGCCGCCCTAGAAAAGGCGGCCGGCCTCTCGCCCGCCTCCTTCGACGCGAACCTCGCCCTCGGCCGCCTCTTCGTGGACACCGGCCGCGCCCAGGCCGCCCTCGCACCCCTCGAGAAGGCCCGGAAAGTCCTCCCCGCCGACCCCGGCCTCCGCGAACCGCTCGGCCGTGCCCTCGCCGCCAACGGGAAATTCGAAGCGGCGATCCCCCTCCTGTCCGACGCCGTCCAGGACGGCGCCGGCCCCGACGCCACCGCCGCCCTCGGGGACTGCTTCCTCAAGACCCGCCAGGCCGCCAAGGCCGTCCTCTTCCTCACGGAAGCCACCGCAAAGGACCCCCGCAACCGAGCCGCCTTCGCCGCCCTCGCGCGCGCCCACGAAGACCTCAAGGACTTCCCCTCCGCCTTCAAGGCCTTCAGGTCCGCCGTCCGGATCTACCCCTCCGGCGCCGAGGACATCGCCGCCTGGAAGAACGTCTGGAAGGCGTACCAGCTCACGACCGTCCACTCCGGCGACAGGCGCGAGAAGGAGGACGTGGACTGGGTCCTCCGCGACTTCGACAATCCCGAGCACCAGCCGACGACCCGCGGCCAGGCGATCGAGATCCAGAAGCAGTGCGACGCCGCGACAGGCGGCGACAGCCCCGTCGGCCTGGGCACGATCCCGTCCGACCCGCTCAAAGTGCCCGGCATCCCGCGCCTCGTCGTCGGCAACGCCAGCTCCGCCGACGTCACCGTCTTCCTCAAGGGCCCCTGCGCCCGCCTCCTTCGCCTTCCTCCCCTCGGCGCCGCCGGCGCGGCCGGCAAGGAGTACGGCGTCTTCCCCGGCGACTACGAGGTCGTCGTCGTGGTGAAGCGCGGGTCGGACAGGACGGTGCTGAAGACGACCGCGACCTTCGAGATCAGCACGCGCTACGGCATGATCCTCGACAACAGCCTCGCCATGGTGTTCCCCGCCAAGTGAGCCGACGCCCCTCCTCCCCCACGCCCGCCTCGCGCGTGCTCGGCATCGACCCCGGCACCCTCCGGGTCGGCTTCGCCGTCGTCGACCGCCACGGCGCTTCTCAGGTCGCCGTCGAGTGGGGCGTCCTCCGCGCCCGCGGCGAACTCCCGGCCCGGCTCCTGGCGATCTACGCGGGGCTGACGGAGCTGGTGAAGCGCGCGCGCCCCTCCGTCCTGGCGCTGGAGGACGTGTTCTTCGGCAAGGACGTGCGCGCGATGGAGAAGATCGGCGAGGGCCGCGCGATCGCGAAGCTCGTCGCGGCGCAGCATGGCATGCAGGTGGCCGAGTACCCTCCCGCGACCGTGAAGCGGGCCGTGGCCGGGAACGGCGCGGCGTCGAAGGAAGCCGTCGCGCGCATGGTGACCGCGGCGTTCGGGCTGCGCGAGCAGCCGACACCCGCGGACGCGACCGACGCCCTCGCCCTCGCCCTCTGCCACTGCACCCGCGGCGGCGCGCCGCAGGCGGCATCCCTTCCCCGCTCCCGCCGACGCCGCTGGACCACCGAAGATCTCCGCCACCTCCCCGGTTGATTCTCGTTTTTCCTTTTTCCTTTCTCCTTTTTCGTTTTTCCTTTCGTCCCTCCCCACCCCCAGGAGCCCCGCCATGCAGGCCATGCTCTCCTCTAACCTCCCCCTCAAGCTCTTCCGCAAGGGCAAGGTCCGCGACGTCTACGACCTCGACGACCGCCTCCTCTTCGTCGCCACCGACCGCGTCTCCGCCTACGACGTCGTCATGCCCAACGGCATCCCCGACAAGGGCCGCGTCCTCACGCAGCTCTCGAACTTCTGGTTCCGGAAGCTCGAGCCGATCGCGAATCACCACCTGCTCGAAACGGACGTCGCGAAGATCCCCCAGGTCCCGAGGGACCGCCGCGAGGAGTTCCGCGGCCGCGCCGTGACCGTGCGCAAGGTCTCCGTCTTCCCGGTCGAGTGCGTCGTGCGCGGGTACATCACGGGAAGCGGCTGGTCGGAGTACAGGAAGGGCGGCGCGGTGTGCGGCGTGAAGCTGCCGGACGGCCTGAAGGAAGCCGACCGCCTCCCCGAGCCGATCTTCACGCCCGCCACGAAGGCGGAGACGGGCCACGACGAGAACATCACCTTCGACCGGATGGTGACGATCGTCGGAAGGAAGGTCGCCGACGCGCTGAAGGACCTCTCGATCCGGCTCTACAACGAGGCCCACGCCTTCGCGCTCACGAAGGGGATCATCCTCGCCGACACGAAGTTCGAGTGGGGCTGGCACGACGGCGCGCCGATGATCGTGGACGAGGCGCTCACGCCCGACAGCTCTCGGTACTGGCCGAAGGAGTCGTGGGCCCCCGGGAAGAACCCGCCGAGCTACGACAAGCAGTACCTGCGCGACTGGCTGACCTCCAGCGGCTGGAACAAGGAGCCCCCGGCCCCGCCCCTTCCCGACGATGTCGTCACCAAAGTCCGCGAGAAATACCTGCAGGCCTACAAGGTCCTCACCGGCACCGACCTCTAGCCGACCCCGGCCAATGACGAGGGGCCGGGGTCTCCCCCGGCCCCTCTTCGTTCTCCGCAGAACCTACTCGCGGCGCTTCACCCTCCGCCCCGCCCCGGGCTTCCTCACCGACGCCCGGCCCCTGCGCCGGACGCCGCCTTTCTTCGGCGCCTCTCCTTCCGCGGCCGGAACCGGCTCGGCGCTCCCCGCCTCGGTCGAGCTCGCGGGCTCCTCGGCCGGCACCTCCTCGTCCGGCGTCTCCGCCCCCGTCTCCGCGGGCGCCTCCTCCGCCGGCATGTGCGCGCGCGGCTCGGCGTTCAGGACCGCCGTCTCGGCCTCGCTTCGCTCCGCCGCCGGCAGCGACAGGAAAATCGACGCGGCGTGGTCGGGGGGAAGCTGTTCGGCCGCTGCCCGTGCCGCGGCGGCGCGGTCTGCCGACTCGCGTTCGGACGCCTCGCGCGCGGCCTTGTCCGTCGCCTCGCGCGCCTCCCGCTCCGCCTGCTCCTTCGAGGCCCGCTCCGCGGCCTCGCGCGTCGCCTGTTCGCGGGCCGCGCGGTCCGCCGCATCCTTCGCCGGGTCCGTCCGCTGGGCGCCCCGTCCCCCGTTGTCCCGCGGGAACTCCCGGACCGGCGCGGCCGACTTCGGCGCCTGCGTCGGAGTCAGCCCTCCCGTCGGGCTGAAATTCGAGATCACGTACGTCCCGCTGCGCGTGTCGATCGTCAGCGCCATCAGCCCGCGCCGCTGCGCGTCCTCCAGGATGTCGCTCCACGACTTGTACCCGTAATAAGACTCGTCGAACTGCGGCTTCCGCCGCCGGATCGTGTCCTTCACGAGGCTCCCCCACAGCACGTCCTTCCCCTCGCGCTTCAGCGCCTGCACCGTGTCCATCACCAGCTGCAGCGCCTCCGCCTTCTTGTCCAGCGGGTTGGCCGAGGGCGCCACGACCGGCGCGGCCGCCGACGCCGCCACCGTCCGTTCGATGTCCTCGTAGTAGATGAACTCGTCGCACCCCTCCACAAGCAGGTTGGACGTCGACGCCTTCATCCCCACCCCGATCACGTGCTTCCCGTTCTCGCGCAGCTTCGACACCAGCGGGCTGAAGTCGCTGTCGCCCGAACAGATGCAAAACGTGTCCAGGTGCGCCTTCGAGTAGCAGAGGTCCAGCGCGTCCACGCACAACCGGATGTCCGCGCTGTTCTTCCCCACCTGCGACCGCTTCGGGATCTCGATCAGCTCGATCGAGTTCTCGTGGAGTTCCCGGCGGTAGTCGCCGAAGCGCGTCCAGTCGGCGTACGCCTTCTTGACGAGGATCTTCCCCTTGGTGACGAGGCGGTCGAGGACCTTCTCGATCTCGAAGCGTTTGCGGGTTCCCGCGAAGCCGAGCGCGAGGTTTTCAAAATCGACGAAGAGCGCGAGGCTCTGGCCTGTGTCTGGCATGTACTTCCTTTCTACGATTGGTGTGTGATGGGCAGCGCGTGAGACCCAACGGGTGCGCTGCCGTGGTACGGCGGGGTCGGAGGGTTGAAGTCGGAGGCCGGAAGTGAAAGCCGGGTCGCCGTAACTTCCGGCTGCCGACCTCCGACTTCAGACCCCGGGCGCCGGCGCGAGAACTCCCGCCTGCCGGCACCTCTCCGGGCGGCCCCTAGTTCTTGCTCGACCGCGCCTCCTTGATCCGCCACTCGAGCTCCTTCTTCATGAGGCCCAGCGGCAGCGATCCCGCGCGCAGGAGGGCGTCGTGGAAGAAGCGGTCGGTGAATTTCTTTCCCATCCTGCGGGCGGCCCAGCCCTTGAGCTCGAGGACCATCTTCTTCCCGTAGAGGTACGAGAGCTGGTACCCCGGGGAGGTGGTGTAGCGCTTGACCTCGGCCTCGGCCGCGAGCCGGTCCATGCCGGTCTCCTTCCGGAGCATGTCGACGGCCTCGGCGGGCGTCATCCTCCCGCTCGAAAGCTCCACGTCGATCACGATCCGCGCGGCGCGCCAGATCATGTCCTGCGTCTGGACGAAGACGGACGCGGGGGTGTTGTCCAGCCCCCGCGCCTTCACCGCCTCCTCGCAGTAGTGCGCCCATCCCTCGATGAACTCGGTGCCGTCGGCGAAGGCGGCGCGGATCGGGCTGGGGTTGGCGTGCGCGCTGACGAACTGCAGGTGGTGCCCGGGGTAGCCCTCGTGCACCGACATGTTCATCAGGCTCGCGAAGTTGTGCTGCTTGAGTCTCTCCGCGTCGCCCGGCGTCACCCAGTAGAACCCGCGCTGGACCCGGTCGAAATGCGCCGGGGGGTTGTAACCCCCGAACGGCATGACCGGCCGCGCGAACGGCGGCGTGGGCACGACCTCCAGCGACTCGCCCTCCGGCACGGTGGCGAACTCGTTGTCGATCACCCACTGCCGGCTCCGCGCCACCTGGTCCCGCACCGCGGCCAGCGCCTCCTCGAACGTCTTCGGGCCGTTCTCGCGGATCTCTTTCTCCACCTCCGCGAGCTTCGCCCCCGGCTTCACCTTCGCCGCAAGCTTCTTCAGCCGGTCCTTCAGGTTCTTGAGCTGCGCCTTTCCGTAGCTCCGGATCGCTTCCGGTGAAGCTCCCAGCTCGCGGAGTTTCACCAGCTCCTTGAACCTCGCGGGCCCGAGCGCGAAGTCCGGCTTCGAACGCGGCAGCGCCTCGCGGCGGAGCCAGTCGGCGAAGTCCTGGACGGCGGTGCGGGCACGGAGGGTGGCGCCATAGAAGTGCTGGTAGCGCTCGTGGTCGAGCGAGCGTTCAGCGGCGGCGCGGACCTGCTCGAAGAGAGCGGGGACCGCGGCGCAGGTTTCGATGGCGGTCTGGACCCAGATCGTGACGCCCTCTTCGAGGCGCGAACGGGAGCGCTCGAGGAAGGCCGGGATCTTCTCAAGGCGGGAGTGGATCTTGTCGAGTCGCTCGTTGAGCGGGGCGAACTCATTGATGAAGAGCGGGAGGATGGCGTAGGCGGCTGTCTGCACCGCGTCAGGGCGTCGCTTCCAGGTCTCGCAGGTCTCGAGGTCGAACAGCTCGAGGCGGCACCAGTGGACGAGGAGGTCGCGGTCGATGAGGCGGGCGGGGGAAAGTCCGCGGGCTGGGAAGGTTTGGGCCTTCTTGAGCCAGTCTCGGATGAGGCCGAGGTCTTCGCGGACGGCCTCGCGGGAAGGATCGGGGAGGTCTCCGTCGTGGGTGTGGACGCCGAGGTGAGTGGCCGCGATGGGTCGGCGGCGGCAGTAGGTCCTGAAGACGTCCTGGGCGAAGTTGTCCCAGCGGGATTCCGGCGTTTCCCTGGGCGCGCGCGTCTTCGCGGCCGACTTCTTCTTCATTCCTTCGATTTTCCTCGGGGACACACGGGAACTGCCTTAGCCGCTGGAGTGTATCCGGGGAGTCCGGGGAAATCCAGCCCTTTGTACGAAAGTGGACGGAATGTTAGTGGACTGTTATCTCGGCCACGGATTCACCGAGGATTTCGGTTTCGCCTTCGACGGTGAGGTAGCCGAGGCGGACTGGAACACCCGGAGTCTTGAGACGGAACATCAATCCGTACCTTAACTTGCCGCCAATTCTGGCGTGGAAGTCCGGGTGCCCGTAAACGGAGAACGAGAGGAAGCGGCTGAAGATCCACTCGTCCTTGAGGCCGCCCGGGGGAATTCGTTTTACGAGCGGGGTTCGATCGCACGTGAAGGTCGCGTTCCCGGCGACATCGAGCCAGAGGAGGACGACGGCGTCGGCCGGGAGGCCCGAGAACGTGGCGTACACGTCCACGCGTCCCCCGCGGCCGGTTTCGGGCGAGCTGACGGTCAGGGTCCATCGATACACGTGGACTTCGGTTGCGGCGATCGTTGCGGTCCCGGCGGAGTCGAGCTTGCCCTTGATGTAACTCGGCCCCGAGAAATCGCTTGCGTAGCCCATCGAAAGGAGGATCGAGGTCGGCGTGGCCACGATCCCGTGACCCGAGGCCAGCGTCCGGGCCCCGGGCCCGGCGGCGTCTCCCGCCGTCGCGACCGCGCCCCCGGGATCGGGCGCCTCCGTGGGACCCACCGCACCCGGCTCAGCCGCAGGACCTCCCGGAGACGCTCCCGTCGCACCCCCGCTCGAGATCTCCGCCGGAACGTACGTCCCGTCGTCCCCTCCCGATGCCACGTACGAAGGCCCCGAAGGCCGGTCCTTCTTGTCGAGCGCCTTGATCAGGAGCGGCCCCCCGAGAGCCGTCGCCCCGGACACCAGAACGAACATCCCCGGCATCAGCAGGTCCTTCGCCGAGAACTCCCCTTTCGCCTCCCCCGACTCGTCCGCCTTCTCGACCTTCCGCCCGTCCGCATTCAGCGGCTCCCCCGTCGACTCCACGTACAACGTCGCCAGCCGCGGCGGACGCTTCGGCGCACCCCTCTCTTCCCCGGATTCCGAATCCCGTCCGGAACCACCGGAGGAACATCCCTGCAGCACCAGCGTGGTCGCGAGCAGGCACACCATCCGACGGGAAACGCGCTTCATTTCGCCTCCTCGGCCTGCACCGCGGCCTGGATGGGCTGGTCGGTGCCGACGACGGTGAGAAGCGCGGTGTTGGACAGGTTCGTGCTGTTCCCCTTGAGTGTGACGGTGTAGTGGCCCCGCCCGCCCTGGAGCTGGCCGGGGACCAGCAGCGCGGGCTGGGTCTGGATTCCGCCCTGGAGGGTGATCGTGACGAGCAGTTCGCGCCCGCCCGGGAGGAATTCGGCGAAGAGGCTTCCGGTCTCGCCGGATTTGACGACCTCGGGGACGAACCAGATCGAGGTCGACACCGCCGTGGCGGTCTCCTCGCCGACGGGCGCGCCGCTCTCGGTGGCGGTGAAGGTGACCTGGCCGGCGTCCTCGGGTTTCAGGGGCGCGAGGGCGAGGACGGCCTCGTCGGTGGTGGCGACCGGCGTGCAATCCACCGTCCCGCGCGGCGTCTTCGCGGAGACGTTCGTGCGGTCGGGGTCGGTGGGGCGGTTCGTGCGGACGGAGACGGGCGTGTCGCCCTCGGGGGCGATGTCGACCTCGTGTCCTCCCTTGTCGCGATCGTGCACGTACCAGCTCGCCGCGCCGCCCCCCGCCGCCAGCGCGAGCAGCGCGCCCCCGACCGGGACCAGCACGTTCCCGTCCGCGTCAGGGTCCTTCAGCTCCGCCGCCTGCGGATCGTAGACCTTGATCCTCGCGCGGTGCGGATCCGCCGGGTCCTTCGAAGCGACTTTCGTCGAGGCC
>JADLHC010000293.1 GCA_020849035.1 Planctomycetia bacterium
CAGGTGTCGTTCGGCGCCCCTGCCCACTGCCTCCTGCCCACTGCCTACTCTTCTCCCGCGGCCTTCTCCAGCCGGTCCACGACGGCAAGCCCCAGCCCCGCGCTCGGCGGCACGCACACGACCGCGGCCTGGAACCGCCGCCGGTCCACCTCCCGCAGCGCCTCGTACAGCCCCCGCGCCAGCTCCGCAAGGCTCACAGGGAGCATGATCGTCTCGATCCCGATCGGCGGCTTCTCCGGCAGCGCGTTCGTCAGGATCACCACCGTCTTCCCCTGCGCCCGGAACCGGTTCGCCTTCTCCACCAGCTCCTCCGGCTTCGCCAGCACCACCTGCGCCTTCGGCGCGTAGTGCGTCGGCATCTGCCCCGGCACCTTCACCTTCCCGCCCGACTTCACCACCGGCACCGAAACCCCCAGCGTCGCGTCGATCTCCTCCTTCGTCACGCCCCCCGGCCGCAGGATCGCCGGCTCCGGCCCCGACAGGTCGATGATCGTCGACTCGATCCCCACCGCGCACGGCCCTCCGTCCAGCACCAGGTCCACGTCCTTCCCCAGGTCGTCGTACACGTGCTGCGCCGTCGTCGGCGAAACCTTCCCGAACCGGTTCGCCGACGGCGCCGCCACCCCGCCCCCGAACGCCTTCAGCAGCGCCAGCGCCACCGGATGCCCCGGCACCCGCAACGCCACCGTGTCCTGCCCCCCCGTCACCGCGTCCGGCACCGCCTTGCTCCGCTTCAGCACCATCGTCAGCGGCCCCGGCCAGAACCGCGCCGCCAGCCGGTGCGCCGCCTCGGGAAACTCGTCCGTCCATTTCGCCACCGAGTTCGCGTCCGCAATGTGCACGATCAGTGGGTGCTTCTCCGGACGACCCTTCACCGCGAAGATCTTCTTCACCGCGTCCACGTTCGTCGCGTCCGCCCCGAGGCCGTAGACGGTCTCGGTGGGGAAGGCGACGAGGCCGCCGGTCTCGAGGATGCGGACGGCGCGGTTGATCTCCTGCGGGGTGATGTACATGCGGCCCCATTTTCGCGAAACGCGGGGCGTGGTGGAAGCGTTGCTTGAACGGCGCGCCCCCCGCGGGCGAGAATGCGCGGACCGAACAGGGAGGCACCCATGACGACACGCGTGACCGCGCAGGCCTGCAGGAAGCTGGGAGAGACCCGGATCGCCGCCGCCCGCGCGGCGAAGACGCCGGCGGACTGGAAGCGGCTGTGGCCGAAGCCGGCGAACGCGTGGGGGATCAAGTGGGGGATGTGCTGGAAGGCGTGCCTCGAGTACATCGTCGCGGACTTCGCGGCGGAGGCGGGGTTCTTCATCGACGTGCTCGGCTTCCCTACGAACGCCTTCGACGAGAACTACGCGATGTTCACGAGCCCGGACCAGGAGTTCTACTTCGCGGTCGTGCGGGCCCGCGACGGAGCGACGCCGACGCCGAAGGACGCCGTGCGGATCCAGTTCATGGTCGAGGATATCTACGGCACGGCGATGGAGTTCGAGAAGCGGGGGATCGTGTTCGAGAAGCGGCCGCACTCGGAGCATGGGTCGCCGATCCACAACGCGACGTTCCGGACGCCGGCGGGGATCGCGGTGGACCTGTGGGGGATGATGGACCCGAAGACGACGATCCGGCGGAAGGTGGAGACGGCGCCGCCGCGGGTGAAGGTGAAGGTCGGGTCGAAGTAGGGGGGACGGCCCGGCCCGTGATTCCCCGGGCCGCCGACGCGTTTGCCGCGGAGAATCCGGAGGCGGGCATCGTCAATCTGCTGCCGGCGGCCGTGCTGGATCAGGCGGAGGGGGCGCCGCTGGAGGCGATGGCGCGGGAGCTGATGCAGCGGCGGTACTACCTGTTCGTCTGGTCGCTGCACGAGACGGCCCGCCTGGGTGAGATGGTCGAGGACGCGCTCGGGCTGCCCCGCATGCCGGACGTGCCCGAGGAAGAGAGGCCTTGGGCGTGAGCGCGGGCCGGGACCGGGATTGCGGGGGAAACCGGGAATTCCGCGCAACCCGCGGGCGACCGGGGTGTTTCGAGGGGGAAGGGCAAGGGATCCTCGACAACCCACGGAGGTCCGGATGCTGAGCAGGATTCTCGCTGGTGCGGTGATGGCCGCGGTCTGTGCGTTCGCGGTTCCGGCAGGCGCGGAGCCCGGGAGGGACGCGAAGGAGGACGTTCGCGACAGGGCGGAGAACCGGAGGGACCGGGCGGAGAACAAGCGGGACCGCGCGGAGGACCGCCGCGACGCGAGGGAGGACGTGCGGGACAAGAAGGAGGACGCACGGGACGAGGCGCACGACGGGGGGAAGAAGGACAAGGTCGAGGATCGCCGGGACAAGGCGGAGGACCGCCGGGACCGGGCGGAGGACGTGAAGGACCGCCGCGAGGACGTGCGGGACCGGCGCGAGAATCACCGCGACCGCCGCGAGAACAGGTGGGACCGTCGCCACGGGGCGCGCAGGCGGTAGGCCAGGACGACATCCGGCCGCGGGTCCGCAGGGGCCCGCGGCCGATCCTCCTCCCTTCGGGCCGGCAGGAACGCCCTCCCGGGGCGGCGCCCGCGTGAGCTTCCACTCACGAGGATCCCTTGCACGCGCCGTCGAACCCGGGGGGCTCTCCGTCCGGCCCCGGTTCAGATTTCCACGAGCATCCGCGACGGGTCCTCGACCGCGTCCTTGATCCGCCTGAGGAACGTGACGGACTCGCGGCCGTCCACGATGCGGTGATCGTAGGTGAGGGCGACGTACATCATCGGGCGGATGACGACCTGGCCGTCGCGCGCGACCGGGCGGTCCTGGATGGCGTGCAGGCCCAGGATCCCGGACTGGGGCGGGTTGACGATCGGCGTGGAGAGAAGCGACCCGTAGATGCCGCCGTTGGAGATCGTGAAGGTGCCGCCCTGGAGCTCCTCCGGGGCGATCTGGCCGGCCTCCCAGCGCTTCGAGAATCCCGCGATGGCGGTCTCGACCTGGGCGAAGGACATGCGGTCGGCGGCGCGCAGCACGGGGACGACGAGGCCCTTGCCGCCGCCGACGGCGATGCCGATGTCGAACCTGTTGCGGTAGACGATGTCGGTGCCGCGGACCTCGGCGTTGATCTGCGGGAATTGACGCAGCGCGTCAATCGCGGCCTTGACGAAGAACGACATGAAGCCGAGCTTGACGCCGTACTTCGCGACGAACGCCTCCTGGTGCTTCTTCCGCGCCTCGATGACGGCGGTCATGTCGATCTCGTTGAACGTCGTCAACATCGCCGCCGTGTGTTGCGCTTCGACGAGTCGGGCCGCGATCGTTTGTCGCCGCCGGTTCATCTTGACG
>JADLHC010000294.1 GCA_020849035.1 Planctomycetia bacterium
CCGGGGGCCGGGCGTCGCCGACGCCCGGCCCCCGCTGTCGTTCCGGGACCCGCCTACCGGTTGACGAAGGCCGCGTTCGCCTTCGGCCCGTTCTTCAGGAAGTTCTGCATCCCGATCTTCATGTCCTCCGTCTTGAGGCAGTCGCCGAAGAGCTTTGCCTCGTGCCGGAGCCCTTCCTCCAGCGGCATCTGGGCGCCTTCGAGGATGGCGCGCTGCATGATCTCGTCGATTTTCTTCGAGAGGTGGCCGAGATCGGCCTGCGGGAGGTTCGCGGGAACGGTCATGGGTCCGCGGGCGATCGGGGCGAGCTTGCGCGTGCCGGCGGCCGCCTCGCGGACGATCTCGATCGCGCGGGCGACGGGGTCGTCGCACTCCTCGAGGATGAGGCCCCACTCCTTCGCCTTCGCGCCCGAGACCGGGGCGCCCGTGCGAAGCGGCGCCCACGCCTTCTCGAGGCCGACGATCCGCGGCAGGCGCTGGGTCCCGCCCATCCCGGGGATGATCCCGAGCCGCGGCTCGGGCTGCGCGAACAGCACCGGCAGGCCTTTCTTCGCCACGCGCGCGTGGCAGGACATCGCCAGCTCGTTGCCTCCGCCGAACGCCAGCCCGTTGTAGGCGCAGACGACCGGCTTCTCGAACGCCTCGATCGCGTCCGCCACCCGCTGCCAGCTCAGCGCGTGCGACGTCGCCGCCTGCGGCGTCTGGATCGCCGCCAGCTCGTTGATGTCCGCCCCCGACACGAACGCCTTCGAGCCGTACCCCGTCACCACGATCCCCTTCACCCCCTTGTCCGCCCGGATCGCTTCGAGATGCGCCGCAAGCTGCTTCATCACGTCGCTGTTCAGCGCGTTCAGCACCTTCGGGCGGCGGAACGTCAGCAGCGCCACCCCGTCGACATCCTCGCGCAGCACCAGCGGGATTTCCCACGGCCTCCCGCTCGCCGCCTGCTTCTTCAGCGGCTCCGCGACCTTGAACCCCGGGTTCTTCGCCGCGTACGCCTGCACCAGCTCCAGCGCCGCGGGCACGCCGACCTGGTTCATCATCGTGAAGGGCGCGTTCATCACGAGCGCCGTCTCGACGCCCAGCTCGAGGTCCGCGACGGAGGCGATGCCGCTCTCGAGGATCTCGCAGACCAGCCCGAAGTAGCACCCGCGGAGCGCGTCGCCGGCCGCGCGGAACTGCCCCTCCGTCCATGTCACCGTCTCGCCGCGCCCCGCCGTCTCCCACGGCTTCCCCGACGCCACCTGCTCCTCCAGGATCTTCGGCGAGTCGAACCACCCCATGATCTTCGTGTGGTAGTGCTTCAGCCCCACGGCCGTCAGCGGGTTGCCGCCCGTCAGGTTCATCGCGGTGAAGGGCCCGATGCCGAGCCCCAGCACCTTCTGCGCGATCCCGTCCACCTGCTTGGGCGACGCCACGCCGCTCTCCACGAGCCGAGCCGCGCCGAGGAACATCCCCTCGAAGATCGGGTCGATCGCGTACCCGTAACGGCTCCCGATCTTCAGAGGCACCTTGCCGATCGCCTCGTACATCTTCATCACGCTGTCCGTCACCGCCGGCGACGTGTTCTTCCCCGGCACCACCTCGACGATGATGTTCCGCTCCGCCGGGAAGAAGTAGTGGATCACCATCGTCCGCGACGGGTCCCCGACCTTCTCGAAGATCACCTCCGGCTCGAGGTGCGACGAGTTCGACGCCAGCACCGCCGTCTTCGAGACGCTCTTCTCCACCGTCTCGAAAATCCGCTGCTTGATTCTGAGGTCCTCCGTCGCCGCCTCGACGACCAGGTCGGCCCCCGCCAGCGCGCCGTAGTCCGTCGTCCACGACGTGTTCGCCAGCATCGCGTCCACCTCGGCCTGCTTGAACGCCCCGGACTCGACCCCCTTCGCCAGCTTCTTCGTCATCTTCTGCCGGCCGGCGTCCAGCGCCTCCTGCCTGATGTCCACGACCACGACCGGAACCTTCGCGGCGTGGAACACCTTCGAGAAGTACAGCGCGATGTCGGGGCCGATCTGGCCGCTGCCGATGACACCGATCTTGCGGGGCTGAAGCGCGGGCATGGTGGACTCCTCAGGATGGGCGGGGGACCGGATTCTAGCCGTGCGGCTGCCGGGGGCAACCTTTGCGGGCAGCCCTACCCGATCGCGTCGATGAGGCTGCCGACGGGGCGGCCGAGGACGAGCAGCGTGGTGTCGTCGCTGCGCGGCGCCTTGCCCACGAACTTGTCGATGTCGAGCATGACGGCGTCGAGCAGCGACTGCGCGGGGTTCCGGGCCTGCTGCTTGAAGACCTCGATCAGGCGCTCCTCGCCGTACATGTCGCCGTTGGCCGCGAAGGCCTCGGTGACGCCGTCGGTGTACAGCATGAGCTTGTCCCCCGACGCGAGGTCCAGGATCTGCTCCTTGATCGAGGCGTCGAAGCTCGGCCGCTCGGTCAGGCCCAGGGCCATCCCGGAGACGTTGCAGTATTCCGCCGTCTCCCCCGCCGACCGGTACAGCACGGGCGGGTTGTGCCCGCCGTTCGCGAGCGTCACCTTCTGCGCGTCCACGTCGTACACGCCGTACAGCGCCGAGACGAAGATCCCCTTCTTCACGTCCCGCGCCAGCATCCGGTTCACCTGGATCATCGTGTCCCGCACCGTCGGCGCGCCCGCCGCGACGCTGCGGAAGACGCTGCGCACCATGACCATCACCATCGCCGCCGCGACGCCCTTGCCCGAGACGTCCGCGATCACGAACCCGAGCTTCCCCGGGGCGACCCAGAACAGGTCGAGGTAGTCGCCGCCGACCTCGTTGCACGGCCGGTACTTCATCGCGATCTCCGCGCCGGCGACCTGCGGCACCTCCTTCGGCACCAGCCGCTCCTGGATCTCCCGCGCCCGGGCCAGGTCCGCCTTCATGTACTTCGAAGTGCTGTCGCGCATCGCCATGCCGGGCGAGGTTGCCGCGGGCACCCGCGTGTGAGCCTTCCGGTCCTCGAAGAACGACAGCAGGATGTCCGACGGCACCGGCTTCTGCAGAACCGTCGTGCGGCTCACGCCGAGGTCGTAGAACGGCGTCATGTCCACGGCGCCCTCGCTGAACACGATGATCGCGGTCTTCTGGCTCGCCGCGGCGACCTTCCGGATCTGCGCCAGCCCCGGCTCCCCGGCCGCCGGCGCGTCCACGATCGCAATGTCGGGCTGCATCTCGTGCCCGTCCCCCGCCGTCGCGTCCGACCCGTCCCACAGCAGCACCCCGTAGCCGCGCTTCGTCAGCAGCTTGTTGATGTTGTCGTAGTCGGTGCCGGGCTTCCCGATGAAGAGCACCACGCGGCGTCGCTCGGATTTCGAGGTGTCGAACCCGAAGACGTTCAGCATCTTCTGCAGGTTCGCGCGGTCGTCCGGCGGCAGGTCCGGCGTCAGCAGCTTCTTCGCGATGTGCTCCACCAGCTGCACCTCGCCCCCAGGCGCCACCACCAGCGTCGCCAGGTCCCGCACCTCCTTCATCGAACCCAGCCCCTTCATCCGCTCCAGCAGGAACCCGATCCGGAATTCCGGCGATGTTCCGCGAAGGGCCTCGACGCAGTCGTCGCGGTCGGCCTTCTTGAAGGAATGCTGGAAGACCTTCTCCTGGACCTCCGGGGGAAGGGCCCTGAGGACGTGGCCCATCGCGGTGAGGAACTCCTCGGCGGGCTTGCCTTTCGTCAGCTCGCCGAAGTCCTTCTCGAAGTAGCCGCGGAGGAAGTCGCGCGGGGCCTTCTGGTCGAGGGCGGCGAGCTTCTCGAGGGACGGGAGGACGCCCTCGATCTTCCGGGCCATCTCGCGGGAGGCGGTCTTGAGGGGGTCGGACTGCTCGCCGCCCCAGCCGCTGAACGCGTCGTCGAGGGCGCCGAGGACGTCGGCTTCCTGGTGGAAGAGCTCCTTGTCGACCTTGGCGCCGCCGGCGGCGATGCCCTCCTCGGGGGTGGGCATGCCGACCTCGGGTTCCTGCTGCTGCTGCTCGCCGGCGAAGACGACGATGTATTTCACCGGGTTGATGGTGACGAACTTCATGGCCGCCGGCTCGGGGCGGGGCTCCTCGGGGTGCGCGAGGATGTTGGCGAGCATCTCGACGTTGGCGATGTCGATCCGGTGGTCGATGCCGAGCGACCAGATGCCGGCGCCGTCCATCAGGCGCACCATGGGGGCCGCGACGATCTCGGCGGTGGGGAACGAGGTGACGACGGACTCGTTCACGGTCAGCCACTGCTTGAAGGTCCCCAGGACGAGGTCCTTCTTGTAGCGGCGCAGCCGCTCCAGCGATTTGGCGATTTCCAGGAACGCCACCTGGACGGTGGGATCCGCCGCGTCCGTCTTCGCCAGGAGGTTCGCGATTTCCGTGATCCACCGGGCGAAATCCAGCCCGTGGGTGACGCCGAAGTCCTGGGGGGGAGGGGCCGTCGGGTTCATGCGGGGTGCGATTTTATCCGCCCCGGGGAGTGGCGGCAACGTGAACGATGCCCCCCTACTCCAGCACGCCCTCGGCCACGAGCTTCGCGATCGGTCGCGTCGCGAGCATGGACTTCAGGTCGTCCCGGAGGGCTTTGATCCGGCGGTTGTGGATGTCGAACAGCGTCCCGTATTCGTAGAGCGCCGCCCACACCTCCCCCTCAGGACGCTTCTGCAGCAGCGTCATGAGCAGCTCCTTCCCCAACCCGCGCCGCAGCGTCGCGTTCTCCTCCTGGTGCCAGAGGATCGCCGCGACCAGCGCCTGCACGCGGTCGGACATGGCCCCGTCCGCGAGCTCGAGCTGCTTCATCGTCCGGTCCAGCCGGTCGACCTCCGGCCGCGAAAGCTTCTCGGCCGGCGTCTTCAGCCACGTCTTCAGGTAGTTCGCGAACTTCAGCTTCTCGCTCGAGGTCCCGCAGTCCGCCATCTTCCGCATCGCGTCGGTCCGAAGCCCGTTCACGGCGTCGCCGATCGCCGCCACCGGCTGCCCGGCGCCCCGCATCTCCGCCATCCGTTTGCGGATGTCCGCCACCGCCTGGTCCGCGATCGCCTGCACCTTGTCCAGGGTCTCCGGCGCGTGCCCGAGCTTCAGCTTCAGCTCCGTCGCGTTCGGAATCCCGAACAGCGCCTTGTCGTACTCGTCCCCCAGGCGCCGCTTCTTTTCGATCCACGCCTCGTACAGGCCCAGCTGCTGGGGCCGGAGCACGTCCTTGACCCGCTGCCGGAGGCCGTCCTGCCACGTCACGAGCTGGTCGATCGTGAGGACGGCGCCGCGCGAGCGCGCGTCGCCGCGAAGACGCTGCAGCTCGGCGTCTGCGTCGCGGTAGACGGCCTGCAGCCTCGTTCCCTGCTGCGCGTCCAGCTCGAGCACCGCGCGCAGCTCCTCGAACGAGCCTCCGCCGGCGCGGTTGGCCTCCTCGGAAGCACCCGCGGCGAGGGCGGCGACGGCGAGGAGAAGCGCGGCGACGAGCGGCCTCACTTGTGCTCCTCCTTCTTCCCGTTCCTGTCCTCGCGGGCGCCCTCGCCGAAGGCGCCGCCCGCGGCGGCCGCCGCCTCGGCCTCGTCGGCCGAGGGAGACTTGCGGTATCCGCCAACGCCCGGCTTCGGCTCCTCCTCGCGTCCCGCGGCCGGGGCGCCGCCCTCGTGGCGCTTCGCCGCCTCGAACATCTCCTCCGTGTCGGGAGGCTCCGGCCAGCCGGGATTGCCGGCGCCGGGACGGTCCCAGTCGGCCTCAGCCCGCTTGCGCGCCTCCTCCTCCTTCTTCTTCTCCTCTTCCCGCTTGCGTTCCGCCTCGCGCTCCTTCTCGGCCTTCTTCTTGTCCTTCTCGTCGAGCTTCTTGTCCTCGGCGCGCGCGGGGGAGGTCCACGAAGCGGCCGCGATCGCCGCGAGCGCGGCGCCGAGCAGCACGGGGAGGAGGGAGCGGGTCTTCATCGCAGGGTCGCCGGGGCCGATTCTACCGGCCCGGGGGCGTCGCTCCCGGGCCTACTTCGCGCCCTTCGCGCCGACGCCCTTCGCGTCTCCGCCGCCGCCCCGCACGCCGCCTTCCTCGCCCGGGTGGTAGTCCGGCGGCAGCTTCTTCACGTCCTTCGCCACCGCGCACTTTACGCCGTCGCGCTCGTACACGATCGCCTTCATGCGGATGACCTCTCCGGCGTTCTGCAGCGGCTCGAAGCCTTCGCGGTTGTACGGGGTGATCACGTAGAGCTTGCCGTCGAAGGTGAGCATGGCCGCGGGGGTGCCGGCCTTGATGTGCGCCTTGGCCATCTTCCAGTGGTCCTTGCCGTGGCTCCCGTCCTTGAGGTAGCTGGTCAGATCGATGACCTCGCCCTCGAGCCAGACTTCCTCGGGGACCTTGGGGTCCGCCGGTTTCCGGTCCTCCGCCACGGCCAGCATGGCCATGACCGCCACGACGCCCGCCGCGAATCCGCCGATGATCGACTTCATGAGGTCCTCCGTGTCAGTACTTCGATTTGTTCCTGAGGTTTTCCCAGTACCGGGTCCGCTCCGTCTCGGCGCTGGCCAGGTAGGAGAGGACGCGGGACTTCTGCTGGGCGTTGAGGAGCTTCTCGACTTCGGGCCTGAGGGAGCCGGCCGTGCCGAGGGAGCGGCAGGCGAGTTCGGATTTCACGGGGTCGGGGAGGAAGTTCAGGTCGCGCCTCCACCCGATCCCGTCGTTGACGAGCTTGCGGAGGGCGGAGGTCTGGGTGGAGTCGAGCTGGGCGATGGCCTGGAGGTCGCCGCTGATGGAGTCGGCGAAGGCGGCCGCCGCGGCTTTCGAGGGGGTTTCGATGCGGGCGATGAGCTCGCGGTACTCGTCGGGTTCGAGCCTGGCGCGGAGGTCGTCGTTCAGGCCGGCGAACGTATCGGTGGACTGAAGCGCCCCGGGGTCGATCTTCCCCTGGGCGATCCGGGCGAGCGTTTCGGACATGGTGTCGCTGGCGCCGAGGAGCGTCGAACGGGCGAAATCCCTGTGCTCCGGGGAAAGCGAGTCGACGGTTCCGACGATGATGCCGATCTCGCCCTCAATCTCGACGCGGGCCATCTGGCGCAGGATCTCGTCGATGTCCGGCGCCTCGGGGGCCTTCTCCGGCCCGCGCGCCTTGAGCGCGGCGAGTTCCTTCTCGATGTTGCCCATCCGGCTCATGGCCGCCGAGCGCTCGTTCCACGCCCATGCGGCCGTGACGGCGAAGAGCGCCGCGGCGGCCGCGCCGAGCCCGGGGGTGAAGCGGAACCCGCCTGAGGAAGCGGGCGTGGCCGCGTCGAGGATCGAGGACGCCAGCCCCGCGGGCACCGTCGTCTCCAGCGCCGCCGCGATCCGTCGCGCCTCGGCCCGCACCCGCTCCACGGCCCGCGCGCAGTCGCCGCAGGCGGCAACGTGCGCCTCGAC
>JADLHC010000295.1 GCA_020849035.1 Planctomycetia bacterium
CACGACTATGACGACGATTCCCGCCCGCCCGCCCTCGGGGAAGGAAGGCGCTGGTTTCCTTCCCCGCGGACGGGCGGCGGGCGCCCCGCCCCGCTACATCTTCGTCTCCTGCGGCGGCTGCTTCAGGCGGATGTGCAGCTCGTCGAGCTGGCGTTGGATCACGCCGCTCGGGGCGTTCTGCATGAGGCACTGGCCCTTTTGCGTCTTGGGGTACGGAATGACGTCGCGGATCGTGTCGAGCCCCAGCAGGAGCATGACGAACCGGTCGACGCCGAGGGCGATGCCGCCGTGCGGCGGGGCGCCGTAGTCGAAGGCGTCGAGCATGAAGCCGAACTTCTCGCGGATATTGGACTCGTCGAGGCCGATGACGGCGAGGACGCGGCGCTGGACGTCCTTGCGGTGAATCCGGATCGAACCGCCGCCGAGCTCGACGCCGTTCAGAACGAGGTCGTAGGCCCGGGCGCGGACCTTGAGCGGCTCCTTCTCCAGCAGGTCGAGGTCCTCGGGCTTCGGGCTCGTGAACACGTGGTGCTTCGCCTGCGGCTTCCCCTCCGGCCCTTCCTCGAACATCGGGAACTCGACGACCCAGAACGGCTCCCACGTGCCTTCCTTGATCAGCTTGAGCTTCGCGCCGAGGTGCGTGCGCAGCCCGCCCAGCGCCACCTTGCAGCGGCCCTTCTCGTCCGCCACGAAGAACAGGATGTCGCCGTCCTTCGCGCCCATCTTCTCGCGGATCGCGGCGAGTTCCTCGGGCTTGAAGTTCTTCGCGCTCGAGCCGCCGAGCGTGCCGCCCTCGCCCTTGAGCCACACCAGCCCCTTCGCGCCCACGCCCTTCACCAGCGTCGTCAGGTCGTCGATTTCCTTGCGGCTCATCCCGCCGCCGCCCGGGACGCACAGGCCCTTGACGATGCCGCCGCCCGCGACGGCCTCGCTGAAGACGCGGAAGCTGCTCGTCCTGGCGAGCTCGCTGACGTCCACGAGGTGCAGTCCGAACCGGATGTCCGGCTTGTCGGAGCCGTACTTGTCCATCGCTTCGGCGTAGGTCATCTTTGGGAAGGGGCGCTTGAGCTCGACGCCGAGCACTTTCTTGAAGACGTTGGCGACGGCGTCCTCGACGGCCGCCTGCACGTCGGACTCGTCCACGAACGACATCTCGAGGTCGAACTGCGTGAACTCCGGCTGCCGGTCGGCGCGGAGGTCCTCGTCGCGGAAGCACTTGCAGACCTGGAAGTAGCGGTCCATGCCTGCAACCTGGAAGAGCTGCTTGAAGATCTGCGGGGACTCGGCGAGGGCGAAGAACTGGCCTTCCCAGAGGCGCGAAGGCACGAGGAAGTTTCGGGCGCCGCCGGGGGTGTTCTTGATGAGCACGGGCGTGTCGAGGTCGAGGAAGCCCTGCCGGTCCATGGATTCGCGGAACGCGGCGAGCACCTTGTGCCGCGTGATCATGTTGCGCTGCATCGGCTTGCGGCGCAGGTCGAGGTAGCGGTACTTGAGCCGCGTCTCGTCGGACACCTGCACGTGCTCGGAGACCTCGAAGGGCGGCACGGCGGCCTCGTTCAGGATCTCCAGCTGCTTGGCTTCGACCTCGATCTCCCCCGTCGGCTGCTCCTTGCGCATCGCCTCCGCCGCGCGCGCCTTCACCACGCCGCGCACCGCGACCACGAACTCGGCGCGGAGCGACTGCGCCCGCTTGAGCAGCGCCTCGTCGAAGTCCTTGCGGAACACGACCTGCGTCTGGCCGTACCGGTCGCGCAGGACCAGGAAGGCGACGCTTCCCTGGTCGCGGACGGCCTCGACCCAGCCATTGAGGTTGACGGTCTGCCCGGCGTCGGAGGCGCGGAGGGCGCCGCAGGTGTGGGTGCGTTTGAGGGTGAACATGTGGGCCTTTGATCGTATGGGGGTAGGGGAAGGTTCGCTTTGGGGGAAGGGACGACGGCGAAGGGCAAACGAAAAGCGAAAAGGGATAAACAAAAAAGGAAAACTCTCATCTGGGGCGACCGTTCAGAGGGGCGTGAGAAAATCTGCCTTGTCCGGAGGGCTCGCTCTGGCGATCACAGCGGTTCTTGGCTGCGGCATCGGTTCCTGGATCAGCGCGGGCCGCGGGGCGGATTCTGGATTCGAGTCACCCGGGTTGCAGCCGGAACGAAACCATTCGAGGCAACCGGCGGCGTCCACGGGCGCAGAGCCCGCGCCAGTGGAATTCCCGAGCGCTCCTGCTACGAACACGCCGCCCGCAACCGCCGTCTCCATAATCCGAGGATCAGTCCGCCAATTCGACGGAACGCCCGCAGATGGGTGCATCGTCCAACTTTCAGTGCAGGACTCGTCCGGGCACTATCGTGACGCAAGCCGGGTCTCAACGGCACCTGATGGCTCCTATTTGCTGGAGGCGGCCCGGCCCGCGGAGCTGATTCTGGAGGTTTCGTTCGCCGAGATCACTCGGAGCAAGTCCATAACGCTGACAGAGTCGACGGACTCGGTCCTCGCGGACTTCGCGCTGCCCGAACCCTGGTACGTGCTCGTGTCCGTCACTGACGAAATCGGGAACCCCATTCCCGGCAGCGAGGTGAAAACCGACCTCTGGACCAGGAGGGCGGTCGGCCACGACGGCCTCGTGCAGATCTGCGTTGAGCGATCGAGACAATGGATCTATGCGGACGCACCCGCGTCCGAGGACCACGGCTGGCTCTCGAACGGGGTCCTGATCCAGCCGCCCGAGTCGCAGGCACGCATCACGCTCAGGAAACTCGGCGTCGTCTCCGGAACTCTCCTCGCACCGGATGGGCAACCGCTCGCTCTTGGCCGGGTCTGCCTGGACTTGGACGGCGACCAATTCAGCGGTGCGGTCACCGACTCACTCGGTCGCTTCAGAGTTCTTGCGGAGATCGGACGCTCCCACACCCTGAGAACGGCCAATGCTCCTGAAGAGCCGAAGTTCCAGGACGCGGACGAACGAGCGAGGTCCGTGATCGGCCGGCTCGACGACGTGCATGCCGGCGACGACGGACTGACGCTGCGGACACGATGGATGTCCTGGGACCGCACGCTGAGGGTTCGCGTCCTGTCGCCGGAGGGCGAGATTCTCAGCGGAATGTGCGTCGGACTGTTCCCGGAAACGAACGGGTGCTACGACATGGGCAGAGAAGAAGAAGGACCCGATGGGGTCGTGCGATTCTCTGGATTGCCGGAAACATCCTTCCGGTTGTGGGTTGGCGCCCGCGACAAGGACGCGTCCCAGGCCGATTGGCTGGAACCGGAGCTGGAACACGTCATACCGGATGGGCAGGAAGTCCAAATGAAGTTCAGGAAAGGCCGGTGGATCCAGGGACGCGTGTTTCTCACGGACGGCGAACCGGCCAAGTGTGTTGGCGTGTGGGCCGGGGAGACAGGGCACGGCCGTGACGGGTTCTCGCAGACCGACTCGGACGGCAATTTCCGGGTCTTGGTTGATCCGCTGCGGCCATCTCCGTACCGGGTCTCGGCCGGATTTGAACTGAATGGCCTTTGGCAGTCGGGTTTCCTCGACGGCGTAGAACCTGGCCAGGAGGGAGTCCGAATCCACATCGAAAGAAGCGAGTGACTCGCCTTCCCACTCCGCACCGGAGTCCGCCTCAGGGGCACACGACTTTCAAACCGACCTTTTTCGCCAGCCTCGCCTGCCGCACATCGTACGTGACGAACCAGGTCATCTCGAGCGTCATGGCCGCGGCGACGTGCAGTACGTCGAGAGTCCGGGTGCCGAGGTGCGGCGTGTGGAGCCGGCTCAGGCCAACCGCGCGGTCGAGCGTCCGGCGCCAGAGAAGATCGACGAGCAGCAACCGGCCCGCCTCGACGTCCTCGTCGAGGGCCTCAAGCGCCACGTGCGCGGCTTCGCGGGAGACGTCCCCGCGAAACACGGCGAGCGAGACGGAGTTCACGATCTCCCCATAGCCGTGGCGCGTCAGGGCCAGCGTGCCCCCGAGACGGCGGCGCCACGCGCAGACGCGGCGCGAGCGATCGTCGTGGATGTACAGGCTCCGGAGCGCGCTCGGGTCGACGTAGGTCCGGTCAGCGCTCGCCACGGTCGGCCTCGTCCAGCGCCCTCCGGCCCGAGCTGCTGATCGGCCGGGGCTGCAGGCGCTTCAGCCTCGCGAAGTAGTCGACGGCGCCCTTCGGGGTCATGGCCGCTGCATCGACCGGCCGGATGACCATGATGGCCCGGCCGCGGTCGGTGATGAGGACTTCGCCCTCGCGCTCAATGAGCGCCCGGACGTGCGGGAAGCGGGTCCGGAGGTCGCGGATGCTGGCTTTGGTCATATGTGAATCATATTTGAGTCACGACGTCCGCGCAAGCGCCTGGGGGATTGCCGTCATGGCCGTCCTTCACCCTCGGGCGGACGATCCTGCGGGGCGGCTCCCTGCCCCTTCTCGCGTTGCGAGGCAGCTCGTTTCACAACGTCCTCCCCGAAGCCTGGAGGTTTCGCGAGGGTAAAGGAACCAGCGAAGTGACTCTCGCTCGTGGGGCACCAGACTCCTGGATGAAGGAAGGTCCCGCCTTCTGACTTGCCGGCCGGTGAAATCAGGAGGGGCTTTCGGCAGCGATGGCAGAGGAAGACAACGCCTTCCGCGTGGAGTCGCAGTACTTCGGTCAGGTCGAACTTTGACGGATGCAGTACAACTTGCCGTACCGGGTTCGGCATGGGCCTAGCGGACCGCCGCCTCAACCAGCCGCAGCGACTTTCCGAGCAGGGGACTCGCGAAGAACCCTTCCCCGTCCTTCGCGATCGGCACGAACACGCCGTTCTGGAGGGTGAAACCCGCGGCATCGCGGCCGTCGGGCCAGGTGTAGTAGTACTCGCGGACGCCGGACATCTGGTAGGCGAGGAACTTGGCGCCGCGGGGGGCCATGTCGCGCTCGTGCGTTTTCTGGCTGAGGATCTCGACGACCAGGTCCGGGACGCGGCCGACGGACTCGGTTCCCGGGATGTACGGGATCTCGGCGGCGGCGTGGAGGGCGATGTCGGGATAGACGACCGTGTTCTGCGGCCGGGGCAGGCGATGGAGGGCGCCCTGGGTGAGCGACCAGTTCCGTGAGCGAACGATGGGCAGAAGGGCGGCGTAGAGGTTGCCGAAGGCCGTTCCGGACTTGGCATTGCCGGGGGACATAGGGAGAACCCAACCTCCAATGAGCTCAAGCGGATTGCCGTCCTCCTGGTCCCACGCTTCGAAATCCTCCGCGCGTGTAAAGCCGGGGCCGCCCGGGTCGAGGCGACCAAAGATCGTCTCGGGCGGCAGAGAGGGCGGTGCGGGAGGATGTCCGGCCATGCGCGTAACGTACCCGAGCCGCGGTTCCCGTCGCAAGCCGATTTCCCCGGTCTGTCGTACCATCTGCACCGCATGCCCTCCCCCGCCATCGAGACGGAGTCGCTGACGAAGGACTACGGCGCGTTCCGCGCGCTGGACGCGCTGACGCTCGTGGTGCAGCCGGGGGAGATTTTCGGGCTGCTGGGGCCGAACGGCGCCGGCAAGACCACCACGATCCGGCTGCTGATGGGGATGCTGGTGCCGACGGCCGGGCGGGCGCGGCTGTGCGGGCTGGACTGCCACGGGGACCGGGTGGAGGCGAAGACGCGGGTCGGGTACCTGCCGGACGACCCGAAGTTCCACGACTACCTGCGGGGGCGGGAGATCCTGCGGTTCGTGGGGCACATGCACGGGCTGTCCGGGGCGGAAGCGCGGTCGCGGGCGGAGGCGCTCCTCGGGCGGTTCGGGCTGCTGGAAGCGGCGGACGACTACGCGGTGAACTATTCGAAGGGGATGAAGGCGAAGCTGGGGCTGGCGTGCGCGATGATCCACGACCCCGATGTTTTTATTTTGGACGAGCCGACGAACGGGCTGGACCCCGGGGCGGCGCGGGACGTGCAGGACTGGATCGTGGAATCGGCGCGCGGGGGGAAGACGGTGCTGCTGTCCACGCACCTGCTGGAGATGGCGGAGCGGCTGTGCCACCGGGTGGGGATCATCGACAAGGGGCGGCTGGCGGCGGTGGGGACGCCGGCAGAGCTGAAGGACCGGTTCGCCGCCGGGGGGACGCTGGAGCAGGTGTTCCTGGCGGTGACGAGGGACGGCGGGGGGGAACGGCCGGGGCAGGGACCCGCGTGAGGAGCGTCTCGTTCGGCGGGGCGGTGACGGGGATGCTGGGGCTCCGCGTGCGGCGGTTCTTCAGCAGGCTCGGGGCGTTCTATCGCAGCAAGGGGAAGGCGCGCGCCGGGGGGCCGTCGAAGCGCGCCGGGGGCATGTTCTCGAGCGCGCTGGTGCTCGCGATGATGCTCGGGGTCGGCGCTTCCATCGCGTTCGGCGCGGTGAAGAACATGACGCAGGTGCTGGGGCATGGGGACGCGCGGGCGGAGGCGGTGCCGGAGGGGTGGACGCCGGAGGCGTGGAAGTCGCTCGGGGAGGACGCGCAGAAGGTGTACCGGGAGGCGCTGGGGGCGCGTCGCGGGCTGGGGATCGGGGAGCGGACGCGGGAGCCGGCGGTGGTGGACGGGCTGGCGTTCCTGTCGGGGGTGCTGCTCCTGATGATGGGGGCGATGGTGATCGGGGTGGCGGCGAGCGACGCGGGGCGGCTGGACCAGGACGTGGAGTGGATGCTGTCGCTTCCGGTGAGCGCGCGGGCGATCTACGCGGCGAAGGCGGCGGAGCGGACGCTTCTGAATTTCCCGGGCTGGTTCTCGCTGGGGCCGCTGGTGGCGATCGCGGCGGCGGCGTTCGGGCAGGGCTGGGCGTCGCTGGCGTGGGGTGCGGCGGCGGCGCT
Source organism: Planctomycetia bacterium (assembly GCA_020849035.1). Lineage (GTDB taxonomy): Bacteria > Planctomycetota > MHYJ01 > WSZJ01 > WSZJ01 > WSZJ01. Next base: position 6,794 of record JADLHC010000295.1, read on the forward strand.
GGCGGGGAACGTGGTGGTGGCGGGGGTGACGGCGGGGGTGGAGCTGGCGTCGCACCGGCTGCTGGGGGCGACGGGGCGGCGGAACCTGCAGGCGGCGGCGGGGCTGGCCCAGGTCGTGCTGATGCTGGTCGCGATGGCGTACGGGACGGCGGCGGGGCGGGCGGACTCGGTGCTGTACGACCTCGCGCGGGAGTGCGGCGCGTTCGCGCGCTGGCTGCCGGGCGGGCTCGTCCTCGGCATGGCGCACGGCGGTCGCGCCGGGCTGCTCCAGGCCGGCGCCCTCGCGCTCTGGATCGCGGGCGCCGCGGTCGCGGGCGCCTTCGCCGCGGAGTGGGCGGCGGCGCGCGGGCTCGAGGCCGTCCAGTCCGGGCCCGGCCGCCGCGGCGCCTCCCGCGGCGCCGCCGGCTCCGGCGGACTCCTCTTCAAGGAAATCCAGCTCCTCCTCCGCGACCGCGTCCTCCTCGTCCAGGTCGCCGCCCTCCCGCTCGTCTTCGCCGCCGCGCAGGTCCTCATGAACCCCGACTTCTTCCGCCGCATGCTCGACTCCCCGCAGCTCTCCGCCGCCGCCGCCTTCGGCATCGGCGCCTACACCCTCCTCAGCGCCGCCCCCGGCGTCCTCTTCCATGAGCGCGACGCCCTCTGGCTCCTCTATACCTTCCCGCGCCCCGTCGGCTCCGTCGTCCTCCGCAAGGCGCTCCTCTGGACCGGGATCGCCGTCGCCTGGGCGGCGCTCGCGATGGGAGCGGCGGTCTGGAAGCGCGGCGGGCCGGTGCCGGGGGACCTGCTGGGGGCGGCGTGGATCGCGATCGGGCTGCCGGCGTACGCGCTCGTCGCCGCCTCCGTCGGCGTGCTCGGGTTCGACCCCGCCGCCACCGAGATGCACCGCCGCATCCGCTTCGATCTCCAGTACCTCCTCATGCTGCTGGGCGGGCTGCTGGGCGCGGGGCTGTGGCTCCCGGCCGTGCACGAGCGCGGCGGCGCGCTGGCGCTCTTCCTGGTGCTGGGGGTGGCGATGTGGAAGCGCGCGTCGGAGCGGTTCGAGACGCTGCTGGATCCTGCGGCGGACCGGCCGCGGCGGGTGGAAGCGGCGGACGGGCTGGTGGCGGCGCTGCTGGCGCTCTACGTGGAGTCGTTCGTGGCGCGGGGGCTGACGCTGGAGCCGGGGCTGGACGCGCCGACGGCGCGGGCGCTGGCCGAGCCGTTCGCGACGGCGTTCGCGCTCGTGGTGGTGCTGGTCGTGGTGTGGAGGAACGGGCTGAGGCTCTCGGAGCTGCCCGCGCTCGTCCCCGGCCGCGCCGTCGCCGCCGGCGGCGTCGCCGCAGCCCTCGGGCTCGCCGCCGCGGCCGGCGCGGCCGGCTGGGACGCCCTGCTCGCCCGCCTCGGAGGGACGCCCGCCGTGCCGGGCTGGTTCGCCGCCCCCTTCCAGCTCGCCGCGACGCCCTTCGTCGTCCCCTACCTGTTCGCCGGCCTCGTCTACGCCCCCCTCCGCCGATTCCTCGGCTTCCCCTCCGCCGCCTTCCTCACCGCGTCGCTCCTCGCCGCCGGCGCCCTCCCCGCCGCGTTCGTCCCCGCGCTGCTCGCCGGCCTGGCGATCGCGGCCGCGCAGGAGTTCGGGAAGGGCGTTCTCGCCCCGATGCTCGCCATGGCGGTGTTCGAGGCGTCCCTGGCGGCCGTGCGTCTCTCCTCCTGAAGCGGTCCTTTTCGCTTCTCCTTTTCCGCGTTTGGGTTTTCATTCTCCGGACCGCCACCCGCAACGGACTCCGATGCCCACCGAAACCTCCTGGTCCCTCTCGACGACCCACGCGACCTCCTCCGGCTCCGCCTCCGGCATCCGCCACTCCCGCACCCAGGCGCTCCTCTCCGCCTCCATCCCCGGCGCCCCGCGCCCGTTCGTCCTCGTCAACGGCTTCGAGGCCTGGGTCGACCTCGACGGCCGCCGCGCCCACCTCTCCGCCCAGCGCTACGCCCCGGACATCGTCAACCCCGACGAACGCTCCCGCCTCCTCGCCTTCGCCACCGCCCCATGGCCCCGCTGGCGCTTCGCCGTCGAGGGCGGCGCCCACGTTGCCCAGGAACTCCAGCTCGTCCGCGGCCGCGCCCTCGTCGCCCTCCGCTGGTCCCTCGAGGAGGACCTCCCGGGCTTCACCCTCGGCTTCCGCCCCTTCATCAGCGGCCGCGACCCCGAGTCCCTCCACCACGACAACGAAGCGCTGCGCGAGGCGTCGGAGAAGCGCGGCTGGAAGGTGACGTGGCGCCCGTACGACGGCGTGCCGGAAATCAACGCCTACTCGAACGCGGCGTTCGAGGCCGACCCGCACTGGTACCACAACTTCCAGTTCGACGACGGCTCGACGGAGGACCTCTTCTCGCCCGGCGTCTTCCGCAGCCCGCTGCGGTACGGCTCGCCGGTGGAGGTGATCCTGTCGGCGGGGTGGGAAGAAGTCGTCTCGGGGATGATCCTGCCCGAGCAGCCGGTGCTCTGGGCGGAAGCGGGGAAGGCGAAGGTCGCGGCGCCGAAGAAGGGCCCGAGGCGTGCGGCGCCGGCGAAGAAGGCCGGGAAGGCGAAGGCTGCGCAGAAGAAGGCGACGAAGGCCGTGAAGTCGCGGGCGGAGCACCGCGGCGGCGGGCCCCGGCGAGGGAAGAAGAAGAAGAAGCGCTAGTCGGGGTCGAAGCGGAAGTCCTTCACCTGCAGCTCGACCGATTCCCTTCCCTGCCACTCGTTGATGATCGGCGCGAACGCGAGGGAGAGCGGCCTGCGGCGATTGAGGGACAGTTCCTCGAAGCGGTCGGACATCCCGAAGCCGATCGCCTTGACGGAGGCCTTGCCCTGGACGACGTAGAAGGAGACGTGGTCCCCGGTCTTGCCGATCACGCGCGGTTCTCCGGCGATGCGGAGGTTCGAGGTCGCGAGGACGGGCGCGGGGTTGCCGTGCCCGTGCGGCTCGAGCAGCTGGATTTCGCGGACGGCCTCGCGGGTCAGGTGCTCCAGGTGGATCTCGGCGTCGATGGCCAGGCGCGGCACGAGGTCGTCCGCCTTGAGCGCGTTGCGGGCGAATTCGTTGAGCCGCTGGCGCATGGCGGGCACGTTTTCGCGCTGGATCTCCAGGCCCGCGGCGTGCGAGTGCCCGCCGAACGCGTTCAGGAGGTCGCGACACGTCGCCAGGGCGTCGTACAGGTGGAACGCCGGGATCGACCGCCCGCTTCCCTTCCCCTTGCCATCCTTCAACGCGATCAGGATTGCGGGCCGGTAGTACCGCTCGGCGATCTTCGACGCCACGATGCCGATCACGCCCGAGTGCCACCGGTCGTCCGCGAGCACGATCACGGGGTCGTTCTCGAGGTCGTGCTCCTCCTCGACCATCTTCAGCGCCTGTTCGAGGATTGCCGCCTCCACTTTCTGGCGCTCGGTGTTCGCCGCCTCCAGGTCCGCGACGATCGTCTCGGCGCGTTCCGGCGAGTCCGTCAGCAGGAGTTCCACGCCGACCGTCGCGCTGCCCATGCGCCCGCCCGCGTTCAGGCGCGGGCCGATGCGGAAGCCGACGTGGCCGGCGTTGAGCGGCGTCCCCTCGAGGCCGGCGCTTTTCAGGAGCGCCTGGATCCCGGGGGCCTGGGACCCGCCGAGGGCCGCGAGGCCGTAGGTCGCGAAGACGCGATTCTCGCCCACGAGCGGCGCGACGTCGGCGATCGTGCCGAGGGAGACGAGGCCCATGGAGTCGGCGAAGAAGTGGGCGAGGGGGCCCGAGATGCGGTGGTGGCCGTGGAGGCCCTTGGCGAGGGCCCAGACGAGCTTGAACGCCATCCCGGCGCCGCAGAGGCCGGGGAAGGGGTAGCCGGAGTCCTGCATTTTCGGGTTGAGCACGGCGAGCGCCGGCGGCAGGACCGCCATCGGCTCGTGATGGTCCGTGACGATCACGTCCATCCCGAGCTGCTGCGCGAGCCGCACTTCCTCGATGTTCGTCGTCCCGCAGTCGACCGTCACGAGCACCTTCACTCCCTCCTCCGCGAACTTCTGGATCGCGGCGCGAGAGAGCGAGTAGCCCTCCTGGACGCGGTGGGGAATGTAGAACCGCACCTCCTTCCCGAGCGTGCGGAAGAACTGGACCATGAGGCTGGTCCCCGTGACGCCGTCGACGTCGTAGTCGCCGAAGACGAGGATGCACTCGTTGTCGCGAAGGGCGCGCTGGAGGCGGTCGACGGCCTTGTGCATTTCGCGAAGGAGGAAGGGGTCGTGGAGGTGGTCGAGCTGGACGCGGAGGAACAGGGAGGCGGCGGCGGGGTCCTCGATCGAGCGGTTGATGAGGAGCTGGCCGACGATGGGCGAGACGGAGAGGGCGCGGGCGAGGCGCTCGGCGCGCTCGGGGTGGGCGGGGGCGACCTGCCAGCGGCGGGAGATGCGTTGGGTGCGTGCGCGCATGTGGCGTAACGGGAGGATATCGGGACGCGTCGCCCTTCACAAGACGCCCCCCCGGCTACCCGCCCATGATCCGCCGGCGCAGGTGGTCGAGGGCGAGACGGGCCGCGCGGGCCTGCACCATCGCGCGGTCGCCCGGCAGTCGGAATTCGCGGACGGTCGTGGCGCCGCGGAAGCGCGCGGCGACGTAGACGAGCCCGACGGGCTTCGCTGCGGTCCCGCCTCCCGGGCCGGCGATGCCGGTCACGGCCAGCGAGGCGTCCGCGCCCGAGGCGCGCTGCGAGCCCTCGGCCATCGCCGCGGCGACCTCGGCCGAAACCGCGCCGCGCCGGCGGATCAGCGCCGCGCTCACGCCCAGCCGCTTCACCTTCGCCTCATTCGCGTACGTCACGACGTCCTCGACGAGCGCCGCGGAGATGCCCGGGACGCGCGTGAGCAGGTGGCCGATGAGCCCGCCCGTGCAGGACTCGGCCACGGAAAGCGTCAGCCGGCGTTCCAGGAGCAGCGCGGCGACCGCGTCGGAGACGTCCATGCCGTCGTGGCCGAAGACGTGCGCCCCGAGAACCCGCCGCGCCGGGCCCAGCGCCGACCGCAGCACCCGGCGCGCTTCCGCCCCCGTCCGGCCGCGGGCGAAGAACCTCGCGGTCACGATGGCGTCGCGCACCATGAGCGAGAGGCGCGGGTTGCCGTCGGGTGAAGCGATGCCGGCGAGTCGGCGATCGACCTCGCTTTCGGGGAGTCCGATGGTGTCGAGTTCGGTTGCGGCGACGGCGGGGCGGCGCGGGAAGCGGCGGCGGAGGAGTGGGACGACGCGGGAGTCGAACATGGGTCGGAGTTCGGCGGGGACGCCGGGGAGGGCGGCGACGAAGGCGCGGCCGACGGCAAGGGCGAAGCCGGGGGCGGTCCCGACGGGGTTGCGGAGCAGCACGGCGCCTGCGGGCAGGTCGGCCTGGCGGGCGTTGTTCTCCGGCATGGGGCGCCCGCGGCGGGCGAAGAAGCGGCGGATGGCGGCGAGCGCGGCCGCGGACCGGACGAGGCGCCTGCCGGCGGCCCGCGCCGCGGCCTCGCGCGTCAGGTCGTCCACCGTCGGGCCGAGGCCACCTGAGAGGATCACGAGGCGGGCCGCGCGGGCGGCCGCCCGGATTTCGGCGGCGAGCGGCTCCAGGTGGTCCGGCACGACGACGTGGCGGCGGACGTCGAATCCGAGGTCGGACAGGCGGCGCGACAGCCAGGCCGCGTTCGTGTTGGCGATGCGCCCGAGCGCCAGCTCGTCGCCGCTGCACACGACGTGCGCGGCCGGCGCCCCGCGTCCGCGCTCCCGGCCCATCAGTCCCGCCGCGACGTCGGCGGACGCGAGCCGTGCTCGCTGTCCGGCGCGTGACGCCGCCGCCGCATCGTCCGCTCCACGTCCCCGTCGAACGACAGCATGTCGCTGCGGTACAGGGAGTGCGGCGACTGCCGCCCCACGACCAGCGACGTCCCGCCGAGCAGCTTCAGCTTCACCGTCCCCGTCACAGGCTTCTCGATCACCTCGAACCACGCGTCCAGCGCCTCCCGGAACGGCGTGAACCACTTCCCGCGGTACACCAGGTCCGCGTATCTCCGCGCGGTCACGTCGCGGAACTGGAAGACGTCCTTGTCGAGCGTCAGCTCCTCGAGCGCGGTGTGCGCCTGGTGAAGCAGGTGTGCCGCGGGGGCCTCGTAGATCTCGCGCGCCTTGAGGCCGCTGATCCGGTCCTCGATGACGTCCAGACGGCCGATGGCGTACTGCGCCCCCAGCCGGTTCAGGATGTCCACCATCTCCAGCGGCGGGTGTCGTTCGTTGTCGAGGGAGACGGGAAGCCCCTGCTGGAAGCCGATCTCGACATACCGGGGCTTGTCGGGCGCGTCCGAGATCCGGCGCGTCATGATGTAGGTGTCGTCCGGCGGCTCCATCCACAGGTCGGCGCGCGGGCCGAGCTGCAGGGCCACCCCCCACAGGTTCTGGTCCACGTTGTACCTCAGCTGCCGGTTCACGGAACGCGGCAGGCCCCAGCGTTTCGCGTACGCCTCGTCGTCCTCCGGCGTCTTGAGCCCGAGCTCGAAAAGCGGGGCGACGATCCTGAGGTCGGGGGCGAGGGTCTGCAGGTAGGTCTCGAGGCGGACCTGGTCGTTGCCGATCCCGCGGCATCCGTGCGCGACGAACTCGCATCCCTCGTCGCGGGCGACGCGCACGAGCTCCTGGGCGAGGGGCGGGCGCGACAGCGCGGAGGAAAGCACGTATCCCGACTCGTACCGGGCGCCGGCGCGGAGGGCCTGGAAGCAGAACTCGCGCACGAACCGCTCGCGAATGTCGCCGATGTGTGCGGCAGTGGCGCCCGCCTCGACGGCGCGCTCCCCGACCTCCTCGAGGAACTCGGGCTGGCCGAAGTTCCCGGAGAACGTCACGACCTTGATGTTCTTCACCGTCCGCAGCCAGTGGATGCAGATCAGGTTGTCCAGCGCGCCGGTGTATGCGAGGACGGCCTTGCTCACGCGGGGGGCCTCCAGTGAGGAAGCGCCATCCTAAGGCGCGGCGGGGCGCGGCTCAACCAAACAACGCGTCACTCGCCTTCGCGCAGCTCCGCCGCCAGGCCGGCGGCCGCGCGCCGGACCGCCTCCACCCCGGGCCGCCCCTCCGGCGTCGCGAGACCCGACAGGTCGCCGCCCCCCAGGTCCGCGGCCAGGTTCCGCACCGACAGCCCGTTGATCCGCGCCTCCCCGCGCACCGCTTCGAAATACTCCGCCAGCGCGTCGTCCTGCTTCCCGAGCATCGGCCACACCGCGACCACCACCGGGACTTTCTTCGCCCGCGACCACTCCCCCAGCTCCCGAAACGTCTGCTTCTGCAGCCGCCACGCGACGCCGTCGGGGTCGTGAAGGGCGTCGAGCCCGGCGCGGGGCATGGGGCGTGCGGAGGGCGCGGCGAGGGCGAGATGGCGCTGCAGGAAGACGCGCAGCGACGTGAACATCGTCGCGGCGAAGGGCACGGGGTCGTCGAGCGAGTAGACGATCACGACGATGCGGGGCTTGAGCCGGGGCTCGAGTTCCCTGAGCCAGGCGAACTCCTGGATCGTGCCGTAGCCGGCGCAGGCCGCGAGCGTCACCGGCACCCCCGACTCGCGGGCCAGCGCCGCCCCGAGCGTCTCCTCGTCGCGCAGCCCGGCGCCGAACGCGTTCTCGTCGCCGAGGAGGAGCACGCCGCCGGGAGGCGCTTCCGCGCCGCGCGTCCCCGTGGGCGACACCGTCGCGGGAACGCCGGCGATGTCTCGCGTGCCCGGCTGCGGCGCCCACCCGCGCTCCCCCGAGGCCACGAAGCCCGTGACCGGGTGCGCGCCCCGCGCCCGGGCGACCAGCTCAGCCGCCAGCAGCACCCCCAGCAGAACGGCCGGGATCCCCGCCAGCAGCCGCCGGCGCCGCACCCGCCGACGCGCCGCCCCCTCCTCCGCCTCCGCAGATCGGCGGTGCCCCGCGTCCTGCACCCCTCCAGGCGGTTCCGTCATCGTCCCGCCCCTATACCCCCGACTTGATGTTGATGATGTCCCCGTCCGCCACCACGTACGTCTTCCCCTCCTGCCGCAACCGCGCCTTCGCTTTCACCACCTTCATGTCCCCGCCCGCCGCCTCCCAGTCCGCGTACGACACCACCTCCGCCGCCACGAAGCCGCGCGCCAGGTCCGTGTGAATCTTCGACGCCGCTTCCACCGCATCGTCCCCCTTCCGGATGATCCACGCCCGGCATTCGTCGTCCCCCGCCGTGAAGAAGTACTGCAACCCCAGCGACCGGAACGCCGCCATCACCAGGTCCGGCGTCGCCAGCTTCTTCAGCCCGTAGTCCCCCATGAACGCCTCGCGCTCCCCCGCCTCCATCCCCAGCAGCTCCAGCTCCAGCTTCGCGCACACCGGCACCACCGTGTACCCCGGAACCGCGAACGACTTCCCCAGCGCCGTCTCCGGCACGTTCAGCGCCACCACGCACGGCTTCTCGCTCAGGAACCGGAACCCCTTCACAAGCTTCGCATCCTCCCCCTTCAGCGCCACCGAGGACGCCGGCTTCCCCTCGCCGAACGCGGCGTGCAGCTGCCTCAGCACCTCCAGTTCCTGCCTGTCCTTCGCCTGCGTCGGCGTCGGCTTCGTCACCTGCACCTTCAGCTTCTCGATCCGCGCTTCCGCGATCGCCAGGTCCGCGAATACGAACTCCGTCGCGAGCTGGTCCACCTCCGCCTTCACCTCCGCCTCGGTCCGCAGCGCCGCCGCGTTGTCCCCTTTCCACGCCGCCACGACCAGCACCAGCCCGTCCGTCTCGTTGCGGAACGACGCCAGCAGCTGGTTGTTCTTGTCGCGGCCCTCGGCCGTCAGCACCAGCGACGCCGTGTCCGCAAACTCCACCACCGCAGGCGTGTGCTTCTTCGGCTTCCAGTACGCCGACAGCCGGTCCAGCCGCGCGTCCTGGATCTTCGCCACCCCCACCCGCGCCTTCCCGCCCCCCGCCCCCGCCTGCGCCACCGCCGTGGCGTAGTCCGTCCCCGTCAGGGCGCAGAACAGCGTCGTCTTTCCGGTCTGGGGCGTTCCGACAAGCGCGGGGCGGGGCATGGGGCTCCACGGGAATCGGGGAAGGGCGCAGATCATAGCGGCGCGGCCACGCGCCGCACAGGTTCCGTCGGGCTACGACGCCGCCGGCTCCACTTCAGGCGCCCGGTACACCAGCCGTCCGCCCAGGATCCCGACCTCGTAGAGGATGACGATGGGAAGCGCCAGCGAGGCCATCGACACCAGGTCGCCGCCCGGCGTCAGCACCGCGCCCAGGATCGCCGCCACGAGGACCTCCATGCGGCGCCAGGACGCGAACGTCTTCGGCGGCACCACCCCCACGAACGACAGGAACATCATGATCAGCGGAATCTCGAAGATCGCCCCCGCCGCGACCGTCAGCGCGAAGAACATGTCGAGATACTTGTCCAGCGCGATCGAGTCCCGGAACTGGTTCCAGTCCGCGCCGAACGAGCCGAGAAATTTCAGCGTCACGGGAATCAGCACCAGGTACCCGAAGACCGCCCCGCCGAAGAACAGCAGAAGCGACGCCGGGCCGCAGATCATCGCGTACTTCCGTTCGTGCGGGTGAAGCCCCGCCGCGATGAACTTCCACATCTGCCAGAGCACGACGGGCGCCGCCAGCGCGAGCCCGAAGATCAGCGCGACCTTCATGGGGATCATGAAGCGGTCGGCGTAGTCGAAGACCTCCAGCTGCGGCGGGTGGCCGAGCGCCTCCTGGGCGGAGCGGTGGGGCCAGGTGACCGCCCACATCAGCTCCTGCTGCCAGAACAGGCAGATGCCGACGGCGAGCGCGACCCCGATCGTGGAGTAGATGAGCCGCTGCCGCAGCTCCTCCAGGTGCTCCCCGAAGGTCATCCGGTGGATGTCCAGCCCGCTTCCCGGGTCCTTCTCGGCAATGGCCATGCGCGCAGTTTACCGCGGAATCGGCGCGCCGGGGCGCGTCCGCCCCGGAGGCCAAGAAGAAACCCCCGGCTCGTCGCCGGGGGTCCCTGGATCGATCACCTTTCCTACCGTGCGATGCCCAGCATCTCGTAAAGGTCCGCCTCGCGGATGATCTTCACCGCCAGGCTCTTCGCCTTCTCGTAGTTCGGATCCTTCTCGAAGTCGGCGCCCACGACGAGGTACGTCGTCTCGCTCTGGACCTCGCCATCGACCTCGCCGCCGAACTCCTCGATCAGGTGCGTCATCTGCTCGTTCGTGTAGCGGCCGCGCAGCTTGCCGCCGAACACGAACGTCTTCGCCTTCTTCCGGTCGAACACCTCGTTGGCCACGAAGTCGCCCTTCTCGATCCGGGCCGTCTCCTGCAGGTAGTCCAGCCGCTTCAGCCGCTCCGCGGCCAGCATCACCTTGTTGCCGTTCGGCTCCGTCACCTCGATCACGTTCCCCTTCTCCACGACCTTGCCTTCGTACACCGAGCCGTCCTGCATCTGCACGATTCCGTCGCGCAGCATCGAGATCACCGCGTAATCCTGGTTCACCTCGATCACCACCGCCTTGCCCTTGTTCTCCTTGCGCCCGCCCTTCGTCATGGCGAACACTTCGAAGATCGTCCCCTTCAGCAGGGCGTCCCTCCGGCCGATGTCGATCCACGCCGTCAGCTCCGCCGGGATCGAGTTGATCACCATCCCGTCGGCCTCCGTGCTCTCCCGGGCCAGCTGCCGCTTCGTCGAGATCGCGAACACGCGGTCCTGGAGCTCCTGGATCTTCTTCCTTCTCTCGGCCACCACCTTCTCCTGCTTCGCCTTCATCTGGTCCAGCTCGTCCAGCTTCGCCCGAACGTCCTTCTCGAGGTCCGCGATCGCCTGCTCGCTGTTCTTGGCGTTCTGCGCGATCTGGTCCTCGATGCTGCGGATCGCCTCGCGGAGCTCCTTGATCCGGCGCGTCTTCTCCTCGATCAGCGTGCCCAGCTTGCCCTGGCTCTTCCCGTCGCCGACGTTCTCATTGTGAAGCGAGACGGCGGAGACGGCCTCGCCCTCGAGCGCGGCGGCCTTCTCGTGAAGTTCCTTGGTCATCGCCTCGAGCTCGGCCACGAGGTACTGCTGCACGTCCGGGGTTTCGCTCGCGATGCGCGTCTCGGCGGAGGCGCGGGAATCCTTGATGAAGCACAGGTCGCGGCCGCCGTCGGCGGAGTTGACCTGGATCTCACCCGTGTCCTCGTTCAGCTGCCACTGCCCGTACTTCGTCTTGCACGACGTCGTGCCCAGGCGCCTCGCCCACAGGTTCAGGTGGTCGATCATCGCCTGGATGCCCGGCCGCGCGCCGATCGTCGAGTTCATCCCCACCAGGTCGGCCAGCTGGTCGGCCTGCTTCTTCATCTTGTCCAGCTTGTCCGCCGCCTGGCGGCGCGCCTCGCGGGCTTCGCGAAGCTGCTTCTTCAGGCCCGTCTGCTCGTTCATGACCTCGTCGTAGCTGAAATACCACCAGACGCCCATGCCGACCGTCACCAGGGCGCTGAGGATGATCGCGACGAGACCGCTCGTGTCTTTCTGCATCGCTGTTAGTTCTCCTTAGTCACCCAGGAACCGGAAGATTTCGAAGTGCGGGCGCCACGGCGCGGACAGGAGCTGCGCCTTCTCGAAGTTCGGGTCGGACTGGTACGAGTCGCCGACGATGACGAAATCCGTGTCGTCCGAGACGGCGTCCTGGACGATCGAACCCAGGTTCCGGATCCGGTTGCCGGCGGCTTCCTTCGAGTACTTCGTCTTCCCGAACTCGCCCACCAGCGCCACCTTCTTCGGGCGGCTGGGGCTGAACAGAGGGTTGAACACCAGGTCGCCCTGGATGATCGGGTCGAAGCGGTCGACCGTCTCCGTGATGCTGACCTTCGCCGACTCCGCGAAGATCTCCTTCACCTCGACCTCGCCCTTCCAGCGGACGTTTCCGCCCGGCTCGCGGACGAAGACGACCAGCTTCAGGCCGCGCACGATGCGGTCGCGCGAGCCGAGGTTGATGAACGCGTACTTCTCGTCCTGGTGCGGATCCACGATCCTGCCCTGCGTCTCGGTCAGGTCGTGGAAGATCGCCTCCTGCTTGACCAGCTCGCGGAGCGCGGTGTCGACCGCGTTGACCTTGTTGTTCAGGTCCAGCGTCTCCGCATTCTGCGCCTTCGTCAGGTCCGTGCGGGCCTGCGTCAGCTTCGTGATCTCCGCCTCCAGCGTGCTCTTCCGCAGCTCGTACCGCCGGACGTCGTCCGTCTGGAGGTCCGTCACGTGCGTCAGGTTCGCCTGGAGCTCGTTGATCTCCTCGTCCTTGAGGCGCCCGTAGTTGTTCAGCACCTCCTGGCTCGACTTCGCGGCGACCTCGGATTCCGCCTTGAACTGCGTCGCGGTCGCGTGCCGGTGCAGGGCGATCTCGTACTCCAGCTCGGCGGCGTGGATGATCTCCCACATCGCCATCGCCTTGCCGGGCAGGTTGTACCCGCCGCTCTCCTTCGGGCCCTTCTTCAGGACCACGCGGTCCCCGATCAGGCCCAGCGTCTTCTCGATGTCGGATTCCTGCTCGAACTGGAACCCGACGAGCCGGGAGACGAACTGGATTTCGCGGAAGTGGACGTCGCGGCGTTCCTTCTCGTCCCCTGCGGCCTCGGTCTCCGCACGCTTCTTCCACTCCTTGTGCGTCTGCACTTCCAGGTACTGGAGGAACGCCGTCACGGACGCCCCGAGGGCGAGCGCCACGGACAGGATCACCCAGATGATGCTGATGCCCCGACTGGCTCTGGACATGCGTCCACCTCCAATGTTGAGGGTCGCGATTATAGGAACGGGACCGGTCGTGTCAAAACCTAACGCCTTGGCCTTGAACGCGTTCCACGCCTATTTCGCAGGCTCCTCAAGCTTCACCCCCAGCTTCTTCAGCATCGCCTTCGCCGTACCGGCTTCCTTGCTCTCCGGCTGGGCGGCCACGAGCGCCTTGAACGCCTCGATCGCGTCCGCCTTCTTCCCGTTCTTCAACAGCCAGTTCCCCTTGTTCAGCAGCGTCGTCCTCTCGTGCTCCTGCGCCTTCACCTCGTATGCCGCCTTGAATTCCGCGTCGCCGGAGTGGTTTCTCACGAACTCCTGCGCCTTCTTCCCCGCCTCCGTCTCCGCATACCACGTCGCGAGCAGGAACGCCGGGTCCACCGCCTTCTTCAGGTCCTTCGCCTGCTCCGCGTTCACCATGTCGTTCCACGCCGGATTCACGAACGACGCCACGAACTGCTCCGGCGGCGGCTTCCCGCCCGAACGCGCGATCTCCTTGCCGTCCGGCGTGATCATCAGCAGCGTCGGAACGCCCGTCACCTTGAACGAATCGTACAGCGCCTTTTGGTCCTTACCCTTCCCGGGGTTGACCTTGACGCACACCTTGTCGCTCAGGAACTTCTGCACGTCCTCCCGAGGGTAGGTGTCCGTCTCCATCTCTTTGCAGTACTTTCAACCGTCGGTCAGGATGTCGACGAAGAGCAGCTTGCCTTCCCCGATCGCCCGCGCCCTCGCCTGCTCGTAGCTGGCCTCCCACTGCACTCCACCCTTCTGGTTGGGCGGGGCCTTGGGCGGCTCGGCGAAGCCTGCGGAAGCGGCGACGAGGAGGGCAACGGCGATGGGCACGAAGCGCATCGAGTCCCTCCGAGACGAGAAATGACGACCCCCCGGTCGTTCTGAAGCGACGAGAATAAATGGGCGCGTGGCGGGCGATCAAGGCAAATCCGTCCTGCGGGAGGCTTTGGGAAAACCCTCCCTCCCCGCGTCCTTGACTTGGCCGCCCCCCCGGCCCTACACTTTGCCCTTCGCTTCTTACTTTTCGCACCGCGCCTCGCGGGCCCTTCTCCTCGAACCGGCACCCCTTGAATGACCGTCCGTACCTGATCGGCCTGGTCGGCGGCATCGCCAGCGGCAAGTCCACGGTCGCGCGCGCGTTCGAGCGCCGCGGCGCGCGGGTCCTGGACGCCGACACGATCGCCAAGGGTCTTCTCGACCTCCCCGACGTCCGCCGCGAGCTGGCGGCGGCCTTCGGCGACGTCGAGACGGGCGGGCGGGTCGATCCGCCGAAGCTGGCGAAGGCGGCGTTCGCGACGGAGGAGAGCGGGAAGCGGATCAACGCGATCATGCACCCGCGCGTGGCGGCGGAAGTCGCGCGGATTGTCGGGGAGTGGCGGGCGGCGGGGTACCGGGGGCTCGTGGTGGTGGACGCGCCGCTGCTGCTGGAGGCGGGGATGAGAAGTTCGGTGGACGCGGTGGTGTACGTGGACGCCCCCGAGGCGGCGCGGCGCGAGCGCGCGCGGCAGCGGGGCTGGGCCGACGCGGAACTGGACCGGCGCGAGCGGCTGCAGTGGCCGGTCGAGCGCAAGAAGGCGGCGTCGGACGCGGTCATCCCCAACGCCGGGACGCCGGAGGAACTGGAGGCGGCGGTGGACGAATTCCTGAAGCGGCGGGCGCCGTGAAGCGCGCGGGCGGGACCCGGCGCCGCAAGCCGGACAACAAGGACGACAACAGGGGCACTTCGCAAGAGGACAAGCCGATGGCCGAGGACGCGGTCGTGCCGCAGGAACCCCCGAAGACGCCGCCGCCGGGGGGCGAAGCCGTGCCGCCGCTGCCGGCTCTCCCCGCCGCCCCCGCTCCTGCGGCCGAGCCTCCCCCGCCGTCCGCGCCCGCCGCGCCTCCCCCGCCGGACCTCTTCCTTCACAAGCTGCAGATGCTCCGCCAGGCGGATCTCGTCAAGCTGGCGCGTTCCATGGGCGCGACCGACCCGCTGGGCGCGACCCGGCAGGACGTGATTTACCGCATCGTGCGCGAGCACACCCGGCTCGGCGGTATCACGATGTGCCAGGGCGTGCTCGACGCCATGCCCGAGGGCTACGGCTTCCTCCGCAGCGCCGCCTACTCATACACCCCCTCCCCCGACGACGGCTACATCCCCCAGGGCGTCCCGCGCCGCTCCGGCATCAAGCAGGGCGACACCGTCGTCGGCGCCATCCGCCCCCCCCGCGAAGGCGAGAAGTACTTCGCCCTCCTCCGCATCGACTCCGTCAATTTCGAGATGCCCGAGAAGGCCCTCAAGCGCAAGGCCTTCGAGGACCTCACCCCCCTTCACCCCCACAAGCGCCTC
Source organism: Planctomycetia bacterium (assembly GCA_020849035.1). GTDB lineage: Bacteria > Planctomycetota > MHYJ01 > WSZJ01 > WSZJ01 > WSZJ01. Next base: position 21,858 of record JADLHC010000295.1, read on the forward strand.
TTCCTCGAGCACGACCCCGACGACTACTCCACCCGCATCGTGAACCTGTTCTCGCCGATCGGGAAGGGCCAGCGCGGGCTGATCGTGGCGCCGCCGCGCGTCGGGAAGACGATCCTGCTGTCGAAGATCGCGCACGCGATCGAGGCGAACCATCCCGAGTGCATGGTGATCGTGCTGCTGATCGACGAGCGGCCCGAGGAGGTCACGAACATGCGCCGGTCGATCAAGGGCGAGGTCGTGGCCTCGACGTTCGACGAGCAGGCCTCGCGGCACTCGCAGGTGACGGACATGGTGCTGGAGAAGGCGAAACGGCTGGTGGAGTACGGGAAGGACGTCGTGCTGCTGATGGACTCGATCACGCGCATGGGGCGGGCCTTCAACAACCTCATGGGCCCGCACGGCAAGATCATGAGCGGCGGCATGGACGTGGAGGCCCTCCAGAAGCCCAAGGTCTTCTTCGGCAGCGCGCGCCAGATCGAGAACGGGGGAAGCCTGACGATTCTCGCCACGTGCCTGATCGACACGGGCAGCAAGATGGACGAGGTGATCTTCGAGGAGTTCAAGGGCACGGGGAACATGGAGCTCTACCTCGACCGCAGCGCGGGAAACCGGAGGATCTTCCCGGCTCTCGACCTGAACAAGAGCGGGACGCGCAAGGAGGAGCTGATCATGGACCCGGACGAGCTGAAGCGGGTGTTGTGGTTGCGGAAGCTCATTGCCGAGATCCGCGATCCGGGGGAGGTGATCGAACTGCTGGTGGCGAAGATGAAGAAGCACCGGACGAACGCGGAGCTGCTGATGAACCTGAAGGGGGACTAGGAGGTACGGCGGGGCCGCCGGTGTCCGCCCTCCCGCGTTCTCACTCGGCGACAGGCGCGGCGACGGCGGCGGACTCGCGGACGACGGGGGCATCCGCGCCGGGCGGGACGACGGAGAGCGAGAGGCGGACGTCCGCGCGACGCGCGCCGGCGGGGCCGGAGAGGAACACGGCGAACGCGGGGTGGCCGAGGCCGCGGGCGAGGACGGGTTCGCCGGGCGCGGCGCCGCACCAGCGGACGACGGATCCGCGGACGGGGCGCACGGCGGCGTCGGCCGGGGCGAGCGCGCCGGTGAGCGGATCGACGGCGCGCGGGCCGGGGGCGGCGGGGTCCCAGGCGAGCTCGACGGAGGCGCGGGCGAGCGCGGCGGACGCGAGGAGGCGGCGGGGGGCGGGAAGGGCCGCGAGGGCGCGGGCGTCGGCGAGGGGTTCGGAGACCCAGGAGACGAGGGCGGGCGACTCGGTCGACTCCGCGGGGTACCACGCCACGATGCGCACGAGGGGCAGGTCGGCGCCGGGGCCGGAGCCCTGGTCGAGCGCGAGCCCGGGCACGGGGCGGACGAGCAGGAGCAGGGTCGCGGTGCCGCCGGAGGGAAGCGCGGCGCCGCCGGCGGGCGGCGCCTCCACGGGAAACGCGCACCGCGCGAGCCATCCGCGGCCTGCCTCGTCGTCGCTCCAGGCGGCGAGGGAGGCCTCGAGGTCGCCGCGGACCGCTTCGACGGCAGCGCGGCCTTTCTCGGCGAGTTCGAGGCGCGCGGCGAGCGCGGCCGTCGCGGCTTCGGCGCGGCGGAGGCGGGCCGCGAGGATCCACCAGCCCGCGAGGGCGGCGGCGGCTGCGAGGGCGGCGGCGGAGAGCCGCAGGGCGAGTCCCGCGCGCGTGACGCCGGCTTCCGCTTCGATCATCGCTCCAATTCCCGCAGCCCGACGAGGACGTCGTGCAGGTAGCCGACGGCGCTGATCCGGTCGGTCCCGTCCGGGACGCCGATCCCGAGCGCGAGGACGAAGTGGGTGAGCGAACGATGGAGGGAGGCCTGCGCGCGTGCGTGGTTGCCGGTTTTCTTCTCGTCGAACCCCTGCATCGCGCCGCGGCGGCCCTCGCGGAGCTGGTCCTCCGCGAGCAGCTTGAGCATCTCGCGATCGACGGGGTGGCCGAGGTCCTCCGGCGTGATGACGATCGCCGCCCGCTCCGCGAGGCCGCGCACGCGCTCCACCTCCCCCGCGGCCTCCCGGCGCGCCGCCTCGCCCGACGCTGCGCCCGCGATGCGTTCCCAAGCGTCGGCCATCGAGCGGTACAGTTCCATCAGCCGCACGCGCGCCGGCTCCGCCGACTCCCCCGCCTCCAGCGCCCGGCGCCAGGCCTGCACGCAGAAGCCGCGGCAGATTTCCAGGACCGCGATCCGCAGCTGCGCGGCCGCGAACTCCGCGGGAACCCCCTGGACCGCGTCGGGAGGAAGCCCCGCCACCGCGCCCTCCGCGCGGACACGCATCGCGTCCGCCGAAATCAGCAGACGGTCCACCGTCGCCCAGCCCGGCACCCCCTCGATCGTGAACGTCTGCTTCTCCAGCGTCAGCATCTCCGAGAACGCCAGCCCGAGGAAGTCCGGCGAGCCGGAAGCGCGCAGGGCCTCGACGGCCCAGGCGAACTCCGGGTCCCCCACCGGGAACGCGCTCGGCGCCCCCAGCAGGTGCATGTTGAAGTAGATCGCGGCCAGCAGGTACCGCTCGCGAAGCGCGCCGTCCGCGGCGTCGCCCCGTACGCAGTCCCCGGCCTTCGCCAGCCGCCGCAGCGCCTCCGCCGGGTCCCCTCCCTCGCGCTTCGATCGCGCCGCCCCCGCCATGTCCGAGGCTTCTTCCAGCCCGCACGCGCAGCCGGCGAGCAGGACCGGCGCGATAACGGAGGCGAGGAGGGCGGCGGAAAGGGCGCGCATCGGCGTTCATTGAATCGGGACGCGGCGGCCCCGGCAAGGACGCGAAAGGCGCAAAGGCGCGCCGGGACGGCCGCAACGCTATAATCCGCGGCGTGAAAACCGAGCACCCGTCGTCCGCGCGCGACAAGATCCTGTATCACCTGAAGACCAAGGGCCCCCAGACGGCCGCGGCGATCGCCCGCCGCCTCGACGTGACGCCGATGGCCGTGCGCCAGCACCTCTACCGCCTCGAGCGCTCCGGCCTCGTCCGATGGGAAGACCGGCCCGCCCGCGTCGGCCGCCCCGCCCGCCACTGGATCCTCACGCCCGTCGCCGCAGGCCGCTTCCCCGACTCCCACGCCGAGCTGATCGTCGGGCTGCTCGACGCGGTGCGGTCGGCGTTCGGGGAAAGCGGGCTGGAGAAGCTGGTCCGGGAGCGGCTCGCGCGGCAGACGGAGCACTACCGCAGCCGGCTGCCGGGCGGGAAGGCGCCTCTGGAGAAGCGCCTCGCGGCGCTGGTGTCGGTGCGGAAGGAAGAAGGCTACATGGCCGAGTGGACGCGCGAGCCCGGGGGCGCATTCGCGCTTGTGGAGAACCACTGCCCGATCTGCGACGCGGCGGCGACGTGCCAGCGGCTGTGCGGCGGGGAACTGGACCTGTTCCGGGCGGTGCTGGGGCGCGACGTGAAGGTGGAGCGCACGGAGCACATCCTGGAGGGGGCGCGCCGCTGCGTGTACCGGATCCGCCGGAACGGCGCCGCGGCGCGGCCGGCCGCCGATGCCTGATTTCGGCGACCTGCGAAGGGAGATGGTCGCCACGCAGATCGCCTCGCGCGGCATCCGCAACCCCCGCATCCTCGACGCTTTCCTGAAGGTGCCGCGCCACCTGTTCGTGCGCGAGGAGGACACGGATCGCGCGTACTCCGACCACCCCCTTCCCCTCGCGCAGGGCCAGACCATCTCCCAGCCCTTCATCGTAGCCCTGACCCTCGACCGCCTCGACCCGAAGCCGGGCGACCGCGTCCTCGAGATCGGGACCGGCTCGGGATACCAGACGGCGCTCCTCGCGGAGCTCTGCCGCGAGGTCCACACCGTCGAGCGGCTGGCGCCGCTGGCGAAGACCGCGCGCGCGAGGCTCGAGGCCCTCGGGTACGCCAACGTGTCGTTCCACGTCGGCGACGGGACGCTCGGCTGGCCCGAGGCCGCGCCCTTCGACCGCATCGCCGTCTCGGCCGCCGGCCCCGCCATCCCGCCCGCCCTCACCGACCAGCTCGCCCCCGGCGGCCGCCTCGGCATCCCGGTCGGCGGACCGGGACGCCAGGACCTCTTGGTCGTCACCCGCACCCCCGCCGGCCTCGAGACTTCCAACGCCGGCGAGTGCGTGTTCGTTAAACTCATCGGACAGGGGGGATGGCGCGAAGAGCGCCCGGAGAAATGACATGAAACGGATCCTCGTGCTGGCGGCGGCCTCCGTCGTCTTCGCGCTCGCCGCGGCGGGCGACCAGGACCGCCTCGTCACGGACCGCGACGTCCGGTTCGGCGGCGAAGGACTCGACGACGAAAAAGTCGCGATGAGCTGCCGCATGGGGACGTGGCAGGAATCGTGGGGGGAAAAGGGGATCTTCAAACCCGACGACTATGCGCTCTTCACGACGAAGGACGAGGGCGTCGAAGTGCTGGTCCCGAAGGCGAAAAAGGGCCTGTGGGACGCGCTTCGGCAGCAGAAGGCGGGCGCCGAGTTCACGGTCTTCGGCAAGGTCCACTGGGCGAAGGGCATCGAGCCCTACCTTGTGATCCACGACTGGAAGAAGGGCTTCAGCCAGGATTACGAGCCGCGCAAGCCCGCGCCGGAGTCGATCGTTCTGAAGTTCGGGGACAGGGAATACGCGATGGAGAAGGGCCGCGAGTACGTCCTTGTCACTCCGAAGGGCGAGAAGGTGGAGGCCAGCTGGGACGAGAAGTAGCTCCCCTGCCCCGGCCCGCTCTCCTCTCGCGAGCCTGGAGGGCGAGCGAGCCCCCGCCCGATCACCTTCCCGATCCCCCCGGCCGATGGACGGTGACGGAACGAAGCGGGCCGGATTCCAGGGGGCGGGCAAGGTCCGCCCCCGAATCCGGCCCGCTTCGTTCCGTCACCGTCCATCGGGGCGACAGGATTTGAACCTGCGACCTCTTGGTCCCGAACCAAGCGCTCTAGCCAGGCTGAGCTACGCCCCGTGAGGCGCGACATTCTAGGCGGTGAGGGCGCTGCGACAAGATGAATTTGGGCTCTCGGAGCCCGGGCAGGAACCCCCGGGGGAGGCTGGCGGTGTGCGGGCCGACTCCGGAAGACCTGCGATTGATCCTGGGATCCTCAGCACGAATCCATCAACGCGGACTTCCAGCGCTTCCGGGGCCTCGAGCGCTTCCTCGTCCGAACTCTCACGAAGGTCACGGGCGTCGTCTTCCGGTCGGCCGTCGCCTGCAACACGCCCAGGTTACTCTCGCAGGCCTGAACCTCCCGCCGGAAGCCCCATGCCTCTGACCGGGAACCGCTGAGAACCTGGGCAGAAGCCGACCGAGGACGTGCGGCGCGGGTCCGGGCGGCGCGCGTCCCACGCCGTGGCTCGCTCCCGGACCTCGTCGCGCGCCGCAGGGAGGAACCTGCTCAGGTCCTCAGGCCAGCAGCGCATCCTGCCGCTTGACGGCCTCCGCCCACGCCGCGCCCTCGCCCTTGATGCGGTGGACGACGTACTCCGGGTTCACGGCCTCCACCAGCTCCTTCAGGGGCGCGCTCACCCACGGCTGATGCGCGTCGACCGCGGCGTCGTACTGCGCCGCGATGCGCAGCTTCTCCGACGCGTCCGTCGAGGCCCGGAGCTTCTTCACCAGGTCGCTCGCCACGGGCGCGACCGCCGGCCGGCGCAGCACGAGCGCGCGGATCTTCCGGGCCACGGGCCCGAGGGTCTTCACGAAGTTCCTGAGCCTCCGCAGGTCCTGCGTCTCCGTCTGCGTGCCGCCCGAGACGAGCAGCCACGCGCCGACGTCGAGCGAGAACCCGAGGCGCGGGTGGCGGATCTTGTCCAGCAGCTGCTGCGCCAGCTTCGGCTCGTTCCAGCGCAGGCCGGCGTGCCAGGTGTTCTCGAAGAGGACCTCGAATCCCTGGTCGCGCTCCCCCATCGCGAGGAAGACCCACTCCGCGAGGGCCATGAGGACGTCGTAGTCGGTGTAGCCGTGGCGCCCCGTGAGGATGCCCTCCGGCGTGCCGTGCGACGCGCGGATCGCGACGTACTTCACGCGCAGCCGGCGCGCCTCGTCGATCCCCGCCGCCATGTGGTCCGTCATCTCCTCGCGCGTCGGGACGCGGCTCATGAGCTGCGCGGCCTCGGGAAGCCCGAGCCAGGCCTCGCGCCAGCAGATCGGAAGCGTCAGCCTGAGTCCCACCGTTCCCGGCGGCGCGTGCGCGCGGTTGTCGGCGCCTGCCTGCGCTTCGATCCCGTCGAGCCCCGCGGACGGGTAGGAGGGCGCGTCCTGCTGCGCGGGAATGGAGGCGAGTCGGATCATACCGGCGGCGTCCTTTTCCAGTCCGGGTGGCGGACCATGGAATAGTAAACCACGATGCGGAGGAAGCGGATGGTGTCGATGATCGGGCGGATCTTGGACTTGAGGACGGCGGTGTAGATGGTGCGGACGGGGACGGAGACGATGCGGTAGCCCGCGCGCGCGACCTGCACGGCGATCTCGGCCTCGGCGTCGTAGCGGACGGTCTTGATGCGCAGGGAGCGGAGGCAGCCGGCGCTGTAGAGGCGGAAGCCGCACTGCGGGTCGGCGATGCGGTAGCCGGCGAGCGTGCTGACGGTGGTGCCCATGAGTCGGTTCACCGCGAGGCGCGCCGCGGGCATCGTCGCGACGTCCGTCATGCGGTTGCCGAACACGACCTGGTGACCGAGGCGCCACAGGTCGAGGAACTTCGGGATCTCCCCCGTGTCGTGCTGCCCGTCGCCGTCGAGGCAGATGACCGCCCGGTAGCCGCTTCGCACCGCCCAGCGGAACCCGTTGACCAGCGCCGCGCCCTTGCCCTGGTTGCGGTCCCGGCGCAGCACCCAGGCCCCGGCCCGGCCGGCGATCTCCGCGGTGCCGTCGGTCGAGCCGTCGTCCACCACGACGACGGGAACGTGCCGAAGCGCGCCGCGAACGACGGCCTCGATGTGCGCCGCCTCGTTGTAGGCGCAGACGACGGCGACGGCCTCGGTGGTGGCGGGTGCGACGGCCGGAGGCGCCTTCGGGGCGATGACCGGCACGTCGAGAACGGGAGTCACACGGCGAGTCTAGCCCGGAACCGAACGCCGGGGCAAGGACGCGCCTATTTCGCCCCTTTCCACCAGGACGGTACCTCGCGGCCCGCAGGCCACTCCTCCCGCGGCGCCCCCGTCGCGAGCTGCCGGCGCAGCAGCACGTAGTGCGTCCCCTCGTCCCCCTCTTCAGGGCTGCAGCCGAACGCCGCCCAGACCGCCCCCTCCGGGCCGAGAGCGATCGCGCCGATCCCGGTCGCCCCCTCCACCCCCTCCGCCAGCGGCGACTCCTCCCACGACTTCCCGGCGTCGGGACTGACGAACAGGAGCGCCTTTTTGAAGCGGTTGATCCGCGGGCCGGGCTCCGAGAAGCCGACGGCGACGCGATCGCCTTCCGCCTTGACCCGGAAGATGTACGCCATGTCGTCCACCTTCGCGATGCTCCCGACCTTCGTCCCCTCTCCCCACGTCGCGCCGCCGTCCGCGCTTCCCGCATGCACGTACGCGCCCGTCGAGGTGACGAAGACGGCGTGGCAGCGCGCCCCGGACTGCGCGCCGGCGGCCAGCAGCGGGACCCCGGCGCCTTCCGGGAGCCGGATCGCCGCGCCGTCCTTCCACGTCGCCCCCCGGTCGGCGCTCACGATGTGCCGGATCGCCCCCTTCTTCTCCACGTACACCACGTGCAGGCCGTCCTCCGACACGTACAGCGGCGGCGACACGGCGTCGTCCCGCACCCCCAGGCGCCCCGCCTCGACGCCGTCCGACCAGCTCTTCCCCTCGTCCGCGCTGGAGAAGATCACGAAGTGCCCCTGCTCGCAGCCGACGAGCGCGAAGCGGTCTTTCCCTTTCGCGTGCAGGCTCGTGAACATCGGCATCGAGGGGAATCCTCCGGGCAGGCGGCAGCGCCCGACCTCCTCCGCCTTCTCGAGGTCGAACGCGAAGTACGAGGCCTCCTTCTGCATGAAGTCCGAGATCACGACCTCGACCCGCTCGCCCTCCACGCGCGCGTCCCCGGCGATGCCCAGCGGCAGCTGGATCGAGGTCCACGGCTCCCGTCCGTCCTTCGAGATGCGCAGCAGCACCCCGCGCTCCTTCAGGAACGCGAACACGCCCACGCGCCCCGACTCCGTCACCACGACCTCCGTCGGGAACGGCGGCGTGCGTCCTTCCGCGAACGCGACCTCTTCGGGAAGCGCCCAGCGCCGGGGCGCTTCTTCGGCGGCGGCGACGGAGAGCAGGATCAGGCAGGCGCAGACGGGGCGTGTCATGGTCAACCTCCGCGAAGGGTCACGTCTCTCGGATGCCGGCGAGGCTTGCGCGTCACGCGCCGGCCGGCGACTCGCCCCGACCCGGCTTGCGCGGGCCCCATGATACGGGCCGGCTTGCTTGACAGCCCCCCGGTGCGAAACTAGCGTGGCCTCCCCTGCTCGCCACCGATTTCCAGAGGAGATTCGCCCCATGGCCATCCGCATCGGCATCAACGGCTTCGGCCGCATCGGCCGCCTTGTCTTCCGCGCCCTCGCCGCCCGCAAGGGGGAGTTCGAGGTCGTCGCGATCAACGACCTGACCGACTCGAAAACGCTCGCGCACCTGCTCAAGTACGACTCGGTGTTCGGTAAGTACGAAGGCACGATCGAGGCGAAGGAAGGCGCAATCGTCGTGGACGGGAAGGAAGTCCGGGTGCTCGCGGAGAAGGACCCGTCGAAGCTCCCGTGGGGCGGCATGAACGTCGAGTTCGCGATCGAGTCCACGGGGTTCTTCACCTCCCGCGAGGAATGTGCCAAGCACCTCACGGCGGGCGCGAAGAAGGTGATCCTGACGGCGCCGGCGAAGGACGCGATCGACTGCACGGTCGTGATGGGCGTGAACGAGAAGGCGCTGAAGCCCGAGCACAAGGTCATGTCCAACGCGAGCTGCACGACGAACTGCCTCGCCCCGATCGCGAAGGTCCTCGAGGACAACTTCGGCATCGAGCACGGCCTCATGACGACCGTGCACGCCTACACCAACGACCAGCGCACCGCCGACCAGGTCCACAAGGACCTCCGCCGCGCCCGCGCCGCCGCCGTGAACATCATCCCGACCTCCACCGGCGCCGCGAAGGCGATCCACGAGGTCATCCCGGCCCTCAAGGGGAAGATGCACGGCATCGCCCTCCGCGTCCCGGTCCCCGACGGCTCCGTCGTGGATCTGACCGCGAAGCTGAAGAAGAAGGCCACGACCGAGGAGGTCAACGCCGCCTTCAAGAAAGCGGCCGCCGAAATGAAGGGGGTCCTCGAGTACACCAGCGACGAGATCGTCTCCAGCGACATCGTCGGCAACAGCCACTCCTGCATCTTCGACAGCAAGCTCACCACCGTCATCGGCGACAACCTCGTCAAGGTCGTCGGCTGGTACGACAACGAGTGGGGGTACTCGAACCGCGTCGTCGACCTGATCGCGCACGCGGCGAAGCTGAAGTAGACGAACGTCGGTTGGCGGGTTGACAGGTTGATGAGTTGAGCCAGGGGGCGAGGCCCCTCTCAACCCATCAACCTGTCAACCCGCCAGCCCGGATCTCCCCATCCAAGCGCCACCGGAGCCAACCCATGCAAAAGCTCACCCTCTCCAGGCTCGACGTGGCCTCGAAGCGCGTCCTCATGCGCGTCGACTTCAACGTCCCCCAGGACGACCACGGCGCGATCACCGACGACACCCGCGTCCGCGCTTCCCTGCCCGCCATCACGGAGGTCATCCGCCGCGGCGGCCGCCTGGTTCTGTGCTCGCACCTCGGGCGGCCGAAGGGGAAGAAGGACCCGAAGTACACGCTGGCGCCGGTGGCGAAACGGCTTGCGGAGCTGCTGGACCGGCCCGTGGTGTTCGTGTCGGACTGCGTCGGCCCGGAAGCTGAAAAGGTGACGGGCGCACTCAAGGACGGCGAGGTCGCGCTGCTCGAGAACGTGCGCTTCTACGCCGAGGAGGAGAAGAACGACGCCGGCTTCGCGCAGAAGCTCGCGAAGATGGGCGAGGTGTTCGTGAACGACGCGTTCGGCACGGCGCACCGCGCGCACGCTTCGACCGTCGGCGTCACGAAGTTCCTCAAGTCCGCCGCGGGCCCGCTGATGGAGAAGGAGCTGCGCGCGCTGGGCGGGCTGCTGGAGAATCCGAAGCGGCCGTTCGTGGCGATCCTGGGCGGCGCGAAGGTGAGCGACAAGATCAAGGTGATCGAGAACCTCTCGAAAATCTGCGACCGGATCCTCATCGGCGGCGGCATGGCATACACGTTCCTGAAGGCGAAGGGGCTGCCGATCGGCAGGAGCATCTTCGAGGCGGACACGCTCGAGGTGGCGAAGCGGCTGACCTCGCCGAAGATCCTCCTTCCGGAGGACCACGTGGTCGCCGCCGAATTCAAGGCGGACTCCCCCGCAAGCGTGGTGACGAACATTCCCGACGACCGGATGGGCCTCGACATCGGGCCGGCGACCGTCTCGACCTACCTCGGCATCCTGAAGGGCGCCGCGACCGTCGTCTGGAACGGCCCGGTCGGCGTCTTCGAGATGCCCGCGTTCGCCAAGGGAACGAGAGCGATCGCAGACTGCCTCGCGAATTCGAAGGCCACGACGGTCATCGGCGGCGGCGACACCGCCGCGGCCGTCACCGACTTCGGCCTCGAGGCCCGCATGACCCACGTCTCCACGGGCGGCGGCGCCTCCCTCGAGTTCCTCGAGGGCCAGGAGCTCCCCGGCGTCGCGGCCCTCAGCCCCGCGTGAGCCGCGCCGCCCTCATCGCCCCTTCCCTCCTCGCCGCCGACTTCACCAGGATCGGCGACGAGATCCGCAAGGCCGAGGCCGGCGGCGCCGACTGGCTGCACCTCGACGTCATGGACGGGCACTTCGTCCCCAACATCTCCTTCGGCATCCCCGTCGTCGAGGCCGCGCGGAAATCCACGAAGCTCTTCCTCGACACCCACCTCATGATCGAGGACCCGGTCCACATCGCCCCCGCGTTCGCGAAGGCGGGATGCGACCTTATCACGTTTCATGTGGAGGCGCTGGTGCCGCGGGCGCAGCGCACGAAGCGCGAGAAGGGCTGGGCGCTGGACCGCGAGCTGACGGCGGAGGCGGTGGCGAAGGGGCGCGAGACGATCGACGTCATCCGCGCGGCGGGGAAGAAGGTCGGTATCAGCCTGAACCCGGACACGCCGGCGGTGGCGTTGAGGGAGCTGGGCGGGCTCGTGGACCTGATCCTGGTCATGACCGTCTGGCCGGGGTTCGGCGGGCAGAAGATGATCGAGGACGTGGTGCCGAAGGTGCGCGAGATCCGGGACCGGTTCCCGGCGCCCTGGGTGGAGGTGGACGGCGGCGTCGCGCCCGGAACGATCGCGAAATGCGCGGGCGCCGGGGCGAACGTTTTCGTCGCGGGAACGGCCGTGTTTCGGGAGCCGGACGCGGCGGCGGCGGTGAATGCGCTCAGGTCGGCGGCGAAGTGATCCGGCTGTTCGACACCGTCCCCAACTGTGAAACCGGGGGCGCGTCATCCTGCAGCCGCCGAGGGGAATCTGGATCAGGGGGCTGGCCCCCCGGGTGAACATCGAGCGAACGCCCGACGTTCCGCGCGAGCCGCTTGAGAAGTTGCCTTTCGACGCGAAGGACTGCGCCCTCGAGCGGGCACTTTCTGCGTCGCTCCTCGCGGCCAGGGAGACGCCCGGATACGTCACCTTGGACGGGATCGGATACGAACTTTGGCATGCGAATGACGACTGCCGCGCGAAGTTCCAGTTCGGCAATCCGCGCCCCGGGCCGTGGCGCGAAGTCGAGGCCGGGGTCATGAATGCGTGTCGGATGATTGCCGACCGATCGGTGAGGCGGCGAGTTCGCGCGTGGCTGCCGGTGTTTGAAAAGTACTTTCGGCGGAGCTGATTGGAACCGGGATTCGGGGACGCAGAGCAGCGCTTAAAAGACA
>JADLHC010000296.1 GCA_020849035.1 Planctomycetia bacterium
GGTGGACGCGGGCGAGCTCGCCCTCCTCCGCGCCCACCTGACCCAGGTCTCCGGCGGCCGGCCCACCGCCGCCGCCGTCCACCGGCCCCGCGCCCCGCGCGCCCTCGCCGGCGGCCCCGCCGCGGACTCCCTCGCCGGCAAGCGCATCCTCGGCTTCTGCGGCCTCGGCAACCCGCGCGGCTTCGAGTCCACCCTCCGGAGCCAGAAAGCCCGCCTCCAGGCCTTCCGCGCCTTCCCCGACCACCACGGCTACTCGAAGACCGAACTCGACGGCCTCGAAGCCGAGGGCCGCGAGCTCGAAGTCGACGCCCTCGTCACGACCGAAAAGGACGCCTCCCGCCTCCGCGAACGCGGATGGACCGTCCCCGTCTGGGTCCTCGGCGTCGACCTGGAGATCGTCAGCGGCGCCGAAGAGCTCGAGGCCGGCCTCGCGCGCGTCGAGAGCCGCTTCCCCAGCCGCGCATCCAGCCCGCGGGAAGCCTGACCGCCCGGCGTTCGCCTCCTCGGGTATGATCCCGGCCTTCACGAATCGACCCTCCGGAGGTCTCATGCGCCTGACGCTCGCCCTGCTCCTGTCCCTCGTGGCCGCCCCCTGCTTCGCCGAGGACGCCGAAGTCGATCCCGCCCGCCTCCCGACGAAACCCGCCGACTCCCCGGACGAGATCTCCGGCTCCGTCATCATCGTGAGCTACAAGGGCGCGCCCAAGGCGCTTCCCAAGGCCCTCCGGACGAAGGAAGAAGCGAAGGCGCGTGCGGACGAGGCGCTGAAGGCGGCGCGGGCGAAGGGGAGCGACTACTACGAGGTGGTGGCGAAGTACTCGGACGACCCGCGCGGCCGCGGGTCGGTCGGAGTCATACCGGTCGGGCAATGCGGGCTGCCGCCGCTCGAGGAGGCGCTGCTCGGGATGGAGATCGGGCAGGTTTCCGACGTGTTCGACTGCGATCTCGGATACCTCATCGTGATGCGGCTCGCGCCGAAGGCGGCGGTGTCGCACGTGCTCATCGCCTTCAAGGGCGCGGAGCGCGCCGGGGCGAACGTCGCGCGGACGAAGGACGAGGCGCGCGAGCTGGCCGCGAAGGTGCGCGAGCGGGTCACCACGGGCGGCGAGGACCTCGCCAAGGTCGCCGCGGAAGTCAGCGACTGTCCGTCGAAGGCCAAGGGCGGCGACCTCGGCACGTTCGGCCGCGGCATGATGGACCCGCGATTCGAGGACGCCGCGTTCGCGCTCAAGCCGGGCGAGATCTCCGCGGTGATCGAATCGCCGTTCGGGTTTCACGTCATCAAGGGCGCGAAGCCCGAGATCGCCGTCCGCTGGAGGGCGAGCCACATCCTCATCCGCTGGAAAGGCACGACGCGCTGCCCCCCGGGCGTCACGCGGTCGAAGGACGAGGCGCGGAAGCTCGCCGAGGACCTCCTCAGGCAGCTCGAAGAGGGCGCGGATTTCGCGAAGCTCGCCACGGGGAACCGCGACTGCCCCTCGAAGGCCAAGGGCGGCGACCTCGGCGTCTTCGGCCCGGGGCAGATGGTCCCGGCGTTCGAGGCGGCGCTGAAGGGGCTGGAGGTGGGGAAGCTCTCCGGGATCGTCGAGACGGAATTCGGCTGGCACGTGATCAAGCGGACGAAGTAGGGCGGCGTCAGGGCTCGTAGAGCGCCATCACCGCCTTCTGGTAGTCCGCCTGCGCGGCCGCGACCTTTTTCGCCTTCTCCTCGCCGGACCCGGGGCCGTTCAGGATCTTCTCCATCGTCTTCTGCAGGTCCTGCCCGAGCTTCATCGCCTTGTCCTGCAGCGCCTTCGCCTCCGGCGGGAGCGCCGCCTGCGCCTCGGCCGCCTTCGCGACGCCCAGCTTCTCGTTCACCTCGGACAGCGCGGCGCTCATCGTCGCGTCCCCCGGCGCCGCCTTCAGCCCCGCCTCCAGTGCCCGCTTGGCCTCGGCCGGCTTCCCCAGGGTGTCGTGGCACGCCGCGAGCTTCACCACCAGGAACGGGTCCCCCGCGTGGTCCTTCACCGCGTCCTCCAGCAGCTTCACCGCCTTCCGGTGCGCGTCCGTGTTCATGTACACCGCGGCCAGCGTGTCCACCGCCTTCGTCCAGTCGTCGCAGTCGCGCGGCAGCGTCATCGCGGCCTTGAGCGGGTCCACGGCCTCCTCGAACCGCCCCGTGTACCTGTAGAGCATGCCGAGCATGATGAGCGCGCGGCCGTGGTCCGGAGCGGCCTCCAGCGCGTCGAGCAGGGCCGTCTCGGCCTCCTCGGCGACCGCCTCCTCGTCCTCGTCCAGTTCGCCGCCGCGCAGCGACGCCTCGATCTTCCGCATGAGCTGCACTCCGCGGTTGTACAGGTCGTTCGGGTCGGCGGAGGGCTTCTTCTTGGGCATGGCAAGGGCTCCGGTGCGGGGTTTCTGACCAGTAACCGGTCCGCGGGCCGGTGTCTCACCGATCTGGTTGCGCATCGCGGCGGATCCGTATTGGAAAGCAGGATCTTCATCGCGGCCCGCGGGGCAATGACGAGTGCGAGCCCGGTTGGAAACAAGTACCCGGCGACGTAGAAGAGGCCCAGGCGGATGCGGGTCACGGGCGCCGGAAGAATTCTGGCCCCCGCCGGCCGAAAGAAACAAGCGCGCGGGAGCCGAAACTCCCGCGCGCCTGGATTCCCGACCACCAACCACGAACCACCAACCGCCCCTAGAACATGTTCCACAGGTACTGGTTCGTCACCTCGTGGTGGAACTGCACCTCCGCCACCTTCACCCTCGTCCCCAGCGCCTTCGGGCAGCGCTCCGCCGACGCCGACTTCAGCTCCGCGTACTTCCCGGCCACGTCCTCGCCGAGCAGCTTGAGCGAGAACTCGCTCGTCTTGAACAGCCGGATCGCGTCGTGGATGTTGTCCGGCAGGAACCGCGTCCGCGCCCGCTTCTCGGCGTCCGTCGCGGGCGACTCGGGGCCCTCGAGGCCGGTGGCGAGGAGCGTGAAGATCGCGAGGTACGGGTTGGCGTCCGGGCCCACCGAGCGGACCTCGATGCGCGCCGAGCGCTCGTTGCCGAGCGGGATCCGCACCATCGAACCGCGGTCGATCGCCGAGGCCTTGATCTGGTTCGGCGCCTCGAAATGCGGGTCGAGGCGGCGGTAGGCGTTCACGCTCGCGTTCAGCACGAGGCAGATGTCGTTCGCGTTGTGCAGGATCCGGTCGATGAACTTCCAGCCCAGCGACGACAGCCCGTCCTGGCCCTTGCGGTCGAAGAACAGGTTCTTCCCGCCCTTCGCGATCGAGATGTTCGTGTGCATCCCGTTCCCGTTCACGCCCGCGACCGGCTTCGGCAGGAACGACGCCGTCATGTCCATGCGGTCGGCGACCTGGCGGCAGATGAGCTTGTAGAGCTGCACCTGGTCCGCGGCGATCAGCGCCTGCGTGTACGAGTAGTTCATCTCGAACTGCGACGGCGCGACCTCCGGGTGGTCCTTCTCGTTCGCGAACCCCATCGAGCGCTGCACCTCGGCGGAGCCGTCGATGAAGCGCCGGAGCGGGTCGCCGGGGAGCGAGTGGTAGTAGCCGCCGGTGGAGATGAAGTCGAACTTGCCGGACTCGTGGAAGCGGCGCTCGGCGTTGCGGCCCTGGAAGAGGAAGCCCTCGATCTCGTTGGCGACGTGGCACTCGATGTCCTGCTTGGCGTAGAGGGTGTCGGTGAAGGCCTTGAGGCGGGCGCGCATGTCGGCGGAGTACGGGCGGCCGTCGCGCTCGAGGACCTCGCCGAAGACGAGGACCTTGCCGGGGCCGAACACGTCGGCCGGGAGCCAGTAGAAGGAGGACCAGTCGCACTTGAGGCGCAGGTCGGACTCGGCCTGCTGGGAGAAGCCGCGGATGGAGGAGCCGTCGAACGTGAGGTTGTCGGCGCTCTTGAGGAGGAACTTCTTGTCGTAGTCGAGCATGTGGAGGCGGCCTTCGAGGTCGGTGAAGCAGACCGTGACGGCCTTGATGCGCTTCTCGTCGGCGAGGTACTTCATGCGGGCTTCCTGGAGCTTGCCGGCGTCGACGCGCTTGATGCGGGCTTCCTTGACCTCGAGGTTCATGTCCTCGAGTTTGTCGTAGGGGATTTCGAGGAACTGGCGGAGGGCGGGCTGGTCCATGGAAGACTCCTGTGTCAGGGGGATGTTCGGGTCGCTGAGGAAGCGAGGGATATAGATTAGTTGTATGTCGATTTCAACTAAAAAGTCCACAAATTATGCTTATTTTGTTTTCTAATATCTAAGCCGATGCGATTTCAGGGCTTAGAGAGGGCCCGGCGCACGAGAATCCCGAGGGCGAGGAAGCCGATCCCCAGGTAGGCGCCGAAGACCGCGAGCCCTCCCGCATGGAGCGACCCCGGCTGCGAGAAGTAGTGCGCGGCGGAAGCGATCCCGGCGCCGTTCCACACGATCCAGAACGTGCGGCCGGCCCACGGCGTCCCGGGGTCGTACACCTTCCCCTGCCCCGGCGGGAACAGCACGAACATCGCCCCGACGCAGACGAAGATCATCGGGCCCAGGATCAGCACGTACGGGATCACCGACGCCTCGCGCACGACGAACGCCCGTTCCGGATGAGCCGGGTCCGCCCACGCCGTGATCCGCGCCCCCACGGGAAACGGCGCGAGCTGCTCCCGCGCCCAGCCCTCCGACGACGACATCTCGATCGCCAGCAGCCCTTCCCCCTCCGGCGGCATCCCGTCGGCCAGGTAGCGCAGCTTCAGCACCGGGCCGAAAGTCGGGTCCCCGTCGCTGTCCGCGTGCTCGCGGATCTCCTGCGCGACCACCTGCGCCGGCACCTCGACCCAGGTCGCGAACTTGTGGCGCTGGTCCTCCGCCATCCACGCGCCGATGAGGGGGAAGAGGGAGCCGAGGGCGAGGAACAGGCAGCCGGGCGCGCGGGCCTTCACTTTCCCGGGTTCTCGGCCAGCCACTTCTTCCACTCGGAGGCCTTGGTGAAGGACTGGCCGGTGAGGGTCTTGAGCGCGTCGTTGATGGCCGTCCGTCGCGGGCTGGTGGGGAGGAGGGACTCGGCGTTGGAGAGGCCTGCGACGAGGGGGCCGACGGCGAGGTCTCGGCCCATCTTGCAGAGGCACTCTGCCGCCGTCGTGGCGACGCGGTCGGATTTGGTCTTGAGGTAGCCCAGGAGGATCTCGCAGGCTGCGGGGGAGCCGGTCGCGGCGAGCGCCACGGCGACCGGGATGGCGAGCTTCTCGTTGGTGCCGGGGATGCCCTTGAGCGCGGCGACGCCGTCGGCGCCGCACCGCCCGGCGGCGGCGATCGCGGCGAATGCGAGGATCTCGTCCTTGGCAAGGACCTGCGACTTCGCCAGCGCCGCGAGCTTCGGCGCGAATCTCGCCGGGACGCGCTCGATCGCGACGAACGCCTCGGTCGCCGCCTCCCACGACTCCGCTTTGAGCAGCTTCTCCAGCTCCGCGATCTTCTTCCCGACCTCCTCGTCCAGCGCCTTCTGCCGCTCGTCGAGGATGCCGTTCGTCCAGTCCAGGCCGCGCTTGAACGCCGCCCAGTCCATCGTGTGCTTCAGGCCCGGCACGCGCTCGAACTTGACCGTCACCTTCGCCGCCTCGAGGGCCTTGACCGACCGCTCGCTCTCCGTGATCGGGACCACGTCGTCGGCCTCCCCGTGGATCACGTAGAACGGCAGCCGCCGGACGTCCTCGTTGTCGGGCACCGCGCCGGGCAGGCCCCCGGCGCAGGGGATCGCTGCGTCGAACAGCCCGGCGTGCGTAAGGCCCAGGTGGAACGTCCAGTAGCCTCCGCGCGAGAACCCCGTGAGCGTGGTGCGCGTCGGCGCGTACTCGACCTTCACGGCCTTCACGAGCTCCGCGAGCGGCTCCATGTCCGGCGTGTCCCACGCCCCGTCCTTCTGCGCCGTCGGCGTGACGAGCACCGCTTCCTTCGGGAACGTCGACTGCGCCCCCGTGATCCACTGCATCATGTTGTCGCCGCTGCCGCCCGCGCCGTGGAGGACCACGAAGAGCGCGTGCTGCCCCTTCGCGTACCTGTCGGGCAGGCGGACGAGGTAGGACATCCCCTTCGCCGATGTTTTCTTTTCGGGAGGCGCGGCGAAGAGCGCGAGCGAGCCCAGCAGGAGGGCGGCGATGGTTCTCATGGCGGCCATCATAAGCCCCCGGCCCCAATCCGCTGCCCAATCCGCCCGTTCCGCCGTATCCTTCCCGCCCTCATGCCCGCCCGCCTTCCCGCACCCCCCAACGGCCCGCCCGTCCCGTTCTTCTCCCCCTGCGGCCCCGGCTTCGAGCCCGTCCTCGCGCAGGAGCTCCGCGACCTCGGCGCCTCGAACGTCGAGGAGCGCCGCGCCGGCGTCGCGTACGAGGGCGACGCCTCCGTCGGCCGCCGCGCGTGCCTCTGGCTCCGGACGGCGATCCGCGTGCAGGAGCTGATCTGGAAGGGGCCGGCGCGCGGGCCCCGCGAGCTGTACTCGGGCGTCGCGGAGGTGAACTGGCCGGACCTGCTCGATCCCGGGACGACGATCGCCGTGGACGCCTCGATCCGCGACTCGGAGATCACACACAGCGGATTCGCGGCCCTCACCGTGAAGGACGCCGTCGTCGACGCCGTCCGCGACGCCTACGGCGAGCGGCCGAACGTCGACACCGAAAGCCCCGACCTCCCGCTCAAGCTCGTCCTGCGCCGCGACGAGGCCCTCCTTTACCGCGACTGGTCGGGGGCGAGCCTGCACAAGCGCGGCTGGCGGCCGATCCAGGTGAAAAGCCCGCTGAACGAGGCGACGGCGGCGGCGATCCTCATGATGTCGGGATGGGACCGGCGGTCGCCGCTGGCGGACCCGATGTGCGGCAGCGGGACGTTCCCGATCGAGGCCGCACTGTGGGCGGCCGACCGCGCACCCGGCCTCGAGCGGACGTTCGCGTTCGAGCGCTGGCGCGACCACCACGAGCGCTTCTGGGCCCTCGAGAAGGCCGAGGCGCGGAAGAAGGCGAAGAGGACGCTGCCGTTCCGGATCATGGGGGCGGACCGGCACGAGGGGGCGGTGCGGCTGGCGCGCAAGGGGGCCGCGGACGCGGGGGTGTCGGCGCTGATCGACTTCGACACGGCCGACGCGAAGGAATGGCGGCCGAGGGTTGCGCCCGCGATCGTGTTCGCGAACCCGCCGTACGGCGAGCGGCTGGGGGAGGGGGAGGATCTCGTGGAGTCGTGGAAGGCGCTCGGGAACTTCCTGCACCGCTGCGGAGGGGCGTCCGCGTTCGTGCTGAGCGGGAATGCGGAGCTGACGAAGTTCCTCGGGCTGCGCGCGGCGAAGAAGTGGGTGGTGATGAACGGCCCGATCGAGTGCCGGCTGCTGAAGTACGAGGTCAGGGCGAGGGAGGGGCCGAGGGGTTGACAGGTTGAGAGAATCGCCGCCCGGCCGCACCCCGCTCCTCAACCGATCAACCCGCCAACCTTCCGTATCCCGCCCCCTCGCGCTAACCTCCCCCCGTGAAACTCGAGCGCGACCCCGTCTGGGGCCCCGTCTTCAACCAGTTCGTCTACCGCCTCGCCGACCGCCTTCGCGATCTCGTCGAGTTCCTGCCCCAGCCCGTGGCCAGGGCCGGCGGCCGCTGGATCGGCCGCCTCGCCTCCGCGGTCGTCAAGTCCAAGCTCAAGGCCGCCTCCGCGCAGGCCGAAATGGCCCTCGGCCCCGGCGGAGCCCGCTTCGCCCCCCGGTCCGTCGTCGAATTCGGCCAGCTCGCCATAGAAGTCATGCAGATCACCTCGACCTACTCGCGCGAGCGCTTCCGCCGCCACGTCACCGTCGTCGGCGAGGAGAACCTGAGGGCGGCGCGGGCGCTGGGGAAGGGCGTCGTGGCGGTGAGCGCGCACCTGGGGAACTGGGAGGTGGGGGCGGCGGTGCTGGGGCATCTGGGGTACCCGCCGACGTGGCTGCTGCGGCCGATCGAGAATCCGGCGCTGCAGGAGGCGATCAACGCGATTCGGGCGACGGCGGGGATCCGGGTGATCACGAAGTGGGGCGGGCTGAGGGAGGCGATCCACGTCCTGCGCCGAGGGGAGGTGCTCGCGATGCTGGTGGACCAGGATGCCCGCGACCAGGGGGTATTCGTGCCGTTTTTCGGGAAGGAAGCGTCGACGCTCAAGTCGCCGGCGCTTCTTTCGCTCCGCACCGGGGCGCCGATCGTGCCGTTTGCGGCGCTCCGGCAGCCCGACGGCAGTTTCGTGGTCGAGATCGCCGAGGGGTTTGTGCCGGAAGGCTCCGCGGACCAGGAGGCCGATCTCGCGCGCGCGACGGCGAAGTTCACCCGGACGATCGAGGAGTGGATCCGGAAGCACCCGGAGCAGTGGCTCTGGGTGCACCGGCGC
Source organism: Planctomycetia bacterium (assembly GCA_020849035.1). Taxonomy (GTDB): domain Bacteria; phylum Planctomycetota; class MHYJ01; order WSZJ01; family WSZJ01; genus WSZJ01. The sequence goes on from JADLHC010000296.1 coordinate 8,354, forward strand.
TGGAAGACTCAGCGCGGGGGAGCCGCCTCGACCCAGGCCGCCACGGGATAGGCCGGCCCGCGGACAATCTTCAAATTTCCCGGAACTTTCGCCTCCCGGCGCCGTCATACTTGCAGGACAGTCATCGTGTTTCCCAAGGGGGGGAATCTCGCCGGCGCGATCCCAAGCGGGCCTCACCGCAGGCCCCCAGTCGAGGTTTCTCGCATGACCGCTCTTCGCAGGGCCTTCGCCGTCCTCCCGGTCCTCGCCCTCGGCGCGCAGCTCTCCGTGTTCGCGCAGGGCCTGCACGTCGACAAGGGCAACGGGTTCCAGTTCCAGCCGCCCAAGGGCTGGACGCAGGTGCCGATCCAGGTCGAGGAGAAGTGGATCGCCACGAAGTGGCTGTCCGACCGGAAGTACGACGACAAGGAGTCGGGCTTCACCCACCAGCCGCTCATGCGCGTCATCGTCTTCGACAAGGCCTCGGTCAACCCCGGCGGCGGCGAAACGGACTCGGCGGGCGGGAAGAAAGAGGAGGGCGGCGCGAAGCCGGGGGACGAAATCGACCTGTCGCGCCCGTACCTCGACTACAAGGACTACCTCAAGCGCAACTACCACGACGGCGGCTTCTACGTCTCCGCCGAGAAGGAGATCAAGATCGGCGAGACGCCGGTCACGATGCTCGAGGTGAAGATCGAGAAGCTCGTGCAGACGGGCAAGAAGCGCATCTTCTGCTGGGTCTTCAAGGCCGAGTGGGGCGACCTGGCGATCGAGTGCGAGGTGCTGGAGCAGTCGGTGGAGAAGCTGCAGGCGACGGTGATCAACGCCTTCAAGACCTTCAAGCTCATCACGCGCGACCCGAACGCAAAGAAGACCGACGTGGGCGGCGGGCCGAAGCTGAAGGTCGTGGACCCGAACGAGACGCCGGAGCAGCAGAAGAAGCGCCGGATGGAGATGGAAGACGTGATGTTCAAGAAGGCGATCGCGGACCTGCCGAAGGACTGGACGACGAAGCGGACGCCGCACTTCCTCGTGCTGAACCACGCCGGGGCGAAGTACCAGGAGAAGGTGATCGCGCACGCGGAGGCGGTGAGGAACTGGCTGGACCGCGAGTTCGGCGACATCGGCCCGGGGTATGTCCAGGGGTGCATCATCCGCATCTGCAAGGACCGCGACGAGGAGCGGGCGTTCAGCAGGGGCTCGGGGGACAGCTGGTCCTCCGACTCGCGCGAGCTCGTGACGAGCGAGAGCAAGGACGGCCTGAACGAGTACGAGTTCCAGTACCTGGGCCGCGGCCTGATGAACATGTTCTTCCACGACAAGAACGACGAGCTCTACGGCGCCCTGCCGACCTGGCTGGAGAGCGGCCTGAGGGAGTACATCGGGACGGCGGTGCTGAAGGGCGGGCAGCTGAACTTCGTGCCGGACATGTCGGAGAAGGAGACGGCGCGCGAGGGCTGGCAGAAGAACAAGTACAAGCCGGTGCGCAGCCTGTTCGAGATGACCTCGAAGGACATGTTCGGCGGCGAGGACGGGCGCTACATCTACGGCCAGTGCACGTCGGTCGTCCGCTACCTGATGGGGCCGGGCAAGGCGAACAAGAAGCACGCGGCGCTCATCAAGGACTACCTGAAGTACCTCCTCGAAGTCGTGGCCGAGAACGACAAGGCCGCGCGCGCCGCGGTGCCGAAGGGCGAGGCGAAGACGGAAGAAGAGGAGGAAGAGGAGTTCCGCAAGCGCCGCAAGCAGGACTGGTCCGCGAAGGAAAAGGAGTTCCTGCAGCAGGTGCAGAAGAAGACCTTCGGGTCGTGGACCGACGCGGACTGGGCCATCCTGCACGCCGCGTGGGAGAAGTTCGCGAAGTAGCCGTGTCCGCCATCCACCGCCGCCCGGGACGACCTCCCGGGCGGATTTCATTCACGAGGTTCCCGATGAAACCGCTTTCCCTCCTGCTCGCCGCCGTCTTCGCACTTCCCGCCGCCGCCGACACCCTTCAGCTCAAGGACGGCCGCTTCGTCGACGCCGCGAAGATCGTCGAGGCGGATGGCGGGTACAAGGTGATCTATTCGGCGGGCGAAGTTTTCGTGAAGAAGGACCTGGTGGTGCTCGCGCAGCTTTCCGACTCGAGCGGCAATTACGTCCCGAAGAACGACGAGGAGAAGGCAAAGGTGGAGAAGGGGCTGGTGCCGTACGAGGGGAAGTGGATGTCGAAGGCCGACCGCGACAAGGCGGTGGCGAAGAAGGCGGACGAGGCGAAGAAGGCGATGGACGAGGCGCGCAAGCACCAGGAGTGGCGCGACCGCTACATCACGGAGACGGCGCATTTCAGGTTCGAGTACACGATCCCGCAGGCGAAGTGCAAGGAGTACCAGGAGCTGATGGAGACGTACTTCAGCGAATTCACGAGGAAGTGGGGGATCAAGCCGGACCCGAAGGCGCCGAAGCTGCCCGTCTGCTTCTACCACGACGAGGACGCGTACTACCAGGTGAGCGGCGCGCCCTACGGGGCGATCGGGTACTTCCGGTTCGTGGCCCCGATCGAGCTCAATTTCTACTACGACCGGAACGACGAGCGGCTGACGCTGGACGTGATGTTCCACGAGACGAACCACTACCTGACGCACCTGCTGAACCCGACGTTCGACGAGCCCGCGTGGGTCATCGAGTCGCTGGCGGAGTACTACGGGGCGAGCACGTGGGACGCGAAGACGAAGAAGATGACGGTGGGGAACATCCAGGAGGGGCGGCTGGTCGTACTGCAGGACGCGATGGCCGGCGACGAGTGGCAGGGGCTCGAGGACATGATCAAGATGCCCGAGTTCAGCGCGCTTCAGTACGCGTGGGGCTGGTCGTTCGTGCACATGCTCATGGAGTCGAAGAAGTACAGCGCGCCCTTCCAGAAGTTCTACGTGGCGCTCTCGACGGACAAGAACGTGAAGCGGGTGCCGTACCAGGGGGACATGCTGCAGTGCGAGCCGGACGAGGTGATCAAGTGGCTCAAGCAGTACCTCGGGGTGAAGGACATGAAGGCGCTGGAGAAGGAGTGGCACGACTACGTGAAGACGCTGAAGCTGCAGTCGCACCGGGGGTACGAGGATGCGGCGCAGTGGGCGGAGCGGTGGGGGCTGCGGATCAAGGCGGGGCGGTACTACAAGACGGCGGTTGAGAAAGGGACGCAGAACCCGCTGACGTACGACGACTACGGGCAGTGGCTGCTCCGGGACGGGCAGAACGACGAGGCGGTGAAGATGCTGGAGAAGGCGTGCGAGCTGGACCCGCTGAATGCCTACTTCTACCTGCACCTCGGGGCGGCGTGGGAGGAGAAGGGGGAGAAGGACAAGGGCGAGAAGCTGAAGAAGCTGGCGCTTGAGATGGAGCCGAACGACCCGATGCTGGCGTTCCAGGTGAACGGCTTCAAGATCCGGAAGAAATAGCGGGTTGCGGGAGCCGGGGCGCGGGCCCTATTGTCCTGCGGCATGAAGCTCGAGGCGCACCCGGTCGTCGGACTGCCCGTGTCGCTCGCGGTCTACGCGGCGTTCCTGGTCGCGAGGGCCGGGGTGCTGCTGCTGCCCGAGGGCGCGGCGCGCGTTGCGGGGCGGCTCATGGGCGGGGCGTCGCGGTTCGTGCTCCCGGGTCGGGCCCGCACGGCGCGCAGGAACGCCGAGGCGGCGCTGGGGCCCGGGGGCGCGGCGGCCGCGCGCGAGTCCTTCCGGCATTTCGGCGAGGTGCTGGTGGAGATGGTGCGGGCGCACAGGCTGTTCGGCGGCGACCGCTGGAAGGACCGCATCGTATTCGAGGGCCTCGAGCACGTCGACGCGGCGCTCGCGCAGGGGCGCGGCGTGATCGTCACGGGCGCCCATCTCGGCAACTGGGAGGCCGCCGGCTGGGCGATGTCGCTCAGGGGCTACCGCGTCAACACGGTCGTCAAGCCCTCGCGCAACCGGTTCATCCGCCGCAAGCTCGAGTCGTTCCGGCGCGCGACGGGACAGGCGACGATCGACAAGAAGGGGGCGATGCGCGAGGCGATCCGGGCGCTGCGGCGCAACGAGATCCTGGCCATCCTGGCGGACCAGCATGCGCGGCGCGACTCGATCGAGGTCCCCTGGTTCGGGCGGCCCGCGAAAACCTACCGGACGCCGGCGACCCTTTCGCTCCGCTACAAGGCCCCCATCGTGACGTTCGCGGCTCCGCGACTGCCGGACGGGCGGATCCGCCTGGTGTTCGACGCGCCGTTCGTCGCGGAGGAAGCGGAGGACGCCGAGGAGGCGATCCGCCGCGCGACTGCCAGGATTGCCGCCGCGCTGGAAGCGCGCATCCGTGAGACGCCGGGACAGTGGCTCTGGATGCACCGGCGCTGGAGGTAGGCCCGACGGCGTGGATTCCCCGCGCGCCGCCGTGTATGCTGGGGGCATGAGCCCGAACACCGGCGGCCTCTTCACCTCGGTCGCCTGGGGAGTCCAGTACTGCCTCGGCCGCTGCGGCCAGGCCGCCGTCCTCCTGCTCCCCGAAGTGCTCGCGCTTGCCGCGGGCCGGGTCGTCGCCACGGTGCTCTGGACCGCCCTCCGCAAGCGGAGCGGGATCGCGCGCAAGGAGGCGACCCGCGTGCTGGGAAAGCGCGGCGCGGAGGTCGCTCAGGGATCCTTCCAGCACCTGATGGAGACGATCATCCGCACCATGCGCGCGCCGAGGGACAGGTCCTCCGGGCGCTGGGAGCGGCGCGTGGAGATCCGTGGGCTCGAGAACCTCGAGCGCGCGGTCGCCATGGGACGCGGCGTCATCGCCGTCAGCGGGCACTTCGGGGACTGGGAGACCTTCAACATCGCCCTCGCCGCGCGCGGGCATCGCGTTTTCGTCGTCCGCCGCGCGATGGACAACCCCTACATGAACCGCGGCTTCGAGTCGTTCTGGAAGCAGGTCGGCACGCGCGTGATCTGGCGCAAGGGGGCGATGCGGGAGGGGCTGCAGGCCCTTCGCGAGGGCGGCGTCCTGACGCTCTACGTGGACCAGGACGCGCGTCACCAGGGGATCTTCGTGCCTTTCCTGGGCCGCGCGGCCTCCACGATCAAGGCGCCGGCGCTGCTGTCGCTGAAGTCCGGGGCGCCGATCCTCGGGTTCGCGGTGACGCGGCAGCCCGGCGGACGGAGCCTGATCCAGATCGAGGAGCCGTTCGTCGCCGACGCTTCGCTGCCGAAGAGCGACGCCGTGCTCGCGTCGACGCGGAAGCTGACGGAGGCTCTGGAGAAGCGGATCCTGGAGGCGCCGGAGCAGTGGATGTGGATTCACCGGCGCTGGAAGACGAAGCCCGAGGAGGCGGTTCCGGCGGATGCCGACCCTGCATGAGCCGGTGAGACGGGGGAGCCGCCCGGACGGCATGCCGCCGCTCGTGCGGGCGGCCTACTGGCTGCAGTACGCGGGGCCGCGGCTGGCGCTTTCGCTCATGCTCGGATTGAGCGACTCGATGCTGCGCGGGCTGGCGAGATTCGCCGGGCGCGCGGCGTACAAGGTGGACGCGCGGCACCGTCCGCGGGCGATGGAGCACCTCGTCGCCGCCGGCTATCCGCCCCGCCGTGCGCGCCACATCACGATGAAGATGTTCGAGCACCTCTCCGCCGCGTTCGTCGAGGGGATGGTGCTTCGCCGCCGGATCGGCACGGGGAACTGGCCGAAGTACGTGCGGCTGGAGGGGCGGGAGATCCTGGACGAGGCTGTCAAGGCGGGGAAGGGCGCGCTGTTCGTGGGGTGCCACCAGGGATCGTGGGAGCTGGCGGGGATCGTGATGAACCTGCTCGGCTATCCGCTGACCAGCATCGCGCGACCGTTCCGAAATCCCTACTTCGACGAGTTCCTGACGACGACGCGCGGGGCCACGGGCGGCAAGGTCGTGAACCAGACCGGCGGGCTGCGCGAGCTGATGCGGGACGTGAAGGCCGGGCGGATCGGGGTGATCCTCGCGGACCAGAACGCGGGGAAGGACGGCGTATTCGTCCCCTTTTTCGGGCGGCCCGCATCGTGCTGGCCGACGCCCGCCCTCATTGCGCTGAAGACGGGCTGCCGCCTGCTGCCGTTCTACACGTACCGCGAAGGGCCGTTCCGCTACGTTTTCGGCTGCCATCCCGACCCGGAGCCGCCGCGGACCGGCGATGCCGAGGCCGACATCCGAGCCATCACCGCCTGGTACACGTCCCTCTTCGAGCGCTCCATCCGCGAGCGCCCCGAACAGTGGCTGTGGGCGCACCGCAGGTGGCGCAGCCGTCCGGCCGCCGAGCGCCACTCCGCGAAAAAGTCGGCTTCGGCCGATGACGCGCGGCGCGTAGAATAGGTCCGCACCATGACCGTCAAAGTCTTCCGCCGCCCGGGATCGGTCCTCGAAGGCGTCGCCTCCGCGGTCGAAATGCAGCTTCTCAACTTCGCCCTCCTCCCGGCGCAGGCGCTTCCCCTCTCCGCCGCCCTCCAGCTCGGCCGCGCCGTCGGCCGCGGCGCCGCGGCGGCACTGCCCAAGTACCGCCACCGCGCGGAGGAGCAGCTCCGCACGGCTTTCCCGGAGAAGCCGGAGACGTGGGTGCAGAAGACCGCAGTCGCCTGCTTCGAGCACTTCGGCCAGCTCGCGGTCGAGATGATCAAGATGCCCCGGTTTGCGAAGAGCCGCCGGTGGGCGCAGGTGGTCAGCGTGCCCTCGGAGAAGCCGATGCTCGAGTTGTTGAGGCAGCGGAAGGGGGCGATCTGGCTGACGGGGCACCTGGGGAACTGGGAGCTTGCTGCGCAGTGGGCCGGCCGCCACGACCTGGAGCTGACGAGCATCGCCCACCAGTCGAGGAATCCGCGGATCCACGAGCGCATGCAGCGCGAGCGCGAGGCGCGCGGGCACACGACGGTGCGGATGGAGGGCGCGTTCCGCGAGCTGATCCGCGCGCTGCGGCGCGGGGCGATGGTCGCCCTGCTCACCGATCGCAATCCGCGGGACACGGGGATGATCGTGCCCTTCTTCGGCCGGGACATCCTGACCGTGACGACGCCGGCGCTTCTCTCCTGCGCGACCGGCGCGCCCATCGTCCCGTTCGCGTGCCTGCGCAACGGCTGGGCCTTCCGTTACACGCTCCACTTCGGGGACCCGATCTGGCCCGATCCCGCGGCGCCGCGGGAAGCGGAGGTCGCGCGCATCACGCGGGCGTCCGCGGCCGCGCTGGAGGCCCACATCCGCATGGCGCCCGAGCAATGGCAGTGGATGCACCGGCGTTGGAAGATCACGCCGGGCGGCCGGGTCAGGGCCGGGCTGGCCCCGGCCGAGGGCGCCGTCCCGGCTACCGCCGGTCGTTGAGGGCCCAGTCCCAGGGCGCGAACTCCGGGTCGCCGTCCGCATCGCCGCCGTGCTCACGGATCCAGGCCGTGACGTCCGGCGGTTTCCCGCGGACGGCCATCCAGTCCTCGAAGTCCCCGCGGTACCACTCGAAGACCTGCGAGAGCCGCGTGCGCGAACCTTCGCGCGAGACGTTTCGGGGCTCCGCGAGGAACGCCGCCGTCTCCCGCGCGAGCTGCTCCTCCAGTCGCGACGGCTCGAACGCCTCCGCCGGGAGGCGAGGGCAGCCGAGCGAGGCGCAGTTCAGGGCGAAATGAACGCGAGGCTCGCCGAATTCAGCGCGCAGTTTCGTCTCCCACGCGTGCAGGGTCCAGGACCGGCCCCCGAACGGGTACTCGAACTTCCGGAAGAAGTCCGAGGGGATCAGCCCGACGGAGCGCACGGACTCGCACGGGTAGTGGTCGAGGACGCCCTTCACCACGTACGCGTTGTAGGCGTTGATCGCGTAGGCCAGCCGGTCCTCCCTTCGAGGAAAGACGGCCGGGTGCGACTCCGGGGACATCGCGGCCACGAACCCGAGGTAGGCGTCGAAGTCCGCGTGGTCCGCCTGGAGGCCTCGGTAGTCCACGAGCCCGTCCTTCGAGTGCTTGCGCAGCACCTCGGTCCAGAGGCGGTGCGGGAAGGGCTCGCCGGCCTGCACGGGAGTCCCGGCGGGCGGGATCGCGACCTTCCCGGCCGGCCGGAAGACGATGACCGCGACGATGCCCGCGGCCAGGAGGGCGACGGACCCCACCGCCGCCAGCGCCCGCTTCACCGCCCGCCCTTCCGGTCGTTCAGGCCCCAGTCGTAGTCCGCGAACCGGATCTCGGCGCCTTCGGGGAATTCGACGCCCTGCGCACGGAGCCACGCCTCCAGGTTCGCGGGTTGATCCTCCGTGCCGAAGTCCTTGCGGTACCACTTGAAGATGCTCGAGAGCGTGACGACGCCGTCGGCGACGCGCACATTGCGCTCCTCGCCGAGGAACTTCTTCGTCTCCCTCGCGAGCTGGTCCTCGAGGCGCGCGGGCTCGAAGGCCTCCTCGGGGAGCTTCGGGCACCCGATGGAAGCGCAGTTGAGCGCGAAGTGCAGCCGAGGATCGCCGAACTCCTGGCGCGCCTTCGTTTCCCAGGCCTCGAGGGAGGACTTCTTTCCGCCGAACGTGAACTCGAGCTTCTTGAAGAAGTCGAACGGGCGCTCGCCGATGGATTTCACGGAGTCGCACGGGTAGTGATCGAGGACGCCCTTCAGCGCCCACGCGTTGTAGGCGTTGATCGCGTAGGCGAGGCGGTCCTCGCGGCGCGGGAACGCGGCGGGGTTGGCGTCCGGCGAGTCCTTCGCGACCAGCGCGAGGTAGGCGTCGAGGTCGGCGCGGTCTTCCTTGAGCGCGGCGTAGTCCACGAGCCCGTCGCGGCAGTGCGCCTTGAGGACCTTCGTCCAGAGATCGTGGCGGAACGCGGGGGTCTCAGGCTCGGCCGAAGGCTCGGTCGCGCAGCCCGCGATCGCGGCGAGCAGGAGGAGGCGCTTCATCGGTAGAGCCTCGCGAGTGAGCCCGGCGGCGCGCCGAGCCGGTAGAGGAGGAGGATGGCCCAGTTGGCGGCGCTCGTGCGGAGGAGGCCTCGGCGGCGCCAGCGGCGCGTGCTGGTGAGGACGTCGGCCCTGAGGATGCGGAAGCGTGCGGCGCGGCGGGCGCGGTCTGCGAAATCGAGGTCCTCGAGGATCGGGATTTCGCGGAAACCGGCGAGGCGGCGGAAGGAATCCCGCCGTGCGAAGAGGGCCTGGTCGCCGAGGGTGATGCCGCAGAGGCGGGCCCGGGCGAGGGTGAGGGAGGTGACGACGCGCCAGAAGGGGCCCGGGGCGTCGAAGCGGACCCGGAAGGCGCCGGCGCCGACGAGGGGGTCGGCGAGGGCGTCGCGGACGAGGGCGGCGGCGTTCTGGGGGAGGCGGGAATCGGCGTGGAGGAACAGGAGGACGTCGGCGGTGGCGGCGGCGGCGCCCGCGTTCATCTGGGAGGCGCGGCCGCGGGGGGCGGAGACGACGCGGGCGACGGCGGCGGCGCGTTCCCGGGTGGCGTCGGTCGAGCCGCCGTCGGCGACGACGACCTCGTCGGCGCCGGCGTTCCAGGCCGAGGCGACGGCCGCCTCGATCGAGGACTCCTCGTCGAGCGCCGGGATGACGACCGCGAGGGACAGCGGCCCGGCGGAGCGGGCCGGGCGCGTGGCCGGCGCGATGGCTGCGATTGGGAGCGGCGGCATTTTGTGCGGCCATTCTACGCGCAGGGGGCCGATGCCGTACCATCACTGCCCCATGATCCCGATCACGGAGAGACCGAGGAGCGTCCAGCCGAAAGCCGTCGCGATCTGCGCGGCGATCCTGCTGTTCGGCGCGTGGATGGCCTGGTTCAACCTCTCGGGCGTCTGGCGGGCGAGAGAGTGGGACAGCTGGAAGGAGACGAAGGGCACAGTGATCGAGGGCGGCGCGCGCGGCCGTCGAGAGAGTCGCCGCGTCTCGTGCGAGTACACCTACACGGTGGACGGAACGGCGTACCGGAACGACGTCGTGACGCTGATGAGCGGGGCGGGATTCCAGGGCGGCGGAGCGACGACGCCCGGGGGGACCGTGACGCTCCGCTACGACCCGGACGACCCGTCCGACTCGGCGCTGGCCCCTGGCGACGCCGTGAATTCCTGGTGCTGGGGAGGCGTCGGCCTCGCCATTGCGGCCTTCGGCGCGGTCCTCGTCCTCGCCACCGCCTTTCCCGGCCGCCTGCCTCGCTTCGTCGGCGAGGACGACCTCCACGAACCCGGCGATACCGGGCAGTAGATCCGGGCGGGCCGGCCGCCACGCGGGACGGCCGGCCGCCCGAGATCCTAGTAGCGGTAGAGGTCCGGCTTGAACGGCCCGTCGACCTCCACGCCGATGTACTTCGCCTGCTCCGGCGTCAGCCTGGTCAGCTTCGCGCCGACCTTCTCGAGGTGCAGGCGCGCGACCTGCTCGTCCAGCTTCTTCGGGAGCACGCTCACCGTTCCGGGCCTGAACGACAGCCCCGTCAGCGTGTCCTTCCCGTGCTGCGCGTTGTTCCAGAGCGCGATCTGCGCCATCACCTGGTTCGAGAACGAATTCGACATCACGAAGCTCGGGTGCCCGGTCGCGCAGCCGAGGTTCACGAGCCGGCCGCGCGCCAGCAGGATCAGTTTCTTCCCGTCCGGGAACACGAACTGGTCCACCTGCGGCTTCACGTTTTCTTCCTTGATCTCCCGGTTCTTCTCGAGCGCGCTGACCTCGATCTCGGAGTCGAAATGCCCGATGTTGCAGAGAATGGCGCCGTCCTTCATGGCGCGCATGTGGCCGTAGTTGATGACGTTCACGCAGCCGGTGGCGGTGACGAAGATGTCGCCCTTCGGCGCGATCTCGTCCATCGTGACGACCTCGTACCCCTCCATCGCCGCCTGCAGGGCGCAGATCGGGTCCACCTCCGTCACGCAGATCCGGGCGCCCAGCCCGCGCGCCGCCTGCGCGCACCCCTTGCCGACGTCGCCGAACCCGGCGATGACCACGACCTTGCCGGCGACCATCACGTCCGTCGCGCGCTTGATGCCGTCGAAGAGCGACTCGCGGCAGCCGTACTTGTTGTCGAACTTCGACTTGGTGACGGAGTCGTTGACGTTGATCGCCGGGATCAGCAGCTGGTTCTTCGCGGCCATCTCGTAGAGGCGGTGGACGCCCGTCGTGGTCTCCTCGGAGACGCCCTTGACGTCCTTCGCCATTTTCGTGAAGCGCTGCGGGTCCTTCCGGAGGGACGCCTGGAGGAGCGTGAGGATGACGCGGTACTCGTCGTTCGTCGCGGTGGAGGGGTCCGGGACCTTCCCCGCCTTCTCGAACTCGACGCCCTTGTGGATGAGCAGCGTGAGGTCGCCGCCGTCGTCGAGGAGCAGGTTCGGGCCGACGCCGCCCTTGAACGCGCTCACCTGCCGGTCGATGTTCGCCCAGTACTCGGTGAGCGTCTCGGCCTTCCAGGCGAACACCGGCACGCCGGCCTTCGCGATTGCCGCCGCGGCCTCGTCCTGCGTCGAGAAGATGTTGCACGAGGTCCACGTCACCTCGGCGCCGAGCTCGACCAGCGTCTCGATCAGGATCGCCGTCTCGATCGTCATGTGCAGGCAGCCCGCGATCCGCGCGCCCTTGAGCGGCGCCTTGCCCCTGTACTCGGCGCGGAGCGCCATGAGACCGGGCATTTCCTTCTCGGACATCCGGATCTTCCGGCGGCCCAGCTCGGCCTCGCCGATGTCCTTCACCATGAACGACGGGTACTCGGTGCGGCTGTCCATGCTCGATCTCCTGTCTCGGGAATGGGGTTTCGGTTTCAGGCGGGCTTGAGGAGGACGGCGAGGAGCCACGGCAGACGGCAGTCCGGCTCGGAGGCGGAGAGGCGGGGAGCAAAGGGCTGCACGCTCTCGACGCGGAGGCCCGACGCCGTTCCGAGGTCCCGCAGCTTTTCGGGCGCGAAGCCGAGCCAGACGTCACCCCGCTCGCGCATCGCCTCGTCGTCGTGGGACGCGTAGTCCGCGACCAGCACGCGTCCCCCGGGGCGGCAGAGGCGCGCGGCAGCCGCGAGCGTGTCCTGCGGCCTCGCGGCGTGGTGCAGGACGCGCGCCAGCAGCACAAGGTCCGCGCCGCCCGCGCGCTGGACCTCCTCGATCAGCGCCGGGTCCTCCGCTTCCCCTGCGCGCAACCGGACGTTCGCGACGCCGAGCGCCTCGAGCCGCGCCGAGCAGCGCGCGAGCCGCGCCGGGCTCCGGTCCACGCCGATGACGCGGTCGTACAGCGCCGCCAGCATCGGGAGAAGCGCTCCTTCGCCGGTGCCGACATCCACGGCGAGCGCGCGGGACGGCAGAAGCGGGGCCAGCACGGGAAGGAAGGGGAGCAGTGCGGCGCCTTCGACGACGACGGGTTCGGCGGCGGGGGTTTCGAAGAAGCGCCGGCTGGAGTCCTCGCGTTGGGCGACGACGGCGTGGACGCGGGCGAGGGCGCCTTTCCGGGTGGCGAGCGCACGACCTTCGCCGAGGGCGGCGGCGACGACGGGGTCGGGCAGGTCGGCGGTCTTGAGGAGCGTGCGGGTTCCGTCGCGGCGGGCGATGAGGAGTCCCGCGTCGCGAAGGGGCTGGGTCTTCCTTGTGATCTGGGGCTGGCTCTCGTGGAGGAGGCAGGCGAGTTCGCTGACTGTGAGTTCGTCCTGGGTGCAGAGGGCGAGGAGGCAGAGGCGATCCTCGTCGGCGAGGAGGCGGAACAGTTCGGCCTTGGGGAGGGGGGCTGCGACGGTCACAGGCTCATATTATGTCAATATGCGTATAAAGGCAATATCGCGCCGAGGTCCCAATTCTGGGCCTTGCGCCCAACACCGATATACTCCCCTCCATGCGCAAACTCACCTGCCTCTTCCTGACCGCCCTGCTCGCCCTCGCTGGTCCGCCCAAGGCCGATCGGGAGACGGAACTGAAGCGGAAGATCGCGGCAGGCTGGGTCGAACTCGCGTCGTGGTGCCAGCAGAAGAAGCTCAACGCCGAGGGCCGCTCCCACGTCGCCGAGGCCCTCTCCCTCGATCCCGACAACGCCGGCGCCAAGACGCTCAAGCTCGATGGCGACTCCGCCGCCGCCGACGCCGACACGGCCGAATACGGGAAGAAACTCGCCACCTACTCAAAGGCCCTCGCGCCCGCCTACGTCGAGCTGTCCGTCCAGAAGCACGCCAACAAGGACGACGCCCGCTTCGACGGCTACCTCGTCCGCGCCTTCGAACTCGACCCGAAGACGATCGGCCCCCGCATCGACGCCGAGTGGCAGTCGGCTTACCAGAAACGCGACTGGGAGCGCGCCCAGCGCCTCATCTCGGGGGCCGAGCGAGTCCAGTCCAGCCCCGCCCGCGCCAAGGTCATCCGCGAAGTCGAGCTCAAGTGCGCCGAGTCCGGCCCGATCCTCCGCACGGCGTCCACGCACAAGATGCAGTACTACGTCCAGCTTCCCAAGGGCTGGACCCCGGCGAAGAGGTACACGATCGTCGTCGGCGTCGAGGGCGCGGGCAGCAACTTCAAGGGCATGCTCAACTCCCTCGTCAACAACCGGGGCGACCTGCCCGTCATCTGCGTCACCCCGCAGACATTCTCCAGCACCAACAGCCTCTCCGGCCAGGCCGCCAAGTACACCTATGCCGCCGACCTCGTCGCCGAGTACGACAACGGCGACCGCTTCAAGTTCGACGAGGAAGGCCTCCTGGCCGTCATCGCCGACGTGAAGAAGGACTTCTCCGGCGAGGACAAGTTCTGCATGACCGGCTTCTCCGGCGGCGGGAACCTCACGTGGCTTTTCGTCTTCGAGCATCCCGACATGCTGCTGGGCGCCGCCCCGGCGTGCGGGAACTTCGCGACGCGGAAGTACGACATCCCGGACGTGCCCGAGAAGGAGAAACTGCCGGTGAAGGCGCTTCAGGGCGACAAGGACGAGTACCTTCACCAGCCCCCGAACCTGGAGCAGCAGTGGCTGGCGGCGAAGAAGCTCGCGGACGAGAACGGCTACAGGAACGTGTCGCGCGAGATGCTGCCCGGTGTCGGGCACTCGGGGTGCGGCGACAGGGTCATGGCCTTCTTCGGAAGCCTGCTGAAGAAGTGATCTGCGCGGGGCGACCCGGGGACGGCGTGCCCGCCGCTTCGCGCCCTGCTCGGAACATTGACAGGATCGCCTCGATGCGGTGCCGTCTTCTGCGGTGAGGGATCTGAGTTGCGGGTTTCTGCGTCCGAGGTGCGCGCGGGAGCCGGCGTATTCCCCCGCGCCGCGGGCGCCCATTGGATTGGGGGAGGGAGAGATGCGGTGGACTCCTGGCCTGCGGTTGCTCGTCGCACCTGTTCTGCTGCTCCTTCTCGGCGCGGTCGCCTTCGGCTGCCGCAGGAGCGGGAGCCATCGCGGCGGGGGAGGTTCCGGCGGCTCCTCGGGGACGACCGTCGGGGGAACCCCCTGGGTTCCGCCTTCTTCGGGCGGCAGCTCAGGCCCCTACGGCATCGTCCTCTGGGACGATTTCTCCCGCCTCGGGGCGGGCTGGGCGACCAACGTTCCGGCCGAGATCTTCGTTGACGACAGCCTCGCGGTGGTGAGCTGGGAGGCGGACAGGTCGCATCCCCAGATGCTGGTCCGCGACATCCCGCCGGTTTCGGGCGATTTCCAGATGAAGGCCCGCGTCTACGTGGAGGAGGCCGCGAACAACTGCCACCTCCTGATCGGGCTCTCCGCGACCGACACCCCGACCCTGACGACCATCGCGGGCGGCCTCGGCGGGACGATCAGCGCCTACGTCTGCTGGCACGGTGGCGGGGTGCCGAACCACTACTACTTCACGTCGATCTGGACCGAGGACGCGTCCAACGTCCAGTACACGCCCTGGGAGCACGACGACTTCGGCTCGGGTCCGACCGCCGGGGCGACCGTGATCACGACGGAGACGTGGTACCGCATCGTCCTCACGAGGTCGGGCTCGACCCTCACGCTGGAGACGCTTCTGGACGACGGGACGCCCGTCGGCACGGTCTCCTGTCCCGCGCCCGCGGGCCTTCCGCCGCTGACGTGCGTCTGGATCGGCAAGAACGACGCGGGCGACTGGCCGTGGATGACGGGCTACCTCGACGATCTCGTCATCACGACTCTCCCGTAGTCGCAAGGGCTCCGCAGGTCCCGGCCCGCGGGCGGGAACTCCGGCGGTCCTACCGGGGGTAGGGACGCAGGTCCGGCGGATCCTCGTCGCGGTCGATGGACATCAGCCAGGCCGTCCGGCCGGGGTAGTAACCCAGCAGGTCCCGGTTCCGGGTCGCGCCCATATCCCTCGCCCACACGACGCGCTGCCGGTCGATGTCCGCTCCGTTGTAGACCCACTCGTTGTGCGTGATGTGCCGCGGACCGTAGCGCACGAACACCACGTGGTCGCCGGCGGTCTCCTGCAGGCGCTCTGTGTAGTGCGCCTTCACGCGCCCGAACGGGTCGGCCGACTCGCCGCGGCCCTTCGCATGATAGACCACCAGCAGCGCGGCGACCGCCAGCACCGCCGCCGCCGCCCCCCTCAGCCGGAACCTGCGCAGCCGCAGCACCGAAGCGTGGCGCAGGCCCAGCACGATTGCGAGGAAGCCGCATGCCGTGGCGGGCGCCGTGTAGTGCGACAGCGCGATCGTCAGTCCTGCCATCGTCAGCCACACGAGCCCGAACGCCGCCAGCGGCACCCGGTGCCTCCTTCTCCGCACCAGCCACGGCGCGCACCCCAGCGCCAGCCACGCCAGCACGCCCAGCGGCGTGTCGTTCACTTTCAGCAGCTTCCACGCCCCCTCCGCCACGAACCTCAGCGGCCTCCGCTGCCGGTCGAACACCGGCTTCTCGTCGTCCTCATAGAACGCCCGCATCGCCTCGTGCCGGTACTCGGGCCGCGGCGGCGGCGTCCCCCACAGGAACTGGCTGATCCTCGCGTACCGCTCCTGGTGCGCGAAGTACGGCAGCCGCGTCGCGCTTCCCGTCACCGCGGCGTTGTAGATGCCGATCCACGCGAGCGTCGCCGCCAGCCCGGCCGCGAGCGGGACGGCGACCACGAGTAGCCAGCGGGCCGGGGAAGCGCCGACGCCGCCGCGGGCGAAGCGGGGGAGGAGCGCGGCGGCGGCGGGGAGGCACGCGATCGCGCCTTCGAACGGGCGCGAGTTCACGAGGCAGGCGAATCCGGCGGCCATCGCGAGGGAGGCGGGAAGCGCAGGTCGGCGGAGCAGCCGCGGAAGCGCGCCGTAGACGAGCGCGCCGCCGAGCACGGCCAGCGAGCCGCCCCAGTAGCTCTGGGCCCACGAGCCGACGATGCCCATCCGCAGGGCCGCGAGGAGCCCCCCGACAAGGGCCCAGCGCGGCGGCACCCACCCCTGCAGCATCCACGTCAGCGCGCCGCACGCCGCCGCCGTGCAGAGCCAGACGCCGACGATCGGGTCGCCCGCGACGGACTGCCCGAACGCGAGCACCAGCCCCTGACCTGGCATGTACTTCGACTGGTACGAGGGAGTGTGGATGACGTGGAACGTCTCGAAGAAAGGCCAGTGCGGATGCGTCGGGTTCGTCAGGCGGCCCGAGGAGAAGGTGTCCGCGGCCAGCAGGTAGCTGAACTCGTCGTGCAGCGACGCCTCCGGCATCCCGAGCGTCACCGCCACGACGGCGCTTCCCACGAGCGACAGCAGCCCGACCGAGCAGAGCGCGAGGGTCGGCCGGGACGCCAGCGCGTCGAATCCGCGGTGGACCTTCCGCAGCGCGGACCCGCCGACGGCAGAGACCAGGACGATCAGCGCGGCCAGGATGCCGATTTCGGCGAGATGGTAGACCGAGACCCAGTGCCACCAGCCATTCGGTCCCAGCGGATCAATCACGCGTCGTCTCCCGACGGCACCTGCACCGGGGAAAAAGGGCGGCTTCCGGCCGCAGGATCGGCATCCGCGCATTCTACACGGGGTCGCAAGGCCCCGAATTCCGCGGGGCTATGACAGCCCGACGTCCATGGCCAGCATCACCGCGAATCCCGCCATCGCCGCCAGCGTCGCCAGGTCCGCGTTTCCGCCCTGCTGCGACTCCGGGATAACCTCCTCCACGACCACGAAGATCATGGCTCCCGCAGCAAATGCCATCGCATAGGGCAGCAGCGGCCTCATGACAAGCACCGCCGCCGCCCCGGCCACCCCGGCGACCGGCTCGACGATCGCCGTCATCTGCCCGTACCAGAAGCTCTTCCAGCGCGACAGCCCTTCCCGCCGCAGCGGCACCGACACCGCCAGCCCTTCAGGGAAATTCTGCAGCCCGATCCCGAGGGCCAGCGCCACGGCGGCGCCGAGCGAAGCGCCTTCGAGGCCCGCGGCGGCCGCCCCGAAGGCGACGCCGACCGCGAGGCCCTCGGGGATGTTGTGCAGCATGATGGCCAGCACGAGCAGTTTCGTGCGGTGCCAGGAGGTCGGGATCCCCTCCTCCGTCCCCGATGCGCCGAAGAGATGGACGTGGGGCAGGAAGCGGTCGAGGACGCGGATAAAAGCGCCGCCTGCGAGGAAGCCGACGACGGCGGGGAGCCACGGGATCAGTCCCAGGGAGCGGGAGAGTTCGATGGCGGGGGCGAGCAGGGACCAGAAGCTGGCGGCGATCATGACGCCTGCGGTGAAGCCGAGGGATGCGTCGAGGAAGCGGCGTGGGACGGCCCTGGCGAAGAACACGACGGCCGCGCCGAGCACCGTGACGCCCCACGTGAAGAGGGTGGCGAGGAGGGCCTGCGTGACGGGGTGCAGGTGTCGAATGGCCTCGGCGTGCATGGTCGGGGTCTCTGCAACCCTGATGCCGCGGGGAGGGGGGCTGAACCGGGGCCGCCAGGCCGGGCCGGGGAGGGAATTCGCGCAGTGTGCAGGTGCCGCGCGAATCGAGGTGATGGCGTTCTTCGGGACGCCGGTCAGCAGGAAGTGACGACGGCGGCGGCGCGTTCTTCGAGCCAGGACCACAGCCGCCCGGGGCTCTCCTCCCGCAGCCGGCGATAGCGCTCCTCCTCCCGCGCTTGTTCCGTCGCGCCCTCGAACAGCCCGCCGGCCGTCCAGAAGAACAGGAGCTTCTTCACGCGCCCCGCGGCGCCGAGGTCCCTGAACTTGCGGCGGGTGCGGAGGGCGTCGGCGTAGTCGAGGAGGAAGCGTGCGGCGTCGGCGGGGGAGACGTCGCGGCCGGAGAAGATCCAGGGGTTGCCGAGGGCGGCGCGGCCGACCATGGCGTGGGTGCAGCCGGTTTCGCGGCGGATGCGCTCGAGGTCGGCGTGCGTCTCGACGCTGCCGTTGCCGCAGACGGGAATTTTCACCGCGGCGACGGCGCGCGCGATGCGGCCCCAGTCGGCGCAGTCGCGGTAGCCCTCCTCGCGCGTCCGGCAGTGGACGGTGAGCATCGCCGCGCCGCCCGCCTCGGCGGCCTTCGCGATCTCCTCGAGCCGCCGGTCGTCCTTCACGCCGCTGCGGATCTTCGCCGTGACCGGGACGCGCCCGCCGACCGCCGCCACGCAGGCCCGCACCAGCGCTTCCACCCGCTCCGGGTACGCCAGCAGCGCCGACCCCGCGCAGTCCTTCCACGCGCCTTTCGACGGGCACCCGAAGTTCAGGTCCACCAGCGGCGCCCCGGCGCACACCGCCGCGTCCGCCGTCGCCGCGACCGGCCCCGGCTCGCTCCCCATGAGCTGCAGGCCGACCGGCTGCCCGTACCGCCGCGCCCCGAGCCACTCGCGCAGCTTCCACTCCGGGATCGGCAGCAGGCTGACCCGCATGAACTCCGTGTAGGCGCCGCCGAGGTCCCGCGGGTCGAGCCGCTCGAGCACAATGTCGCGGAAGCAGGGGTCAGTGACGCCCTCCATGGGGGCGAGGAGCCAGGGGGAGGTGAAGGGGAGCGTGGTGGGCATGGGCTGCGGGATTCTACGTGATGGCTTCTGTCTTGCGGGGGCCGGAGTGGATCGCGACTGCCCGCGAATGAGCTCTCATGGATCCTGCATGAACTTCCGGTAGGCCCCCGACGTAAGTCGGGACTCACTTCGCAGGATCCGCGCGTCATCCGCGTCCGTTTCTGCGTTGCATCCGCGTTCCCCCTTCCGCGGAATCTGCCGTTCAAAACATCCGCGCCATCTCGAGCCCATTCGCTTGCGGCTCCGTCGCGCTGAGGAACTCATCGAGCCCGGTATCACCTGAGCCGAGATTATTCTTGATAATCCTGATCTATTTAGTAAACATTCGCCCATGCTTCTCACCACCGAGCGCTCTTCCCCCTCCCTTCGCGACCTCCCGCCCGTCGCGGACCACCGCCGCCTCCACCTCGTCATCGGCGGGCACGTGGACCACGGCAAGAGCACGATCATCGGCCGGCTGCTCGCCGCCACAGGATCACTTCCCCTAGGAAAGCTCGAGGCCGTGCGCGCCAACTGCGAGCGGAACAGCAAGCCGTTCGAGTACGCGTTCCTGCTGGACGCGCTGAAGGACGAGCAGTCGCAGGGGATCACGATCGACGCGGCGCGCGTGTTTTTCCGGACGGCGAGCCGGCCGTACATCCTGATCGACGCGCCGGGGCACATCGAGTTCCTGCGGAACCTCATCACCGGCGCGGCGCGCGCCGAGGCGGCGCTGCTGGTCATCGACGCCCGCGAGGGCGTCCGCGAGAACTCGCGGCGGCACGGGACGATGATGAGCCTCCTCGGCATCCGCCAGCTTGTCGTGCTCGTGAACAAGATGGACCTCGTCGGCTACGACGGCGAAGCGTTCGCGCGCATCGAGGACGAATACCGCGCGTTCCTCGCGAAAATCGGCGTCGAGCCCCTCGGCTTCATCCCCGTCAGCGGCCGCGAGGGCGACAACATCGCCCGCCCGAGCGCCGCCATGCCGTGGTACGACGGCCCCACCGTCCTCGAGACCCTCGATCGGTTCCGCTCCGAGGTCGCCGACGCCGACAAGCCCTTCCGCATGCCCGTCCAGGACGTCTACAAGTTCACCGCGGGCGGCGACGACCGCCGCATCGTGGCGGGGACCGTCGAGACCGGCCGCATCGCCGTCGGCGACGAGGTCGTGTTCCTGCCGTCGGGGAAGCGCTCGCGCGTGGCGACGGTGGAGGGGTTCAACGTCGAGCCGCGGCGGGAGGCGCGGGCCGGCGAGGTGGCGGGATTCACGCTCGAGGAGCAGATCTACGTGGCGCGCGGCGAGGTCGCGACGGTCGCGGGGCAGCCGGCGCCGCGCGTGGCGACGAGGCTGAAGGCGAGCCTGTTCTGGCTCGGGCGCAAGCCGCTCGAGACGGGGCGCGAGGTCGTGCTGAAGCTCGGGACGGCGCGGGTTCCGGCGCGGATCGAGGCGATCCATCGCGTGCTCGACGCTTCGACGCTCGCCACCGACGAGCGGCGCGACCGCGTGGAGCGGCACGAGGTGGCGGAGTGCACGCTGCGGACCGTGCGGCCGATCGCGTTCGACCTGGCCGCGGAGCTCGCCGGCACGGGACGTTTCGTCATCGTGGACGATTACGAGATCCGGGGCGGCGGGATCGTGCGGGAGGCGCTGGAAGGCGGGGGCGAGGGGCAGGCGGCGTGGGGGCGCGGGCAGATTGACGAGGCGCGTCGTGTGGAACGAAACGGGCATACCGCCGGCCTGGTGCTCGTCACGCACGGGGCCGAGGCGGCGCGGGCGCTCGAAGCGGCGCTGTTCGACGGCGGGGCGCAGACGGCGTACCTCGAAGCGGCGGCGGGACGCGTCGCCGACGCGGTGCCCGTGCTGCTCGACGCGGGCCTGATCGCCGTCGTGGATGCCTCGGCTTTCGCCGCTTCCGAAATCGCCTTCGTCCGCGACACCGCGGGGCACGAGCTCACCGTCGTGTCCGGCCCGGCCGGCGACGTCGGCGTTCCCGAACCGGCCGCCGTCCGCGCCGTCCTCCAGGAGAAAGGAATCCTCCGGTCATGACCACCGCCGTCGCCGAACGCCGCACGTCCACCGACCACCTCGACCAGCTCGAGGCACGCTCCGTCCACATCCTCCGCGAGGCCTACGCGAACTTCCGCCAGCTCTGCATGCTCTGGTCCATCGGCAAGGACAGCACGGTGCTGCTCTGGCTCGCCCGCAAGGCGTTCTTCGGCCACGTCCCCATCCCCCTCGTCCACATCGACACGTCCTTCAAGATCCCCGAGATGATCGCCTACCGCGACCGCCTCGCGCAGGAGTGGCGCCTCACGATGATCGTGGGGCAGAACGCGGAGGCGCTGGCGGCGAAGCGGACGTTCCCGGACGGCGCGGTGGACCGCATCACGTGCTGCTCGCTGCTGAAGACGGAGGCGCTGAAGAAGACGCTCTCGGGCGAGTGGCCGCGCCGCCGCCTCAACCTCGCGACCGGCCAGTACGAGGTCGACCGCAACCGCGAGCCCTACACCGGCGTCATCGTCGGCGCGCGCGCCGACGAGGAGGGCAGCCGCAGCAAGGAGCGGTACTTCAGCCCCCGCACCCAGGCCAGCGCCTGGGACGTCGGCGAGCAGCCCCCCGAGTTCTGGAACCAGTACAAGACCGAGTTCGCGCCCGGCACCCACGTCCGCATCCACCCCCTCCTCGACTGGACCGAGCTCAACATCTGGGAGTACATCCAGCGCGAGCGCATCCCGACCGTGTCGCTCTACTACAACCACGGGGACGGGAAGCGCTACCGCTCCCTCGGCTGCGGCCCGTGCACGCAGTGCGTCCACAGCGACGCCAGGGACGTCGGCGAGATCATCGAGGAGCTGAAGAGCGGCAAGTTCGCGAACATCGCGGAGCGCAGCGGGCGCGGGCAGGACGCGGCGGACGGGGGAGGGCTGGAGACGCTGAGGAGGGACGGGTACATGTAGGGAGGTTCGTGGTTGGTGGTTTGTGGTTGGTGGGGCGGCCAGGGCAGAGTCCTGTTCGGGGCGTCCCGCCATCGCTAGCATCCCGACCGTGAAGCACTTCCCGCATATCATCCTCGCCTCCGCTTCCCCGCGCCGTGTCGAATTGCTGCGCGACATGGGCGTCCATTTCACAGTTGTCCCGAGCCGCGTCGAAGAAGTCGAAGGCGGCCACCTGCGGCCCGAGGAAACCGCGGTCACGAACGCCTGCCGCAAGGCGCTGGCCGTCGCGAAGGACCATCCCCGCGCGCTGGTCATCGGCGCCGACACCGTCGTGGCGCTCGGGCGCCGGCTGTTCGGCAAGCCGCGCGACCGACGCCATGCCGCGCGCATGCTGGCCGCGCTCTCGGGCAAAACGCACGAGGTCGTCACCGCCGTCTGCCTCGCAGGCGCCCGATTCGAGGTCTTCGATGAGCGCACCCTTGTCACGTTTCGACGTCTCACGACGCGCGCCATCGCCGCTTACCTCGACCGCGTCCACGTTCTCGACAAGGCCGGGGCGTACGCGATCCAGGAGCACGGCGACGCGCTCGTCCTGAGAATCTCCGGGTCGTTCACGAACGTCGTCGGATTGCCGGTGGAGCGGCTGAGGGGCGCGCTGAAAAAGCGCTGATTACTTGGCGGGTGCGACGAGGCGGAACCTCGGCACCTCGCGCCCGCCCACGGTCACCGTCCCTTCGAACATCGCCCGCGGACGGACCCAGAGGCCGCGCTCGCCGTAGAGCGCGCGGTAGACGACCAGCTCCTCCAGCGTCTCGCTGTGGCGCGCGACGCCGACGACCTCGTAGTCGTTGCCCTTGTAATGCCGGTAGCGGCCGGGGGCGATCGGCGGGATCGGCGGCAGCTCGGATGCCGCCGTCACGCGATCTTCCCGATCGCCTCGATCTCCGCGGGCGTGAGCTCGAGCGACAGCGCTCCCAGGTCGTCCTTCATGTGCTGCTCGTCCGTCGTCCCCGTCAGCGGGAGGATTCCGATCGCGATCGAGAACGCGAAGACGACCTGCGCCGGGGTCCTGCCGTGCGCCTCGGCGATGCGGCCGACCTCGGGGTTGAGCACGACCTGCGGGTTCGCGGTGAGCAGCGAGAACCCCTGGTAGACGATGCCGTTCGCGCGGCAGAACGCCCGCACGCCGCCGTCCCAGCCGTAGCGCGCGAAGCAGCGGTTCTGGATGAATGCGGGGCGGATTTTCGCGAAGCGCCACAGTTCCTCGACCTGGTCGAACGCGACGTTGCTGGCGCCGAGCGCTTTCGCCTGCCCCGACTGCGCGATTTCCTCCATGGCGCGCCACGTCCGGCGGTCGCGCTCGGCGAGGCCGCGGCGCGTCGTCGGGCCGTGGAGGACGTACGAGTCCACGTACGACGTGCCGAGGTGCTCGAGGGAGCTTGCGAAGGACTGCTTCACCTGCGTTTCGACTTCGGCGTCCGGGTCGTAAGGCAGGCGGTGGTCCTGGCCTGCGATGTCCGTGAACTTCGTCTGCAGGAACAGGTCCTCTCGTTTCACTCCCGCGGACTTGAGCGCCGCGCCGACGCCCGCTTCGTGGTAGTGCCGTCGCTGGTTCGCGGTGTCGATCGCGCGGTAGCCGGCGCGGAGCGCGAGGCCGACGAGCCGCTCGGTCTCGAGCTCCTTCCAGGCCGTGCCGTAGATGATGCGTGGCTTCATGGGGGGGATGGTAGGGCGGGGAGGGGATTCGGGCGCGGGTTTTGTCGGGGCCGGTGACGCCTGCCTGACCTACTTGTACAGGCCCGCATCCATCCCGAACCCGAACGACATCGGGTTGCGGTTCTCGGTCCACGACGCCCCGTCCCGCGCGCCGGCCGCGGCGCGCGGGTCCCCCTCGTACGCGTCCGTGCCGCCCGTGTCGAGGAACACCCCGACGGCCGGGAGCGCGTCCCGGAACGAGCGCGACGGCGGGTAGACGGTCGCGGAGCCGAACGGCGCGGCGTCGCCCAGGTCCTTGTCCATGCGGGCGTGGTAGGCGTCGTTACCGCGGCGGTCCCAGAACAGCGCGACGCTGCAGAGGTCGGCGCTTCCGGCGCAGAGGTTCTTGAAGTGGTACTCGTCGTCGCCGTCGCCATCGATGGAGATGCCGACGGAAGCGTCGCGGGCGTGGCCCTGGACCTGGTTCTTGGTGGTGGTGATGCCGACGTTGTACCTGTCGTTGCCCGCCAGGTCGACCTGGACGCCGATGGCGTAGTGGGCGCCGGCGCCGGAGGAGTACTTGCCGTTCTCGTAGACGTCGTTGCCGCCGCGGTCCTCGAGGACGCCGATGGCCCACCAGTAGCCGCAGCCCTGCGACCAGCACTGCGCGTGGTAGCGGTCGTCGCCGGCGCCGTCCACGAGGAACCCCCAGCCGCCGGCGAGCGAGCGGCCGTCGCCGATGTCGGCGCGGCGGCCGTAGCCGCAGCCCTGCGCCATCGCGACGGACTGGTTCAGGTAGAGCGCGCTGACGTTGCCGTCGTCGCGGCAGATGTACGCGTCGTTCCCCTCGAGGTCGAGCAGCAGCCCCACGCCGAGCGTCGAGCCCAGCCCCTGCGACTGCTGCGCGCACTCGTAGCGGTCGTCCCCCGCGAGATCCACCAGGATCCCCGCGCCGACGTGCGCCGCGCCCTGGCCCCACTGGTTCTTCACGACGTACGAGTCCCTCCCGGAAGCGTCCCACAGGATCCCTGTGCCGAACCACGCGCAGCCGAGGCCGGATTCCTGCACGGTGTAGGAGTCGTCGCCGCCGAGGTCGAACAGCGCGCCGAGGCCGAACGCGCCGCAGCCGAGCGCGAACGACTCGCCGCCGGAGTCGTACGTGTCGTTTCCCGCAAGGTCGATGACGACGGAAAGCGGCTCGCCGGGCCCGGTCGCGGACGCGAGCCGCCCCTTCCAGCGGTCGTTCCCGCCCAGGTCCACGACGATCGCCGGCTGCTCGCCCGAGATCTCGTCGTCGGAAGTCCCCAGCACGCGCAACCCCGGGAGGCCCTTCCAGTCCAGCGCCCCGACCTTCGCGAGCTCCGCTTCGCCGCCCGCCGCCAGCCACGCCTTGAGCTCGGCCAGCGCGACCTTCATGTGATAGAGGAAAACGACCGACCCGTAGGCGATCGGCGCGCGGTCCACGTCGCGCAGCCAGAGGAAACAGCGCCCGTCGAGCGTCGCGGACTGGTCGTTCTCGCCGTCGGTCCACGGCGCCGCGAGCGACTTGCGGACGGCCGCGCCGTCGCGGTCGTCCACGGACTTCGAGAGCCACGGCAGCGCGACGCGGCGCGCGATGGCGAGGCGGAGGAGGAAGCGCTGGAGGGGCTCGGGGAACTTCGTGAAGCCCTCGCCGGCGTCGGGGAAGAGCTTTGCGAGCGCGTCGGCGGGCTTCGTCCCGTCGGCGGCGTCCGGCAGCCCCCACTTGTCGCCCTCCGGCGGCGCGTACATCCGGCCGGACGGCATGTCGGTGAGCGCCCAGCAGAGCTGCGCGAGATCGCCGGGGTTCGCGGCGCGCGCCATGGCGAGCATGTCGTCGGAGAGCCGTCCCGTGACGCGCGGGATGAGGCGGACGTCGCGGAAGAGGTTCTCGATCGGGCGGAGGAGGAAGTCGCGGCCGCCGTAGTTGCGCATCTCGTCGCCGGTGAAGCCGAGGGGCGCGCGCGACGGGACGGTTCCGCCGACGGCCCGGGCCCAGACGTCGTCCGGAATCTCGAGCGCGGCGCGATCGGGCTTCGGCGATTCGCGTTCGGGCAGCGGCGCCTCCGCCGCGGAGATCGAGGCGAGCAGAACGGCAAATGCAGCGGCGCGCATGGGCGGCTCCGGAATAGGATGGAGGGCGGCCACGGTAGCGCCGCCCGGCTCCGGAGTCAGCGAATTCGGGCCGAACCGGAACCTGCCGGGGACCGTTTGCGTCCTACGACGACATACCCACGGGAGGTCTGCCATGCCGCGCCGCCTTGCCGTCGCCCTCGCCGCCGTCCTCGCCGCCCTGCCCGCCCGGGCCGAGGACCCCGCCGTCGAAGTCCTCGTCGAGTGCGTCGACGGTTCCCTCCTGGCAGGGTCCCTCCCCGCCAATACGGAAATCGCGGTCGCTCTCCCCGAAGGCGAGACCCGCATTCCCCTCCGGGACGTCCTGGAGATGTCCGTGTCCGGCATTCGCGAGCAGGAAGCGAAGGCGCTCGAAACCGAAGTGAAGCGCCTCCGGGACCTCCTTGCGGCGGAAGACGCCGCGGTCCGCGAGGCCGCCTCCGCGGCCCTCGAGAAGCTCGGCGGCCCCGCGGCGCCCTTCATCCGTCTCCTGGAAAAGGACGAGGATCCGGAAGTCGCCGTGCGGGCCCGCGGCGCGCTGGAGGCGCTTCGGACGCGCGGTGCGCTCCAGGATCCCCGGGACATGATCGTCGTCCGCGACAAGCCGGTTCGTGGCTGGCTCGCGACCGGCGAGATCGAGGTCCGGACCGGGATGGGGGCGGTGAAACTGCGGTGTGAGGAGATCCGCCGGCTGACGCGCGCGGAGGCCCCCGCGGCAGCGCCCGCGGCCAAAGACGACCCCTGGTGGCCGCCGCCGCTTGCGATGCGCGTCCCGGCGCCGCCGCTCCTCGTCACGATTACGCTGACCTCCGGCACGCGCCTCGTCGGCGTCGTCGCGGCGTCCGCCCTCGCCATGGTCGACGAGACGGGCGCGCCGGTCCCCGCGGACAACTTCCTATCCGCCACCCGCGACCCGAAGGCCGCCGGGCCCTTCAAGCTCTCCCGCCGCAACAAGGGCGTCGTCTCAGCCTCTTTTGCCGCCTCCGAGATCGCGCTCGAAAGCGGATTGCGTCCCTGGAAGATCCCCGTCGAGACGATCGCGTCCGTCACCGCCGGCAGCCCTCGCTTCGGCCGTGCCGGAAACACCTTCGCCGACCTTGTCCAGGACTGGATTCGTGCGCAGCAGGCGGGCGAACCGCCGCCCGCCCAGCGTTTCTGGGCCTCGATCAAGAACCAGCCCGCCAACCCCTGGAACAGCGAGGGGCGGAAGCTCGGGATGACGTGGACGCTGGCCCGGGTGCAGGGGGACGTCGCGCTGGTCGGCACCGACGCCAAGTCGAACGCGTACAAGGGAGACACGTCCACCGAGATGGAACTGCCGATCCTCGCGGTGCGGCGCCGGGGACTGCCCGTTCCCGAGGGCGTGAACCCGAATGACTTCTACAACGGCTGGTCGGGCGCGGAAATCCGGATGACGAAACCGGTGCCCGGCCTGGAGCTCAAGTCGCTCGAGGCCGCGAACGCGATCATCCGCGAGGAATTCGGCGAGGGCTGGGAAATGGCCGAATTCCACATGGGGAACGGCGGCTGGCACTGGTGGGGGGCGTGGACGGACCAGGGGGACGCCGGGAAATGATAATGTCGTGAACGAACCTCAAGGGGGGGACCCCGGACCCCGCAGAAAACCTAGCGTATTCCGGAGCCTCTGGTAGATTTTCGCCCCCATGTTCACCCGAGCGTTCGACAGACGCGTCCGCATCGCCGCCGGTGTCCTCGGCTTCTCCCTCCTGGTCGGCGCCTCCTTCGGCACCTACGCCCTCTGGCCCGCGAATCTCGAGACGGGGTACGCCCCCGAGCAGCCGATCGAGTTCTCGCACAAGATCATGGCCGGGGACTTCAAGATCGACTGCCTCTACTGCCACTCCTTCGCCGAGAAGGGCGCGCACGCGACGCTCCCGACGGTGGAGAGCTGCATGGGCTGCCACGACGTGATCCAGCCCAAGAACCCGGACGGCTCGCTGAGGCCCGGGATCGCGAAGCTGCTGGAGTACTGGAAGAAGAAGGAGCCGATCCCCTGGGTGAAGGTGAACGACCTGGCGGACTTCGTCTACTTCGACCACAGCCGGCACCTCGCCGGCGGCGTGAAGTGCCAGGAGTGCCACGGTCCCGTCGAGACGATGGACCGGGTCCGTCGGCAGTTCTCGCTGAAGATGAAGTTCTGCCTGGACTGCCACAGCCAGCCCCCTCCCGTCGGCGCGCCGCCGCACCAGACCACGCGCGCCCCGATCAACTGCAACACGTGCCACCGCTGATCCCCGAACAGGATCCCTCATGAGCCAGATGCCGGAGAAGTTCCGCTACCAGGGCCTGCCTTCCCGCGAGGTGGAGCCCCGCACGCCGCCCGACGAGTACTCGCGACGCGAGGCGATCAAGCTCCTCGCCGCCTCCGTGGCCCTCGCTTCGGGGCTTCCCGGGTGCATCCGCAAGCCGCCCCGGACGATCATCAGCCAGGCGCAGTCCCCGGAGTACCAGCACCCGGGCATGCCGCTGTACTACGCGTCGGCGTGGACCGAGGGGCAGGTGCCCTACGGCATGATGATCCGCACCGTGGACGGCAGGCCGATCAAGATCGAGGGACTCCCCGGCCACCCGCTCAACCGCGGCGCCTCGAGCGCCCAGATGCAGGCCTCGCTCCTGTCGCTCTACGATCCCGACCGGCTCCGCAACCCGATGAAGGGCAAGGACAAGGCCAAATGGGCCGACGCGGACGCGAAGGTCCGCGAGGCGCTCCAGGGCGGCGGGTCGGTCGTGCTCATCACGCGCTCGTCGCTCGGCCCGTCGGAGCGCGCGATGGTCGAGCGGTTCCTCCGCGCGGTCCCCACCGCGAAGCACTTCGTCCACGAGACCGCCCATGACGGCGCCCGCCGCACCGCCTGGAAGGAGGTGTACGGCGCGGACGGCGAGATCCGCCCGTCGCTGTCGAAGGCGCGCGTCATCCTGAGCCTCGATGCGGACTTCCTCGGGAACGACGGCATCACGCTGAAGAACATCCGCGACTTCGCGCAGACCCGCAGCGTCGAGGACGGCGGGGTGAAGTCGATGTCGCGCCTCTGGGTCGCCGAGTCCGGGATGTCGGTCACCGGGTCGAACGCGGACCACCGCATCCCGGTGCAGCCGTCGAAGCTCGCCGGGCTCGCGATGGCGCTTCTCGAGACCCTCGAGGGCAAGGCCGAGGCCGCGAAGGCGTTCGCGAAGTCCGCGGGGCTCGACGAGTCGGTCGTCGGCGCCCTCGCCTCCGACCTCGCCGCGTCCGCCGGCGCCGCCGTCGTCCTCGCCGGCGCGCACCTGCCCGCGGCGGTTCACGCGGCAGCGGCGCTTCTCAACGCCAAACTCCAGGCGTCCGCCCACCTCGAGTGGTGCGCCTCGCCCGCGACCCTCCCCGTCTCCGACCCGGCCGAGATCCGCGCGGCGCTGGAGGGCGGGACGGACCTGCTCATCCTGCTCGGAGTCAACCCGGTCTACGACTGGCCGGGCGGCGGCTTCGAGGCCCTGCTCGCCAAGGCGCGGACGTCCGTCGCGCACTCGCTCTTCGCCGACGAAACCGCCCGGGCCTGCACCTGGACTCTCGCAAGCAGCCACAACCTCGAGTCCTGGAACGACACCCTGCCCGAACCCGGCGTCTACGGGCTCTGCCAGCCCGTCATCTCGCCGCTCTGGGACACGCGGCAGGAGGCGGAGTCGCTGTTCCGCTGGGTCAAGTCGCTCGGGACGGACGGCGAGCTGGAGAGTTGCCAGGACTGGCACGACTTCGTCCGGCTGGAGTGGAAGAAAGGGGTGCTGCAGCCTGCGTCGGACTTCGAGTACGCGTGGGAGTCGTCGCTGCGGGCGGGGATCGCGGGCGCGAAGACGGCGGCCGCGTTCCCGGCGCTGAACGAGTCGAAAGCGCGCGAGCTGGCAGGGCAGTCGGTCGCGGGCGGCGCAATGCAGCTCGTGATCCAGCCCCACCACGCCGTCCTCGACGGCCGGTTTGGCGGCTCGGCGTGGCTCCAGGAACGTCCCGACCCCGTCAGCACGATCGTCTGGGACAACGCCGCGGTGCTGGGCCACTCCACCGCCGCGAAGCTGGGGGTGAAGGAGGGCGACCTCGTCACCGTGTCGGCCGGCGGCCAGCAGGCGAAGCTGCCGGTCGTCGTCCAGCCCGGCGTCGCCGCGGGCGTCGTCGCGGTCACGCTCGGCCACGGGCGCAGCCTCCCAGGCGCCATCGGCGACCAGGCCGGGTTCAGCGTCGCCAAGCTCCTCGGCGCGAAGGGCTCGGCCACGCCGAGGTTCGCCGGCGACGCCACAGTCGCCCCGGCCGGCGGCACCTACAAGGTCGTCCGCCTCCAGACCAACTTCGACATGGTCGGCCGCCCGATCGTCATCGACACCAACCCCGCCGAGCTGGCGAAGGACGCCCAGGCGGTCCAGAAGAAGCGCCACTTGCCCGGGGACGCGGAGATCCACGCCTCGTTCGACTACTCCAAGGGCCACAAGTGGGGAATGTCGATCGACCTCAACAAGTGCGTCGGCTGCAACGCCTGCATGACGGCGTGCATGGCGGAGAACAACGTCCCGATCGTCGGCAAGACCGAGTGCGCCCTCGACCGTGAAATGCACTGGATCCGGGTCGACCGGTACCACACGGGAAACCCCGACAACCCGCGCGTCTACACCGAGCCCATGGTCTGCATGCAGTGCGACAACGCGCCCTGCGAGCTCGTCTGCCCGGTCGACGCCACCGCCCACAGCGAGGACGGCCTCAACGCGCAGGTCTACAACCGCTGCGTCGGCACCCGCTACTGCGCCAACAACTGCCCCTACAAGGTCCGTCACTTCAACTTCTACGGTTACACCGGCGACTGGCTCAAGGACCCGGTGCAGGAGCTGCTCTTCAACCCGCGGGTCACCGTCCGATCCCGCGGCGTGATGGAGAAGTGCACGTTCTGCATTCAGAGGATCAACGAGGTGACCTTCAAGGCGAAGAACGAGAAGAAGCCGGTCGTCGACGGGGCGATCCGGGCGGCCTGCGAGCAGGCGTGCCCGGCCGCGGCGATCTCGCTGGGGGACCTGAACGATCCCGCCAGCCTGGTCTCGCGCGCCCGGCAGTCGAGCCTGGCGTTCCTGGTTCTCGAGGACCAGAACGTGAGACCGAACGTCTGGTACAAGGCGCGGGTCCGGAATCCCCATCCGGACGTGCATGAGCCCGCGGCAGAAGGGCAGGCGCACTGATGAGCCAGGAAGCGGCGGTGCTGACGGCGGAACTGAAGCGACTGGACGACGACATCCTGAAGCCGGCGGAGTCGTTCCCGACGGCGCGGTGGGCGGCCTGCATCACGTTCACGGGGATGCTGGCGGGCGTCTTCGGGTTCTGCTTCCTCTGGACGGTCTTCAAGGGGATCGGGACCTGGGGTAACAACAACGCCGTCGGCTGGGCGTGGGACATCACGAACTTCGTGTTCTGGATCGGCATCGGGCACGCGGGGACGCTGATCAGCGCGATCCTGCATCTGCTGCGGCAGAAGTGGCGCACCTCGATCGCCCGGTTCGCCGAGGCGATGACGCTGTTCGCGGTCATCTGCGCCATGCAGTTCCCGCTGATCCACACGGGTCGCCCGTGGCTCGCGTGGTACTGGCTGCTCCCGCTTCCGAACCCGAACGGCATCTGGGTCAACTTCCGGTCGCCGCTGATGTGGGACGTGTTCGCGGTGTCCACGTACGGCACGGTCTCCGCGATGTTCTGGTACATCGGGCTGCTGCCCGACCTGGCGACGCTGCGCGACCGGGCGACGCACGGGATCCGCAAGGTCGTCTACGGGATCCTGAGCCTCGGCTGGAACGGCAGCAACCGGGCCTGGAGCCACTACGAGAAGGCCTACCTGCTGTTCGCGGGGCTCAGCACCCCGCTGGTGCTCAGCGTGCACAGCGTGGTGTCCTTCGACTTCGCCGTCTCGATCGTCCCGGGCTGGCACACGACGATCTTCCCGCCCTACTTCGTCGCGGGCGCCATCTTCAGCGGCTTCGCGATGGTCGCGACCCTGGTCATCATCCTCCGCAAGATGTTCCACCTGGAGCACCGCATCACCGAGGACCACCTCGACGTGATGAACAAGGTGACGATCGCGACCTCGATGATGGTCGGCTATGCGTACCTGACGGAGATCTTCATCGCCTGGTACAGCGGCGTGGCCTACGAGCGGTACGCGTTCATGAACCGCGCGATGGGACCGTACGCTTGGGCCTACTGGACGATGGTCACCTGCAACGTCGTCGTCCCGCAGCTCCTCTGGTTCCGCAAGATCCGCCGCTCCGTCATCCTCCTCTACCCGGTCGTCATCCTGATCAACGTCGGCATGTGGTTCGAGCGGTTCGTGATCATCGTCACCAGCCTCCACCGCCGCTCGCTGCCCTCCGCCTGGGACATGTTCTCCCCGACCTGGGTCGACATCGGCCTGTTCGTCGGCAGCATCGGCCTCTTCCTCACCCTCATCCTCCTGTTCTGCCGCTTCCTCCCGACCGTCTCCGTCTCCGAGTCCAAGGCGATCCTGCCCGGCGCCGCGCCCGGAGGAGGCCACCATGACTAGCGAAACCCGGAAGACCGTCGGACTCGTCGGGCTCTTCGACGACCCGGACAGCCTCATGAAGGCCGCCGAGGCGTGCCGCGACGCGGGGTTCCGGAAGTGGGACTGCCACACGCCCTACCCGGTGCACGGGCTGGACCGGGCCATGGGCATGGGGCCGTCCCCGGTCCCTTACGTCACGATCACGGCCGGGTTCATCGGCATCGGCGTCGCCCTCCTCATGCAGGGATGGATGGACGTCATCGACTACCCCATTCGCATCGGCGGAAAGCCCCTCTGGAGCTGGCCGGCGTTCGTGCCGATCTGCTTCGAGCTCTTCGTCCTCTTCGCCGCGGGCTCCACCCTCGGCGCGGTGCTCTTCATGTGCCGCCTCGGCCGCTTCCACTCTCCGCTCCACGACTCCGGCGTCATGGCCGACATCACGTCGTCCCGTTTCGCCATCGTCCTCGACGCCGAGGACAGCAAGTTCTCCCCGCAGGCTTCCGAGGAGCTCCTCCGCAAGGCCGGGTGCACGGACGTCCGGCCGCTCGTCGAGAACACCGGGGAAGGTGAGGCCCACTGATGATCCCCGAACCGCTCCAGAAGAAGCTTCGCGAGTGGCAGCCGAAGTTCTCGCCCACGCTGTTCCGGGTGACGCTCGGGGCCGCCTTTCTCGCCGCCGTGTTCATCCCCATCGCGCTGGCCGCGTCGCCCTTCATCGAGTTCTTCAACGACATGGCGGTCCAGCCGAAGGGCAAGGCGCAGGGGACGTACGGTCGCCTCTACGGGCCACCGATGATCGTCGAGCGCAAGCCTCCCGCCGGCACCCTGCCGATGGACTGGTTCCCGTACCACAATGAGATGGAGACGGAAGAGGACGCGCGGAACGCCGCAGAGAGCATCCCGAACCCGGTCCCGGCGACGATGGAGAACCTCAGGATCGGCCAGCACGTCTTCTCCATCTACTGCAAGACCTGCCACGGGCCCACCGCCATGGGCGACGGTTCGATCGTCGGCCCGGGACGCTTCCCGGCCCCGCCGTCCCTCCACAGCGACACGGCCAGGAAGTTCAAGGATGGCCGCATCTTCCACATCATCACCCGCGGGCAGAACCGCATGCCGTCGTTCGCGGTGCAGGTCACGCCGTTCGAGCGGTGGTGCACGGTGCATTACGTGAGGGCCCTGCAGCGCGCGATGGACCCGAAACCCGAGGACTTCGGCAAATGAGCTCGCATTCCGCTTCCCACTCCCCGGTCGCCACCGCCCCGCCTTTCCAGAGCGGCGGTTCCCTCCAGTCGGCCGCGCTGGCGATGATCATCCTCGGCGGCGCCGCGAGCGCGGGCGCGCTCGCCGGCGACGAGGCCCGGCACCGCCTCGCGTTCGCCTGGGTGTGGGGCTTCGCCTTCGTGTGGACCATCGTGCTGGGCAGCCTGTTCTTCGTGGCGATCCAGCACATCACCCGGTCGGTGTGGTCCGTGATCTTCCGCCGCGTCGCCGAGATGTGGGTCGCGCCGGCCTGGCTCGTGGGCCTCGCCTTCGTCCCCGTCGCCGTCTTCGTCTTCGCCTTCGGCGCCCACTCCGCCTACCCGTGGGCCGATCCCGCCGTCGTCACGGGCGACCACCTGCTCGAAGCCAAGAAGAACTACCTCAACCCCAACGCCTTCGCGCTCCGATCCGCGATCTTCCTTCTCCTCTGGATCGGCTTCGCGGCGTATTTCGTGAAGAACTCGCTCGCGCAGGATGCGGGAAGCGGCGGGGAACAGCGCGCCGGGAAGATGCGGACGGCGTCCGCGCCCTTCCTCATCATCTTCGGCCTCAGCGTCACGTTCGCGTCCTTCGACTGGCTGATGAGCCTCGACCCGCACTGGTTCAGCACCATCTACGGCGTCTACGTGTTCGCCGGGATGACGCTGTCCGGCCTTGCCGTGATCACGCTGTCCGCCGTCCTGCTCAGCGCGAAGGGCAAGATGGGAAGCGTCGTCACGGGCGACCACCTGTACAGCCTGGGCGGCCTCCTGTTCGCGTTCACGTGCTTCTGGACCTACATCGCCTTCAGCCAGTTCATGCTGATCTGGTGCGGGAACCTCCCCGAGGAGACGGTTTTCTTCATCCACCGGGTGGAGCACGGCTGGAAGCCGGTCACCCTTGCGCTCATCGCCGTCCGCTTCATCGCGCCGTTCCTGCTGCTCCTGAGCCGGACGGCGAAGATGAATGCCGGGCGGCTGGCATTCGTTTCAGTACTGGTGCTTGTCGGCCAGCTGCTCGACCTCTACTGGCTGATCATGCCCTGCGCCGAAGGGCACGGGCCGCGACTCGGCTGGCAGGAACTGGGCCCCGTTCTGCTCCTGACCGGCCTGCTGGTCTTCAGCGTGGCCCGGTTCCTGACGAAACACCGGATCCTGCCCTCGGGCGACCCGATGTTCGAGAAGTCGAGGGAGTTCCACCTGTAGCGATGAAGCGACTCCACGGCATCGTCCCTGTCCTCCTTGCGGCGCTCGCGCTGAGCGGCGGGGTCGCGTCCGCTTCCGGGGACTCCGGGCGCCCCAAGCCCGGGATCGACCAGAAGCACGGGGCGATGGTGCCTCTGGACGTGCCGTTCCTGGACGAGGAAGGGAAGCCGGTGGTGCTGCGGGAAATCGTGAGGGGTCCGACGCTGCTGCTGCCGGTGTACTACCGGTGCCAGAACATCTGCAATCCGACGCTGCGGGCGCTGCAGCGCGCGCTCGACCAGCTGGACCTCCGGCCCGGGAAGGACTTCGACATCGTCACATTCAGCATCGACGAGGCCGACACTCCGGAGCTGGCGCGGATCACGAGGCAGAACCTGCTGGCGGGCCTGAAGCGTCCGGTCGACCCCTCCGGGTGGCGGGTCCTGACGGGGAAGCCGGAGGA
>JADLHC010000297.1 GCA_020849035.1 Planctomycetia bacterium
CTCGCCGCGACCCGCGCCCCCCGTGTCGCCGCGCGCCGGAAAACGCGCGACGCAGCCCTTGATTCGCGCCCGCCGCGAGGCCTAAAGTGGCCGGTCGTGAAGCGTTCGCGCCGCGAAAACCCCGCCGGCCTGCCCCCGACGCCCCCCCGGGGGCGCCGGGGGCAGGTCCAGGGCCAGATCCCCGCGGCTGGCGGCGCAGGGGGCGGTTTCGAAGTCCCTATGAGTCGGACATGAAGAGCGTTGGAGGGTAATTCCCGGCAACGAGGGCGCGGATGGTCGCGGCGGTGACGCGGGGCAGGTTCCCGTCGCCCGCATCGATCTCGGGCAGGTCCGTGGAATCGGGATCCAGCCCCGCTGCGCTGGCGAGAAACATTGGATCGGAAGTCGGCTTCTTCCGGTCTGGGCTTCCGCTGGCGCGTCTCATGACATGACGCCGACGTTTCGACAGACTCTTCCCGTCTCTCCGGCCGAGTGTGTGCATGACCAAGTCCTCCGTTGGGTCCAGGACTCGGGCATGAAAAAACCCGAGGTTGCGCAGGTTGCGCAAGACCTCGGGTTGAGGATCACATCTCCACCCGGTAACCGTGGATCACCGTCTAGTAGTCGCGCTACAGCATTCACTAGCCGGAGCAGGAAGCAGCGTAGAATCTCCGGGAGTGCGACTCAAGTGGAATTCCGACGCGAGTCTGAAGCGGGCGTCCGCAATCGAGCGTGTAACTTGCGGCCCGCGTGATCTCGGCGGCTATCGAGTAACTACTGCCAGCTCAGTCCCTCGGCCAGAGTTCGGGCGGACAGCAGGAGGAAGCCATGGGAAAGGTCAGCGCAAGTTGCCCAACGTGCGGTCAACGCTACTCGTTCAACGAGGCGGACATCGGCCGGACTGCCCGATGTCGAAAATGTGGGGCTCGATTCCCGGCAGCGGCTGAAAGTGCAGCACCACGGCAGGCATCTGTGCGTCCGGGGCCAGCGGCAGACAGCGGAGCTGCACAGGGAGCGGAATCCGGCCCGCGGGCTCCGATCCCCGCGGCGTCAGGATCTTCCGAAACGGTAATCTACGACCGGTTCAAGGTCATCGGCATTCTGGGCGAGGGAGGACTCGGACGCGTCTTCCTGCTCCAGGACATCGACAGTGGCCAATCATTCGCCGTGAAACGAGTACTCGCTCCTAGCGCCGAGGCGAGAAGCGCGCTGCTTCGCGAGCTTCAGACATGGATGAACCTCCCTCCCCACCCGAACCTCGTGGCGTGTCGGTTTGTCAGGTCCATCGGCAACGAGGTTACGATTTTCGCGGAATATGTCCCGGGGGGGACTCTGGCGGATTGGATCAAGAAAGGGCGTCTGTACTCGGGCACCGCGAAGGATGTTCTGGGGCGCATCCTTGATGTGGCGATTCAGGTCGCCTGTGGACTCCACGTTGCCCATGAGGCCGGCACGATCCACCAGGACGTCAAGCCTGCCAACGTCTTGATGTCGGAAGAGGGCCTTGCAAAGGTAGCTGACTTCGGTATGGCACTCTCAGGTGCCCAGCCTGCCGTGCGCACCACTTCGCCAACTCCCCCCCAGTCGTCCGCTGAGGTATCGATCGTGGTAAGCATGGCAGGTGGGACGCCGGCGTACTTCTCCCCAGAGCAGGCGGAGGCCTTGGCTCAAGCGAGACAGGGTCTTCCGCCCGAGCAGAGGACCAAACTCACCCGACGGACCGACTTGTGGAGTTGGGCACTTTCCGTCCTCGAGATGATTCTGGGCGAGAGACGGTGGTCACTCGGTCAAGCCGCAGGGCGCACCCTGGAAAACTATCTCGACGAAGGGTCCTCTCGAGATGAAGTGCCGGAAATCCCTGAGGAGTTGTCGAATATCCTGAGAGATTGCCTCAAGTCGAATCCCCGGGATCGTCTCGGGACATTGCACGACGCGGCTGCACGGTGCACGAGCGCCTACAAGTCGATTGTCGGGACCCAGTATCCGCGCCAGAGTGCGGAGCTTCCGCCTCCGGCAGCCCGCAACTCTAAGCCCTTTTCTCGCGCGCTTGCCACGGGAGGAGGCTGGGGTGACCCTCGACATTGGCTGCAGATTGCCCGCGCGGCGATTGAGGGCAGGGAATCTGCTTCAAACGGTCGACCGCAAGTTGCGCCTCGTAGCAACGAGGCGCAAGCCGCGAGTGATCTCGTCGTCTTCGACGAGGCGAAGGAGCTTCTTGAGTCCCTGTTGCGGGCCGGTCGAAGTGAGTTCGCAGCGGAGCTGGGGCAACTCTGTCTCGGAAAGGCCGTGCTGCACCAGTACTTGGGAGACAAGGCTGGAGCCGAAGCCTGCCATGAGCGGGCAATCCGAATCTTCGAGGGAATAGGAAATGCGGTTCCATACAACATGGGGCGATTTCTCTTGGCCCGCGCCTACGAAGGACGAGCCAATTGGCACATGTCGTGCGGAATGAATCAGTCCGCTCTGGAGC
This sequence comes from Planctomycetia bacterium, assembly GCA_020849035.1. Classification (GTDB taxonomy): domain Bacteria; phylum Planctomycetota; class MHYJ01; order WSZJ01; family WSZJ01; genus WSZJ01. Next base: position 2,450 of record JADLHC010000297.1, read on the forward strand.
TACACGACCGAGCGCTGGCAACACTCGAACAACTTGCGCCCTTGGTTACGGCCGAGGGCGAAAACGAGTTCCTGGAAGAGTTGGCCAATGTCCACCTGAACAAGGGTTCGACGCTCCGCTCTATGGGGAATCGGCCATCTGGGGTTGGTTCTTTCGACAATGCGATCGCACTCTATCAGGAGATGAACAGCAAGGCTGAGTCAGATGAGGGGGATGAAGGACTCGCAGACGCCCGAATGAACAAGGGTATCACCCTCATGGAACTCGGCCAGAATGAGGCCGCTGAAAGGGAACTGGGTTTTGCGATCTCGGCTTTCGACCGCCTTGTCTTTCAGCGCGGGCACGCGGATCTGAGGGCCGCACTTGCACATGCCTGCACCAACAAGGGCATTTCGCTGGCGGCCAGACGCAGTCATGTTGACGCACTTTCCGAACACGACCGTGCGATCACTCTTCTCGAACAACTGGTCAAAGAAGGTCACGGCGAACAGCGTAATTCTCTCGCAGCTGCCCTCCTGAACAAGGCAAGTGTTCTCGGCAGCATGAGGGACAGGAGCCAGGCGGAGTTCATCCGGCGAGCGCTCGCGATCCGAGAGGACTTGGTGTACAAGGAGGGGCACCATGAGTTTGAGCCGGAATTGGCGCTAGCCTACCAAGCGTCGGCCGCCGCTCTTGCGACGCAAGGAGCTGTCCCCGAGGCTCTGGGGCATTTCGACAAGGCAATCGCCATCTATTCGCGCCAGGCGGGTCCCGAAATTCACCCGGAACTCGGGCTCGAGCTGGCCAGAGCCCTAACTCGCAAGGCGAATCTGCTCGACACTGTCGGCCGGAGAGGTCAGGCAGTTGAGTCATACGATGAAGCTATCGGCCGACTTGAATCGCTGGAGAAGCACTCCCGCGTGGACGTCCGAGAAGACATGGCTATCGTCTGCACCGAGAAGGGCATCGCACTCAAGTCAATGGGGCAACTCGCCGAGGCAGTCCGGCTGTACGACCGTGCGATAAGGCTCCGAACGCGCTTGATTCACGAGGACCGCCGAAACGATCTCCGCGAGAGCCTGGCGATGGTCTCCATGAACAAGGCCAACGCGCTCCGTGAGGTTGGGGAGCGTGTTGAGGCGTTAGAACTGGCATCGTTCGCAACAGCGGAGTTCGCGCGACTGGTGAACGATGAGGGGAGGCACGATCTGACGGACATCCTAGAAAGAGCGACGAACTTCTGTTCAGACCTTCGGGATTCCGTTGGGGACCCACAGAGTTCGAGCGTCGGTGGAGAAGTCGGCGTCAGGCGTCTTGAAGATCTCGTGCGTCGAGAAGGTCGGAAGGATCTCGAGCCTCAGCTGGCAATCGAGCTTCACAACTGGGCGGTTCAGTTGGCGAGCAGCGGTGCGATCGGAAATGCAATTCCACGTAGCGACAGCGCCCTAGAAATCCTGAACCGCCTCGTCCGTGAGGAACATCGCGAAGATCTCAGGCATGTGCTGAGGATGGCCCAGGGACTCAACGCAGCTCTCCATGGTCGTGCACCCCACCTCAATTCCTGAGATGCCGCGAATTGGAAACTACCTAGATTGCTTTCATGAGAGCGCGTCCGAACTGACCCGCATCCTCGTAGCGGTCCCTGATGTTCTTCGAAAGGGCGCGATCGATCACCGCCGCGACCGCGGCCGGGACCGCAGGGTCGGCGCTTCTGAGAGGTCTGACCTCGCAGTCCAACACCACCTCGACGGGATCGATACCCTTGGGAAAGGCTAGTGGGAGTCGCCCGGTGAGCATTGCGTAGAACGTGGCGGCTAGGGACCACACGTCGCTTGCGGGCTTAACGCGCTTGTAGTTGGTGACCTGCTCCGGCGGCATGAAGGGCGGCGTTCCGACGAACTGCCCCGTCAGAGTATTCCCGCTGAAACCAGCCCTCTCAAAGCACTTCGCAAGCCCGAAGTCTGAGACTCGAACCGTCGGTCTTCGCTCGTCGCCATCGAGAAGAATGTTCGGCGGTTTCAAGTCCCGATGGACAAACCCTTTCTCGTGTGCGAAGGCGAGTCCCTCGAGTGCCTGAAGCATCAGCGGGCCAGCCTCCGCCACGGACAGTTTGCCGCCGCGGCGGATCATCAGGTCCTGAACAGTTCCGCCAGTGCAGAAGTCCATGACGAAGAAGAACCCGGCACCAGCTGCTCCGTGGTCCAGGAGAGTAACGATGTTCTTGTGCCGAAGTTGCTTGAGGGTCTCGATCTCCCGGAGAAACATGGCACGCGACGCCTCATCTACGGCGACCCGGGAGAGCATGACCTTCATCGCGACGGACCGTCCATCCTGTTTCCGACGCGCGAGATAGACGGCTCCGAAACCGCCCGCGCCGATCTTCCTTTCGATCTCGTACCCGTGAATCGGGGAGCCGGCCCTGCCGGAACCTCGCGCAGCGCGGGGCCGCGCACCGAGCAGCGCTAGCGGATCAGCCTCCCCCGACTTCCGGCAGGCATCGCAGACGTACTCTCCCATCCGGACATCACCAACTTCAGGGGCCGCATCGTTCATGCAGTTGGAGCAGCGAAGCCTCTGCGATCCTGCGGGTGGCGCCTCGATGCCGACGGTGATGAGCGTCTTTCCGACCCGGATCTGATCGCCATGGCGGATCTCCACGTCCGGGTGCCTTAGCTTCGCGCCTTCCGCCGGAGTTTCCCCCTTCCGGCGGCCGCCATGCTTGGTTCCGTTGACGTGTGTCCCGTTCAGGCTTCCGAGGTCACGGATGCGCGCGCTTGGCGGATTCACCTCGATGATGAACTGGCGTCGAGAGATGCCCGGGTCTTTCTGCAGACGGATGTGGCAGTCTGAGGCACGCCCGAGAAGGAAGATGTCGTGCTCTTCAAATTCGAAAACCTTCCCATCCATCGGGCCTTCGAGCACCTCGAGCTTGACCTTGCCTAGCATGGGTTCCTCCCGTGTCTCAACCCAGATCGCCGACATGGTATCGCGTTCCGTCAACGGCGGCCTGCGCTGATCGCATTGAGCTCAGCAGTGCTGCCGTCTTCACACGGCATCGATGCACGCTACAACCCGCTTCCCAGGAGAGGCAGTCACCGACACTCGCGCTCCCGGCCGACCCGCCCGCGAAGGACCCCGCCGCCGACTCGGACAAGGCCCCGCTCGACCAGCGCCGCGCCTGGGCCCGCCTCATCCAGAAGGTCTACGAGGTCAATCCCCTCCTCTGCCCCCGC
>JADLHC010000298.1 GCA_020849035.1 Planctomycetia bacterium
CGTGCGCCAGGCCGGTCCGGAGCCGCATGGCGTTCTCGGCCCACCGCGCGCGGTCCTCGGGGCGTTGCTGGACGAGCCGGAGGGCGGCGAGGGCCGCGGCGGCCGCGGCGGCGGGCAGTCCGGTGGTGAACATGAGGGAGCGCGCGAAGTTGCGGAGGATTTCGCAGGCGTCGCGCGAGCCGGCGACGAGCGCGCCGACGCCGCCGAGGGCCTTTGAGAGCGTGAGCATGCGGAAGTCCGGGCGGACGCCGGCCTCGGCGCAGGCGCCGCGCCCGCCGGGACCGAAGACGCCGGTGGCATGGGCCTCGTCCACGGCGAAGATCGCTCCGCGGGCGGCGCGGGCGAGCGCAGCGACGGGGGCGACGTCGCCGTCCATGCTGAAGACCGTGTCGGTGACGTAAAGGCGGCGCCCGGGGGCCGTGACGAGCGCCTTCTCGAGCGCCTCGGCGTCCGCGTGCGGGAGGACGGTGACCGAGGCCCCCGACGCGCGGCAGGCGTCGATGATCGACGCGTGGTTCATCTCGTCGCTCAGGACCGCGTCGCTCCGCCCGACCGCCGCTCCGATCATCCCGGCGTTTGCCGCGGCCCCGCTCGGGAACATCACCGCGTCCTCTTCGCCCAGCCACTCCGCGACCGCCCGCTCGAGCTCCGCGTGCGGCCGCTGCGTCCCGCAGACGAGCCGGCTCGCCCCGGAGCCCCAGCCGTGCTCCGCGATCGCGCGCGCCGCGGCGTCGCGGACCGCGGGGTGGTTCGCGTAGCCGAGGTAGTCGTTGGAAGAGAAGTTGAGCAGCTCGCGGCCCTCGAGCCGCAGGACGGGCCCCTGCGGCCCGTCGAAGACGCGGAGGGACCGAAGGCGCGATTGACGCGCTGCGTCATCAAGGCGTTCGCGGAAGGCGTTCTCGGCCATGGGGCGGAAAACGATAGCGGCCCCCGCCGCAGGAGAAAAGAGCTTCTCTTCACGCCCTCCGCCGTCTGTGCAAGAATCCCGCGCCATGAAACGCGCCCTCGCCGCCCTCGCCCTCGCCGGCTGCTGCTGCCCCGACCCGCAGCCGGCCCTGAAAGCCGACTCGCCGTCCGAGCCCCGCCTCGCGAATCTCCGCCAGATCACGTTCGGCGGCGAGAACGCCGAGGCCTATTTCTCCGCCGACGACCGCACGGTCATCCTCCAGTCCACCCACGGCGACATGAAGGCCGACCAGATCTTCCTCATGCCCGCGGCGGGAGGCGACATGCGGCTCGTGTCGACGGGGAAGGGGAAGACGACCTGCGCGTGGATATTCCCCGACGGGACGCGCATCCTCTACGCCTCGACACACCTCTCGGGCGACGAGCCGCCGCCGAAGCCCGACTTCTCGAAGGGCTACGTCTGGGCGGTGCACGACGAGTACGACATCTTCACCGCGAAGCCCGACGGCTCCGACCTGCGCCGCATCACGGATAACCCGCGCTACGACGCGGAGGCCACGATGAACCGCGACGGCTCGCGCATCGTCTTCACGAGCAATCGCGACGGCGACCTCGACATCTACACGATGCGTCCCGACGGGACGGACGTGAAGCGCCTCACCACGGAGCCGGGGTACGACGGCGGCGCGGTGTTCTCGCCCGACGGGAAGAAGATCGCGTACCGCTCGTTTCACCCCGAGGGCGCCGCGCTCGAGGATTTCCGCGCACTTCTTTCCGAGGCGAAGGTCCGCCCGTCCTCGATGGAGCTCTGGGTCATGAACGCCGACGGTTCCGATCGCCGCCAGGTCACCCGCCTCGGGGGCGCGAACTTCGGCCCGTACTGGCACCCCGACGGGCGCCGGATCATCTTCGCCTCCAACCACCTCGATCCCAAAGGCCGCAACTTCGACCTCTTCCTCGTCGCCGAGGACGGCACGGGAATCGAGCGCGTCACCGCGTACGAATCGTTCGACGGGTTCCCGATGTTCAGCCATGACGGGAAGCGGCTGATCTTCGCGTCGAACCGGAACGGCAAAGCCCACGGCGAAACGAACGTGTTCGTAGCGGACTGGATCGAATAGCGCAGTTCCGCTTCGTCCCGGGTGCGCCGTCCGACATAATCCCGCCCGTGCTGACCCCGGAAGATCTCGCCCTGGCGCGTTCGCTGCTGAAGACGGGCCGCGTGCAGCCTGAGGCGCTCGAGAAGCAGCTCTCGATCGTGGCGGGCGCGCCCGGCACGCGGCTGGGGGACTCGCTGGAGGAAGCGGGGCTGCTGGGGCGCGGAGAGGCGGCCCGGCTGACGGACAGCCTCGCGACGCAGGGGACTCGGGTTCCCGCGCCGGGCCCGGGCGGCGCGGCGCGGAAGAAGCTGGGGCGCTACGAGCTGGTGCGGGAGCTGGGACGCGGCGGGATGGGCGTCGTCTACGAGGGATTCGAGCCCGGTCTCAACCGCCGGGTGGCGATCAAGACGACGATCGCGGGCGAAGGCGCACCGGACGAGGTGATCGAACGCTTCCAGCGCGAGGCGCGCGCCGCGGCGGCCCTTCAGCACCCGAACATCGTCCAGGTGTTCGACGTCGGCCAGGCGGACGGGATCCGTTACTTCGCGATGGAGTACGTGGACGGCGTGTCGATCGACCGGCTCCTCCGCACCGAGGGCCCCCTGCCGGTGCGGCGCGCGCTGCGAATCGCCGCCGAAGCCGCGCGGGCGCTTCACCACGCCCACGAGAAGGGGATCATCCACCGGGACGTGAAGCCGGGGAACATCCTGGTCGCGGAGGTGCCCGACGCTTCGCTGGTGAGGTCGATGGACGGCGGGGAGAAGCCGGAACGTGTGCTGCTGACGGACTTCGGGCTGGCGAAGGACCTGGGCGGCGGGTCGTCGCTGACGCTGAGCGGGAACCTGATCGGGACGCCGGCGTACATGAGTCCGGAGCAGGCCGCGGGCAAGGTGAGGGAGATCGACGCGCGGAGCGACGTTTACTCGCTCGGGGCGGTGCTGTACGAAATGCTCTCGGGGAAGACGCCGTTCGGCGGGAACACGCTTGCGGAGGTGCTGTCCGACATCCGGTCGATCGACGCGCCTTCGCTGAGGGCGGCGCGCGCGGGGCTGCACCGCGACGTGGAGCTGATCGTGCTGAAGGCGATGGCGAAGGAGAAGGAGCGGCGGTACGCGAGCGCGGCCGAACTGGCGGACGACATCGAGCGGTGGCTCTCGGGGGAGGCGGTGTCCGCGGCGCCCCCCACGATGGCGTACCGGGTGGCGAGGTTCGTCCGCAGGAACCGCGCGGCGGTGATCTCGACGGCGGTCTGCATCCTCACCGTCGCCACCCTCGCGTCCTGGCTCGGCTGGAGGCACGTGCGGGACCGCCGCGACGCCGCGCGGCGGACGGTCGAAGAAAAGGCTGCCCGCGACGCCCGTGCGCAGGGGCACCTGGCCGACGCGCGGACCGCGATGGACCGCGGCGACTTCGACGCAGCCATGGTCGCCGTGAAGAAGGCCGAGGGCGAGATCCCGGGCGCGCCGGAGGCCGGGGCCGTGGCGCGCGAGTGCCGGAGGCGAAGGGCGATCCGGGGAATGACGGAGACCATCGCCCGCGAGAACTGGAAGGGGGCGGCGGCCATCGCGGAGGGGGCGGCCGAGTTCCGCGACGACCCGCAGTTCGCGGCGCTGGCGCGGAAGGCGGCGGGCACCTGCGTGCTCGAAGCGGCCTCGGCCGAGCCCGGGGTGTCGGTCGACCTGGGCGTGCCCGCCCCCGGAGTCCCCTGGGAGGAGAGCACGTTCCCGTCGGTCGAGGACGCGCGGCGCGCAGGCCTGGTCCGGCCGCTCGGAGCCGCGCCCGTCTCCCCGTTCGACCTGGCGTTCGGCGACTACATCCTCGTCTTCTCGCGCGACGGGAAGGCCCTCCGCATCGTCCCGCTCCGGCTCTCCCGTTCCGCGACGGTTCGGGCGGAGTACCGCGTGTTCCGCGTCGGATCGGGCCCCGGGGCGACGCACCCGACGGCGCTTGCGGCGCTGGCGGAAGCGCGCCCCGGCGCGGTCGTCGAGCTCGCGGCTGGCTCGCACTCGCTGACCGGCGCCAGGATCCCCGCCGGAGTCCTGATCCGGCCCGCGGCTGGCGCCACCCCCCGCATCATCGCGTCGCAGTCGGCCCCCTGCATCGACGCCTCCGGATCCCACGGAACCAGCCTTGAAGGACTGCACTTCGAGCCGTTCCAGGGCGCGGGCCTCGTCTTCGACGGCTCCTTCAGGCCGGTCATCCGCCGCTGCTCGTTCGACCAGTTCGGCACCGTGACCGTTTCGTTCCGCAGGTCGGACGACTGGCTCGTCAGGGACTCGACGATCGCCAGCCCCATCGAGACGGCCCTCCTCAGCGAGAACAGCAACGGCGGTACCGCTTGGCGCGTCGTGATCCGGTCGCCGGGACTGGGCGGGATGGATCTCTCCGGACGCGCCCAGCGCGCCATCACCTGCACCGTCGAGGACAGCGGCGACTTCGGCGTCGCCCTCCGCGGAAACGACTGCGTCGTCCACGCCTGCCGGATCCTCCGCTCCGCCGTGCACGGCCTCGTCGCCGTTCACAGCGGCGGCGCCACCGTCACCGACACCCTCCTCGCCGGCAACTGCCACCACCCCAGGGGAGACGAACCCCACTCCGCTCTCTTCCTCAACTGCGGCCGCGTCCGCTTCCTCCATAACACCATCGTCGGCGGACTCAGCGTCGGCCTCGGCGTCAAGCAAAGCGGCGGCTACTTCGAGTCGTGGATCGCCGCGGATATCCCCGCCCGCGCCTTCCACTTCCATGGCCTCCCCAACCAGGACGTCCCCCTCGCGGACCGAACCACCTTCGACTGGTTCGTGACCTGGAAGTGCCGCCACTGGGGACGCTTCGACACGACCGAGTTCCCCGCCCTCGCCGACGGCCTGGCGAGCCCGATGCTCGACGGTTCCTCGGGATTCCGCGCGGCGCGGGAAGCGGTCGAGGCGGATCCCCGGTTCGTGGACCCGGCCTCGGGCGACTACCGGCTCGCGCCGGACGCGCCGGCGCGGGGAAAGGGTCGCGACGGAGCGGATCCCGGCGTCCGCTGGGATGCTGTCGCTGCCGACACCAGGGATGGCGACGCATGGCTGCGCCGCGAGAACGGCCGGACGATGGCCAGGGAAGGCCTGCGCCTGCTGGCCGAGGGAGAGGCGACGAAGGCGAAGCGCCTGCTGGTGCAGGCCGAGGTCGCGGCGCCCGGGGACCCCGAGGTCGTGGAACTCCGGGAGAGGCTTCCGTGATCACGCCCGAAGACCTGAGGCTGGCGCAGGCCCTGCTTGCCGGCGGCCAGGTTTCCTCGCAGGACCTGGAAGCGGCGATCGCCTCGCTCGGCGGCGAGAATCGCGGCAGGCGCCTGCGCGAAGTGCTGGTGGCACGCGGCCTGCTCGGAGCGCCCGGCGCGGCCGACCAGGGAGCGACGCTGATCCCCGGGTCGGTGCAGGGCCCAGCGATGGACCGGACCGTTATTGCTCCCAGGGAGACCGTGCCGCAGCCGAAACACGACCCGGCGCCACCGCCCGCCGCCACCTCCGGCCGGACGCTCGGCCGCTTCCAGATCGTCGACGAAATCGCGCGCGGAGGCATGGGAATCGTCTACCGCGCCTGGGAGCCCGGCCTGAACCGGCACGTCGCGCTCAAGGTCCTCATGGCGGGGCAGAGCGCCTCCGACGACCAGGTGCAGAGGTTTCTCAGGGAGGCGCGCGCCGCCGCCGGACTCCAGCATCCGAACATCGTCCAGGTGTTCGAGGTCGGAGAGGACGCGGGCTCGCACTGGTTCGCGATGGAACTCGTGGACGGAAGCTCGCTCGACCGGGTGGTGAAGCAGCAGGGGAGCTTCTCGCCGCGCATCGCGCTGAGGATCGTCCGCGACGTCGCCCGGGCGCTGCATTTCGCCCACCAGAAGGGAATCGTGCACCGCGACGTGAAGCCCGGGAACATCCTGCTGGCGTCGATGGGGAAGGGCGGGGGATCGGTGACGGGGGACGTGAAGCCGATGCGGGTGCTGCTGGGGGACTTCGGGCTCGCCCGTGACGCGAGCGCGGGGGGCGGGCTGACGATCAGCGGGAACCTCCTCGGGACGCCGGCGTACATGAGCCCGGAGCAGGCGTCCGGGCGGACGCGGGACGTCGACGCGCGCAGCGACATCTTCGCGCTCGGCTCGGTGCTGTACGAGCTCCTCTGCGGCCACGCGCCGTTCCAGGGCCCGTCCCTCGGCGACGTCCTGAGCGCGATCATCGCGGCCGAGCCGCCGCCCCTGCGGAAGGAGCGCCCCGGGCTTCATCGCGACATCGAGCTGGTCGTGGCGAAGGCGATGGCGCGCGAGAAGGAGCGGCGATACCAGACGGCGGGGGAATTCGCCGACGACATCGACCGGTACCTGAACGGCGAGGCGATTCTCGCCGAGGCGCCGTCGTGGGCGGACCGCGTGTCCCGCTGGGTCCGGACGCACGCTCCGCTGACCGCCGCCGGCTCCGTCCTGGTCCTTGCCGCGACCGCCGGCGGCGGGTTCCTCTGGCGGCGCGCCGTGAACGCGGCCGCCGACGAGCGCAGACTGGACGACGACCGCAGGCGCGAAGCGGCAGGGCAGGTCGACGCGGGAGTCCGGGAGGCCCTGGCTCTCGCCGAACGCGGCGAATTCGCGGAAGCCGAGGTCCGGCTCGGGTCGGTCCGCGGCCTCATTGCGGGCGACGAGCGGGTCGAGGAAACGTCCCGGCAGGTGCGGCTGCTGCTGCTGAAACGGAGGGTCGGCGAGGTGGTCGCCCGGGCGAACCCCGGCGCGGAGGATCTGGACGTGGCGCGCTCGCTGCTCGCGGCGAACGCGGACCTGTCGGGCGACGCGGAGATCCAGCGGCTCGCGCGCCTGGTGGCCGGCACCTGCTCGTGGGCCTTCGACACGACGGAGGAAGGCGTCGACATCGACCTGGGCGCCGCTGACCCGGGCGTGTTCTGGGACGAGGAGTCGTTCCCGCCCCTCGACACCGCGCGGGCGGCCGGACTCTGCACGCCCGCCGGAAGGGCCCCGCTGCCCGTGCGGGACATCGTTCCCGGCGACGTTTACTTCATCGTCAGTCGCGCGGGCCGGGTCGTTCGCGTCGTGCCGGCGCACTTCGAACGGAACACCTCGCTGGTCCTCGAGCACCGTGTGCTCCGCGTCGGGGACAGCGAGGCCGCGACGCATCGGCTCCTCGAGGAGGCGCTCGCCGCGCTTCGCCCGGGCAACACGCTTCTCCTCGAGGGCGGCTCGTACGGCAAGGTGGAGATCAGCGGGAGGCCCGGGGTGCTGGTGGCGGCCGCCCCGGGGTGCGCTCCGCAGCTCCTCAATCCGACGGGAGACGCGTTCTCCGCGGTGGCCTCGCCGGGCGTGCGGTTCCGCGACCTCACCGCGGCCGCCGGGACGTCGAGCCTCGGCAGCCTCAGCGGAAGTCACCGGGCGAGCGTCATCCGCTGCGTCAGCTCCGGGCGCCTGGAGGGGGGCGGCCTGAACGTCGCGGACTGCCGGGACTGGCACGTGAGGGACGTCGTGGTCCGCAAGAGCCTCCGCGGCGGCGGGTTCGACGCCGCATCGACGAGCGACCGCGGCCTAGCCCTGCGCTGCACTTTCGACGGCGGAGGGTGGAGCGTCCTGGGCAGCCTCGGATCGCGCCTCCGGTTCGTCCAGTGCCGCGTCTCGGGCGGGGAGAAGGCGGCGGCCTACGTCCCGAACCCGGGATGCGAGTTCGTCGAGTGCGAGTTCCGCGACTGCCCGCACTGGGGCATCGTCGCGGAGCAGAGCAACGAGGACCTCCTCGTCCGCGACTGCAGGTTCGTCCGGTGCGGTCACCTGCCCAGCACCACGGCCTTCCCGGGCGCGCTGGTCATCCGCTCAACGTCCAGCACCGTCGTTCACAACACCTTCGTAGGCTGCACCCACACCGCGCTGACGTTCATCGGGGGAGGCGTCGTCTCGGACAACCTCTTCGCTCGCGTCGACGATTTCACCACCCTCGACAAGGAAGTCCTTCCCGGGGCCGCCATCTTCCTCCGGGGGGACGAGCGCTCTCCCCGCATGGAAGGAAACGTCTACTTCCGCACGCAGCTCGCGGGGCGCGTCGAGAAGATCCCGTACCTGACGGCCGAGGAGTTCGCCCGCGGCATTCCGGTTCCGCAGGTGCCGGCGGGGAAGCTGCCTCCGCTGCGGCGCGGGGCCGACGAAGAAGCGCCCGGCGAGGACGGCGCGCTGCCCCCGGGCCACCCGCTGCGGTCGGCCGCGACGGACGGGACGGCGGTGGGCTCGCGATTCGACTTCTCCGCGGGAGACCCGCTCGACAGCGCCCTCTGGGTCCGCCGCGACGCCGGGCGCACCCTGGCAAAGCTGGGCGCCGCCGCGCTCGACCGGGGAGACCGGGACGCCGCGCTCGCCCTCAGCCGGCGCGCCAGCGGCGCGGCGCCCGACGACCCGGACGTCCTCGCCCTCGCCGCGCGCCTCCGGTAGCCGTTCTTGACTCACCGGCCAGGCCTTTGCTTGAATTCCGCCCATCAGCCCGCGAAATCGTTCGCGGGCTTGTCGTTTTGAGCGGAGGAAACCGTGTCCGACATCGTCCCCATGTCGCCCGAAGGTTTCGAGCTGGCGAAGGCAAAGCTCAAGCACATGAAGGAAGTCGAGCGCAAACAGCTCGAGATCCGGCTCGGCGAGGCGCGCGAGCTCGGCGACCTCTCCGAGAACTCGGAGTACGAGTCGGCCCGCAACGACCTCTGGCTGCTCGACCAGCGCGTGACGGAACTCGAGGACCGGCTCGCCCGCGTGCAGGTCGTCGACCCCAGCTCCCAGCCCAAGGACGCCGTGCTGTTCGGCGCGAAGGTGAAGTGCGTCGACATGAAGACGAAGGACGAGGAGCTCTTCGAGATCGTCGGGGAGGGCGAGGCGGACCCGATGAACAACAAGATCTCCGTGAGCGCGCCGATCGCCCAGGCCTTGATCGGGAAGAAGATCGGCGAGGTCGCAGAGGTGAAGGCGCCGCGGGGAACGATCCGCTACAAAGTCCTCGGCATCTCGTAATCCAGGTCCGCCGGGGAGCTACCTGCCCTTCTTCTTCGTCAGGTCTTCGCGGTCTTCGACGTAGCCGACGTACGCGAGGCACATCTCGTCCGCGGTCTTCTCGCCCCAGCGGACGGGTTTCGGCGGCCGGTTCGGGTTCAGGGGGTTTTTCTCCGAGTTGTCGTAGGTCGCCGTGTACAGCAGCTTCGACCCGGCTGCGAGCTTGAGCGGCTCGCGCAGCATGTAGGCGTCCTGCCACTTGAACTCCCAGTGGGCGATCTCGATCAGGGTCTGCAGCGAACCGTCGGGCTTCTGGGCAACCAGCTTCGCGGCCTTCCCGAGCAGGTGCTGGTGCGGGGAGACCACGTAGATCGTCACGTCCTTCGAGAAGTTCCACGACGTGCGCACCTCGTGCCGCTCCGCGCCCGGGGGGATCTCGAACGAGGCGTTCACCATCTCGGCCCACCGGATCTGCTTCTTCACGGGAGTCTTCGAGAAGTACAGTCCGAGGCGCGTGCGGTCGCGCTGGGGCGTCCCGCACCGGTTGTAATGGACCTGGAGGACCACGTCGGCGCCCTTGCGGAGGCGACGCCCGACGCCCTCCGGGAGTTCGTACGGCATGTCGCCCGGCGCCCAGCCGCCCATCTCGCCGGTCGGGATGAACCCCGGGGACGTCCCCTCACCGGGATACCCGGCCCCCTCGGCGGCCGCGTCGAGCTTGCGCGCGATCCCGGACGTGTCGACGTAGGCCAGCACGTGATGCACGACGCGCGGATTCCCGGGACGGATCTCCGTCGCGCGGATCCAGGCGTCCTCCGGAAGGGAGGTGGGGAGGACGAAATGCCGGTATTCGTCGGCCGGCCCCGACGCGCCCAGCTCGAACTCCTCGGGCATCTCCAGCACGAGATCCGGCGGGCCGAGCGTCCACTCGTCCTTGAACTCCGGAAGCGGCGGCTCCTGCGCCGGGTCGCCGAGCGGCGCGCCCGCGTCCGCCCAGCGCACGAC
>JADLHC010000299.1 GCA_020849035.1 Planctomycetia bacterium
GGCGGGACCGGCTGGACTTCGAGGTGGACGGCGCGGTCGTCAAGGTGGACGACTTCCGGCTGCGCGAGGAGATGGGGTTCCGGACGCGCAGCCCGCGCTGGGCGATCGCGTGGAAATTTCCGCCGCGCGAGGAGGTGACGCAGATCCTCGAAATGACGGTGTCGGTCGGCCGCACGGGCGCGCTGACGCCGGTCGCGGAACTCAAGCCCGTGCTCATCGGCGGCGTGACCGTCGCGCGCGCGACGCTGAACAACCCCGGGCTCGTCGCGAAGAAGGGCGTGAAGATCGGCGACTGGGTTACCGTCCGCCGCGCCGGCGACGTCATCCCCGAGATCGTCGGCGCCATCGCGGCGCGGCGCACCGGGAGCGAGCGCGACCTCGAGATGCCGAAGAAATGCCCCGTCTGCGGCGCCGACGTGTCGTGGCCCGAGGGCGAGGCCGTCCCCCGCTGCCCCAACGCCTCCTGCCCCGCGCAGGTCAAGGGCACCATCTACCACTTCGCCCATTTCCTCGGCATGGACGGATTCGGCGAGAAGATCGTGGACCAGCTCGTGGAGAAAGGGCTCGTGAAGGACGCCGCCGACCTCTACCACCTCAACCTCGTGACGCTCGCCGAGCTCGACCGCATGGGCGAAAAGTCCGCGCAGAACCTCCTCGACGAGCTCGAGGCGTCGAAGAATACCACCCTCGAGAAGTTCATCGGCGCCCTCGGCATCCGCCTCGTCGGCGAATCCACCGCCCGCGATCTCGCCAACCACTTCGGCGACATCCACCCCCTCATGGACGCCCCCGTCGAGAAACTCCAGGAGGTCCCCGAGGTCGGCGAACGCGTCGCCACCGTCCTCCACGACTTCTTCCAGGCCGCCGGCAACCGCCGCCTCGTCGAGCGCCTCGTCGCCGCGGGGATCAAGTGGCCGAAACCGAAGAAGGTCGAGGGCGGGAGGTTCCAGGGCCTGAAGTTCGTGTTCACCGGCGAGCTGGTGAAACTGGGGCGGCGCGAAGCCGAGGCGAAAGTCGCCGAGCTCGGCGGCAAGGCCGCCTCGAGCGTGTCGAAGAACACCGACTACGTCGTCGCCGGGCCCAGCGCCGGATCCAAGCTCGACAAGGCGAAAGCGCTGGGCGTGAAGATCATCGACGAGACGGAGTTCCTGCGGATGCTGGAGTCGTGAGCGGCTACACTTCGCCCATGCGCGCCGGCGACAACCCCGAGGTGACGAAGCTCGTCGAGCGCGAGGCCGCCGCAATCGAGCGCGGGCTGGCTGCACTGCCCGCCGCGTTCCCGACGTCGCGCGAGGCGATCGGGGCGCTTCTGGCGACGCTGTCGCAGCGGCAGCGGTACTTCGCGCTCATCGGCGAGCATTTCTCGGTGTTCGGCTTCGACGGGATCGTCGCGATGGACCGGCTGGACGAGGCGGTGCTGCGGGCGGCGCAGGAAGTGCTGCGGCGTCGGCCGGCGGCGGACGCGGACGCGAAGGCGGAGGCGGCGCTCGCGGAGGAGTTCGCGAAGCTGCCGGAGATGGAGAAGCACCCGGTCGGGTACATGGTGCTGTTCGCGGCGCGCAAGATGTTCGAAGGGTTCGACAACGTGCTGACGCGCCTCGGCCTGGACGAGGACGAGGAGCGGCAGCCGTACGAGCACGAGCTGCTCAAGCGGGTCGCGCTGCTCGTGGACGCCTACATCTCCAGCCGCACGACGCCCGTCGCAAGGCACTTCAGCGACCTCCGCCGCGAGTACTGGGTGGTCGCGCGGATGCACTGCAAGTGCGGGCAGCCGAAGTACGCGGTAAAGATGCAGTCGCTGGTGACGGGGACGGGCGGGGAGCACCTGGACCGGCTGGATGTGAAATGCGGGGAGTGCGGGGACGAGCGGTCGCTGGAGTTTCCGCTTCCCCATTTCGGGGACCTGAGCATCGCGTGAGTGGGCAGGAGGCAGTGGGCAGTGGGCGGTGGGCAGGAGCAGGCGGGAGGGAGAGTGCGGAAGAGCGGGATCGTGACGATCGGGGGCGGGACGGGGCAGGCCGCGGTGCTCGCGGCGCTGCGCGGCGTGCCCGCGACGGCGGTGGTGGGCGTGACGGACGACGGCGGGCACTCGGGGATGCTGCGGCGGGTGCTGGGGATCCCGCAGGTGGGGGACCTGAGGAACTGCCTGTCGGCGATCGCGCCGGCGGGGAACGCGGTCGCGGACCTGCTGCGGCACCGGTTCACGCAGGGGTCGCTGGAGGGTACGGCGACGGGGAACCTGATGCTCGCGGCGCTGGCGATGCAGCGCGGGTCGCTGACGCGGGCGGCGCTGGAGATCGGCGCGGCGGCGGGCGTGGCGCCGCGCGTGCTGCCGGTCTCGGACGCGAGCGCCGCGGTCTGCGCGGAGCTGGCGGACGGGAAGACGGTCAAGGGCGAGTGGGCGATCATCGGGCGGCGGAACCTGTCGCCGATCGTGCGGGTGTTCCACGCGCCGGCGCTGCCGGCGACGCGGGAAGTCGTTGACGCACTGCGTCAAGCGGCCGCCGCCGTCATCTGCCCCGGGAGCCTCTGGACGGGAATCGGCAGCGTGCTGGCGGCGAAGGGCGTGCGCGCGGCGCTGCGCGACACGCCGGTCGTCTACGTCGCGAACCTCATGACGCAGCCCGGGCAGACGGACGGGTACGACGCCGCGTCGCACGTCGAGGCCGTGACGCGGATGCTCGGCCGCGCGCCCGACGCCGTCGTCGTGAACACCGGCGTGCCGCCGCCGCAGCTCCTGCGGATGTACGCGCGGCACGAGAGCGCCCCGGTTCCCGCGCCCGGGCCGTGGCACCGGGAGTGGATCGCACGGGACCTGACGGAAGGCCCGAGCGCGGCGCAGCTGAGGAAGTACGCGCGGGCCGGGACGTTCAAGCGGCAGTGGCCGCATTTCATCCGGCACGACGCGAAGAAGCTGGCAAGGGCCCTCCGGAGTGCGCTCGCCCGCGCCGCCCGCCGGTAATCAGCTTTCGACGCGGTTCCGCCCGCCCTTCTTCGCCCGGTACAGCGCCGCGTCCGCCGCCGCCACGAGCGCATCGGGTTCCACCGGCTTCGCGGGCTCCGAGGTGGCGAGTCCCACCGACGCCGTGACGGCCAGCGAACCCTTCCCCGCCTCGAACGGCGTCGCGCAGACGGCCTCGCGCAGCCGCTCGCCCAGCGCCCTGGCGGCGGTCGCCCCGCAGTCCGGCAGCACGACGATGAACTCCTCGCCGCCGTAGCGCCCCACGGCGTCGTACGGTCGCAGCGCGCCGCGCAGGCGCTGCGCCATCTCGCGGAGGACGGCGTCGCCGGCGGGGTGGCCGTGGGTGTCGTTGATCTCCTTGAAACGGTCGCCGTCCACCATGGCGACGGAGATGGCGTGGCGCTGGCGCTCCGCGCGGGCGACTTCGGCGCGGAGGATCTCGAGGACCGCGCCGCGGTTCCAGAGCTGGGTCAGCGCGTCCACCATCGCGCGCCGCCGGAGTTCGTCCCTCTCGCGGATCAGGGCGAGCTGGGACTCGCCGAGGCGGACCTGGCCGACCTCGCCCTCCGCCCACGCGGCCAGGTCCTGGAGCGAGGCCACCTCCTCGCCGGTCAGCGTCCGCGGCTCCCGCCCGATGAGGCAGAGCGTCCCGAGCTTCGAGCCGTCGGGCGCGCGGAGGGGGCAGCCGGCGTAGAAGCGGATGGTCGGGTCGCCGGTGACGAGGGGGTTGTCATGGAAGCGCGGGTCGGAGGCGGCGTCGGCGACGACGAGGGGTTCGTCCTGGAGGATCGCGTGGCCGCAGAAGGAGACGGAGCGGCTCGTCTCGTTGACGGCGAGCCCCTGGCACGACTTGAACCACTGCCGGTCGCCGTCCACGAGCGAGATGAGCGCGATGGGGACGTTGAAGAGCTTTCGCGCGGTGCGGGTGATGCGGTCGAACCGTTCCTCGGCGGGGGTGTCGAGGATGCGCAGCGCCTTGAGGGCGGCGAGGCGGCGGGATTCGTCTTCCGGGGTGCCGGGCTCGATCATGGTGTGGGATGGAGTCTAGCACGGGGTGGGGACGGGGCTGGGAGACGCCGTATCCGTTTTCATCCTCTTCCTCAGAAAACAGCCCTACGCAGGCTGCTTCTGTGTGACAGTCACTTCAAACCCGAGTTCGCCGAGGCGCTTGACGAGTTTGCTTTTCAGGCGCTCCTTGTCGCGACGGTCGAAGTAGTCCGCAC
>JADLHC010000300.1 GCA_020849035.1 Planctomycetia bacterium
GAACCTGTTCGGCTACGAGTGGGAGCGGACGAAGAGCCCCGCGGGGGCGCAGCAGTGGCGGCCGAAGGGCGGGGGAGGGGAGGGGCTGATCCCGGACGCGCACGACCCGAAGAAGCGGCACGCGCCGACGATGCTGACGACGGACCTGGCGCTGCGGTTCGACCCGGAGTACGGGAAGATCTCGCGGCGTTTCATGGAGCACCCCGACCAGTTCGCCGACGCGTTCGCCCGGGCGTGGTTCAAGCTGACGCACCGCGACATGGGGCCGAAGTCGCGGTACCTGGGGGCGGAGGTGCCGAAGGAGGACCTGGTCTGGCAGGACCCGATCCCGGCGGTGAACCACAAGCTCGTGGACGCGAAGGACGTCGCGGCGCTGAAGGCGAAGGTGCTGGCGTCGGGGCTGAGTGTGGCGGACCTGGTCTCGACGGCGTGGGCGTCGGCGTCGACGTTCCGCGGCTCCGACAAGCGCGGCGGGGCGAACGGCGCGCGCATCCGGCTGGCGCCGCAGAAGGACTGGGAGGTGAACCAGCCGGCGAAGCTGGCGAAGGTGCTGAAGACCCTGGAGGGGATCCGCAGCGCGTTCAACGCGAAGGCGGGGAAGAAGAAGATCTCGCTGGCGGACCTGATCGTGCTCGCCGGCTGCGCGGGCGTGGAGGCGGCGGCGAAGAAGGCGGGGCACAAGGTGACGGTGCCGTTCGCGCCGGGGCGGATGGACGCCACGCCGGAGCAGACGGACGCCGAGTCGTTCGCGGTGCTGGAGCCGGTGGCGGACGGGTTCCGGAACTACCTCAAGAAGCGCTTCTCCGTGTCCGCGGAGGAGCTGCTCGTCGACCGGGCGCAGCTCCTGACGCTCACGGCGCCGGAGATGACCGTGCTCGTCGGCGGCCTGCGCGTGCTGGGCGCCAACGCCGGCGGCTCGCAGCACGGCGTCTTCACGAAGAAGCCCGGGACGCTCACGAACGACTTCTTCGTCAACCTGCTCGACATGGCCACGGCGTGGAGCCCCGCGAAGGAGGAGGGCGTCTTCGAGGGCCGCGACCGCGCGTCCGGCAAGCCCCGGTGGACGGCCACCCGCGTGGACCTGGTCTTCGGATCGAACTCGCAGCTCCGCGCGCTGGCCGAGGTCTACGCGTGCGAGGACGCGGGGGAGAAGTTCGTGAAGGACTTCGTGGCGGCGTGGGACAAGGTGATGAACCTGGACCGGTTCGACCTGCGGTAAGCCGGGAAGGAGAAAAACAAGCGCCGAAGCCGGTTCTCCCTGGCTTCGGCGCTTCTCATGGGGTCCGTCGCTACTTCCCGAGCTTCCTCAGCATCTCCCGCGCCTCGTTCCGAGCGTTGTCGAAGCGGGCGGGCCAGTCGGTGGTGACGACCTTCTCGAGGACCTCGCGGGCTTCCTTCGTCTCGTCCGCGGCGATGAGCGCGCGGGCGAGGCCGAGGTAGCCGCCCGGCTCGCGGCTGCGGATGCGGATCACGTGGCGCCACTGGAGCGCTTCGTCCGCCCAGCGCGACTGCTCCCGGCGGACGGCGGCGAGGGCCTCGTGGGACTCGGACTCCTGCGGCATCATCTCGACGAGGTTGGTGAAGGCGCGTTCGGCCTCGGCGGTCTTCTTGAGGGAGGCGAAGCGCTTCCCGAGGTCCTTGTAGAGCTCGACGCTGTGGCCGGTGAGCTTCGCGGACTCGAGGAGCTGGGCGGTGGCGCGGTCGCGGGCGCCCATGTTGTCCCAGGCCTGGACGAGGAGGCGGTGGGACTCGACGTCGTTGGGCTGGACGTCGACGGCCTGCTGGAGCTGCGTCGCGGCGAGCTCCCACTGGCCCTTCTCGGTGAAGACCTGCCCGAGCGCCTTGCGGATGACGGGGTTCTCGAGGCCGGACTCCTTCACGGACGCGTCGAGGCGCTTCACGTAGGCGTCGAGGTCCTTCGCGTCGCGGAGGACCTGGACGAGGCGGGACAGCTCGTCCTGGCGGCCGTGGATGCTGCGGCCCCAGCTGAGGATGGCGCCGGCGGCGGCGTCGACGGCCTTGTCGGTCTCGCCGAGGCCGCTCCAGGCGCCGGCTTCGTTGCGGTAGTACATGGAGAGCACGCCGTCGCCGACGCCGCGGTTGGGGGCGGACTTGACGTGGAGGGCGATGGCCTCGTCGTAGTACGCGATGCAGGCCTTGAAGAGCCGGGTTTCGAGGCACGCCCCGCCGAGGGTCGCGGCGACGTTCTCGTTCCAGCGGCCGTCCTTGTGGAAATGCTCGTCGGCCGCCTTGAGCGTCGCGGCGAGGAGGTCGGCCTTCTCCGTCCTGGACGCGGCGATCATGAGCATGACGCGGTACTGAAGGGCATCCGGCGCCGCGGCGATCATCGGCTCGAGGATCGGGATGGACTCCGCGAAGCGGTTCTGCTGGTGGAGGAACGTGCAGAGGTGGTACCGGCCGCCGAGGCCGAGCAGCCCCCGCTGGTGGGCGGCGAGGAGCGCCGTGATCGCGTCGGAGGTCTGCTTGAGGCCGTGGTAGAGGTAGTCGGCGGGGTAAATCACGCGCGCCTCGGACCGCTCGTAAGTCGCGAGCGCCTCGTGCGCCGTCCGCGAGAAATCGGCCTTCTTTTCCGCCCAGAACTCGCCGGAGTCCACCGTGTACATGCTGCGGTTGCGCGACGCCATCGAGCGGAGGTCCTCGCGCAGCTCCCTCAGGACCAGCGCGAGCAGCCGGTCGGACAGCGCTTCCGGAATCGTCCCCGCTTCCGCGCGGCAGCGCGACGCCAGGTGTCCGTGCTGGCTCCAGAACCCCTGCCACTGCATCCGCAGCCAGCCGGGCTCGGTCTCCGCCCGGACGACGAGGAACTCCAGCGCGCGCGCCGGGCCGACGATCTCCCGGAGGCGCTCGGCGACGACGTTGATGGTCCCCGCGGAATTGCGGCCGTTGAAGCGGCCGAGGAGCGGCGGGAGGGTTTCGAAGGCGAAGCGGCCGACGTCGGCGCCGACGCCGGGGAGGCGGAGGTCGCGGTGGGCGGTGAGCCAGACGTTGCCGAGGATGCCGACGAGGCCGGACAGGTGGCTCTCGTCCCCGGCGGCCTGCATCCCGGCGACGATGTCCCGGAGGATCGCCGCGTAGAGGTCGCGCCCCGCGCCGAGGGAGACCTCGGCCTTCGCCGCCAGCGCGGCGTGGTACGTGCCGAACAGCATCTGCTTCAGCCACTGCGCCTGCGCCTCGTTCGGGTCGCAGGCGAGCTCGCCGCGCCAGACCTTCTCCGCCGCGCGGTAGTCGCCCACGGCCTGCAGCCAGCCCGCGTACGTCGCGAGCGGCCCGTTCGCGCCCGACTCCAGCCGGCCCTTCAAGGCCTGCCGGCGCTCGTCCAGCGCGCCGCCGAGCGTCAGGATCGCGTCCTGGCGCCGGCCGTTCGCCCATTGGGCGGTCGCGAAGCAGGCGCCGATGGCGAAGCGGTCCTCGCTCGCCGGCTTCGCCCCGCCGTAGAGCACCGACAGCTCGCGGAGCTGCTCTTCGACGAGCGCCGCGGGCTTCAGGGCCCCGCAGTTTGCGAGGAACTGCGCCATCATCGCCGGCTCGCCTTCGGACCACGCGAGCCGGAAGGCGTCCTTCATCGCCGCAAGCGCCGCGTCGGCATGCGGCCCGGCGCCGTTCGACTGCGCGGCGGCGCGGTGCTCGACGAGGTACTCCAGCAGCCGCAGCGCGCGCCGGTTCACGTCGTGCTTCGACGCGGCGTGCTGGTCGCGCAGGTGCTTCACGAGCCGGTCCAGCGTCGCTTCCTCCTGGATCGATTCCGTCAGCTGCCGGAGCGACTCGAGGAAGGGGTAGATCTGCTGGGACGTCTGCCCGACGACCGCCTCGGGGACGCACTCGAGCAGGCGGAAGTCGCGCGTGGCGCCGTAGAACGACTGGAGCGTCCAGGCGAAGTTCGCGGGGTTCTGGGCCTTTCGGAAGAGCGCGACGAAGGCGATCGGGACCTCCGCGTCCATCTCGGAGGGGACGTCGTCGCCGGAGCGCTGGAAGCGGTAGACCTGGGACTGGAGCCAGTTGTAGGTCTCCCACTCGTTGCGCGCCTGCCAGGAGGCGATCTTCAGCTCGCGGGACTTGTCCTTCGCGTCGAGGACGAGGTACCAGTCGGAGAGGCGCCGGAGATCGTCGGGGGCGAGCTCGCCCATGGCGCGCAGCTCCTCGAACACGGCCGCGGCCTCCTTGAGGTGCCCGCGCTCCGCCTCGATCGTGGCGAGGTCGCGGCCCCAGCGGAGCTTCGCGAACTCGCGCTTCTCGCCGAACCACTCGAGCAGGGCGGCCTCGAGGGCGTCGCCGCGGTCGAGGGCGGCGAGGATGTCGTACTTGGCGGCGCGCCAGTCGATCAGGGTGCTGTCCGCCTTGATGGCTTCGTCCACCGTCCCGAGCACGGCCGGGTCCGCGGGGGCGCCGGGCTGCCCGGACGCCTTGACCGCGAGCCACGCCAGCGTCGCGACGCAGCGCGCCGCGAGGACGCGTTCGCGCACCGTGACGTCCTCCGCCTTCTTTTTCGCCGCCTCGGCCGTCGTCGCCGCGAGCAGCGCGCGGACGTCGGTCTCCACGGCCGCCAGGTCCGTCCCGAGCTTCACGCGCAGCCACGCCCGCTCGATCGCCAGCCACGGCCGCAGCCCCTCGAACTCCGCGCGCTTCTCCAGCCCCGCCAGCGTGCCGGCGGCCTGCGTCCGGGCTTCCTTCTGCGCGGCGAGCCTCGCGTCGCGCACCTTGCGGCGCGGCATCTCGTTCACGCCGGGAAGGGCGGCGACGGCCGCGTCCGCGCGGCGCTCGGTCATCCAGTCCACGAGCGCGACGAGGGCGACGATGCGGGTCGCGAGCGTCAGCTCGGCGGCCTTTTCAGCGGCGGGCGACACGGACAGCTGCGGCAGGTGGCCCAGCAGCTCCGTCTCCAGGGCCGCCGTCCACGGCTCGGCCAGCAGGGCGTCGAAGAGTCCGGCGCGCGCCGACGCGATCTCCTCCGGCGTCTTCGCGTCCTCGAGGGTCTTGCGCAGGCACTTCAGGCGCAGCTCCCCGCGGCCGTAGCCCAGGATCACCTGCGCCAGCACGGTCTTCTCGGCCACGGTCTTCTCCGCCAGCCAGCGCTCGTAGACCTTGTCGAAGATCGCCTGCCAGCCCGCCTCGCCCTCGTCCGTCGCGAAGCCGTACTGCCGGAGCCAGATCGTGTACTCGGCGATCTTCACCGCCGGCAGCGTCGCCGACTTGTCCCGGAGGCGAACGTACAGCGTCGTCCGCACTTCGCGCGCCTCGTCCGTCTGCAGGAACGTGCCGTACTGGAGGATCTGCCCCGCGAGCTGCGACGCCTGCTCGTGGTCCGCGTAGAACAGCGCCGCGTCCGCGAGCGGCTTCGACAGGCGCTCGTCGAAGCGGTTGTTCCAGAGGTTGAAGCCCTGGCCGTTCGCGTGCCGGATCGCCGCCTGCACCCGCGCCATCTCGCCCGGTTCGAGCTTCGGCCCGCGGAACGACGCGAGCCACTCTTCCATGAGCTTCGTCGCCTTCGGCTCACGGTCGAGCATGACCAGCGCCGACAGGTACATGTCCCAGACCTGCTGGCCGACCTTCCCGGGATGCGCCTGCGCCCACGCCTCGACGTGCGAGACGAAGGCGTCGAGGCGGTAGGAGTTGAAGAGGATCCAGCCGCCCGTCGAGCGGAGCTGCTCGATCTCCCAGTCCTGCCACGGACCGTTCTTCGACTCGGCCTCCGCGAGGAAGCTCATGGCCGCCTCGACCTCGCCGCGGGACGCGAGGAGGTTGGCGGTCGCGGTCTGCAGGTCCGACTGGAAGGGGTACTTCGCCGCGATCTCCTTCTGCGCCGCGAAGAACCTCGCGGGCTGCCCCATGTTCTGGACGGCGTAGAGGGCGGTGCGGTCCCAGGCGAGCATCGGCTCGAAGATCTCCTTCTGCCTCTCGCAGACCGGCTTGAGGACATCGAGCAGCGCCATCTTCTCGTGGCCCTGGTTCAGCCATCCCGAGTACTGGACCATCTGCCAGCAGGACGCGTAATCCGCGTCACGGGGCGTCGCGGCCAGCGTGGCGGCGGTTTCCGTGAGGAGCGTCTTCATCTCCTCGTTCCGGCGGCTTTGGCTCATCAGCGCGAACCGGATCAGAGCGAGCCCCCATTTGCCCTTCAGGCGCGCTGCGACGTCGTCCATCGCCGGTTTCGCGTCGTCCCAGTTCTGCCGGGCGGAGTGCCAGCCCAGCACCGCCCACGCTTCCTCGAGCGTCGCCTTGCCGTCCTTGAACGCCTGCTTGGCGTCCTCGATCTTCTCCGGCGCCTTGCCGAGCAGGATCGCGTCCTTCCTCGCCTCGAGCGCCTTCGCCACGGCCGCCTCGAGGTCGGCCTTTGCCAGCGCCTTCACCTCGACCGTGGCGACCGACGTCTCCTTGCCCGCCTTGTCCTTCGTCACGATGCGCGCGGGCCACCACGCGCCCGCCGCCTCGAACAGCCCTTCGAACGCCGTCGTCGAGACGACCTCCTTGTTCACGATGCTCCGGACCTCGACCACCGCCGCCTTCGCCGCGTCGATCACCACCACCGTCTGCGACGCCGGCTGCGCCGGCCACGTCAGCGTCAGCGTGATCCGCCCGTCCGCGCCCTTCTCCATCGCCGCCTCGGCCCCCTGCGGCAGGTCGCCGAAGTACCACCCGAACGGCGCGTCCCACGCCGCCGCGTCCCCGTCCTCCTTCGCCCGCGTCCGCCCGAGCAGCCACGCCGCCGTCCAGGTCCCGCGCTCGCCGCCCGACACCCACTGCACCTGGTAGTCGTTCCCCGCCTGGTGCGCGCTCCGCGTCAGCCACGTCGCCGCCGACAGCCAGTGCTCGCTCGCGCCGTGCTTCATCACACGGTTCCTCAGGTCCGTCGAAGCGTGCGCCACCCGCACGTAAACGCCCTGCTCCGAGCCCGCGATCCGCGCCCGCCGGTCCAGCGACTTCGACACCTCCAGCACCTCCTTCGCCCACGCCGGATCCGCCGGCGCCACCCGCGGGCCGGGCACGGCGGGGAAGAGCGCGTTCAGGTAGTCGTACGGCCCCGCAGCCCGGCCGCCCCGCGTCGTGACCTTCTTCATGTCCCCCAGACCCGCCAGGTAGCCCGCCTTACCGCCCTGCCCCTGCTGCCGCAAACTCCGCTTCGCGTAGGCGTTCTCCTTCCGCGCCGCCCCCGCGAAGTCCGCCTTCGACTCCAGCGACTTCTCCATCTCCTCCGGCGCCGCCGTCGCGGGCTCCGCCGGCATGTCCGCCAGCTCGTCCCCCGGCCCCTCCCCGGCTTCAGGCTCGTTCCCGGGCCCTTCGTTCTTGTCGTCCTCCGAGACGATGCTCTCCTCCGCGACAGGCCGCTTCGCCTCCTCCCGGTCCTTCCACCTCCCGCCGTCGAGCCCCCGGAGCGAGTCGTGGATGCCCGCCGCCAGCTCGTACAGCTCCTCCGGCTCCCCCGAAAGCCACGACGTCTGCTCCCGGCTCATCCCCGCCAGCCGGTTCAGCACACCCTCGCGGATCCGCATCCGCCACGCCTTCGCCGCCAGCATCTGCTTCCGCGTCAGCTCGAAGTCCGCCTTGTCCCGACCCTCGGCGAAAAACTCCTCGCCGTCGCGCATCCGCATGTTCTTCTTCACCTGGAACCGCTCGCGGTCCGCGTCGCTCTCGAGCACGAGGAACGACGTGTACGGCGTGATGATCTGGTAGTCCTCCGAGAGCGCGATGATCCGCTCCTTCACCTGCGGGGAAGCGCCCTGGGCTAGGAGGAAGTCCAGGTGGTGGCGCGCCCACAGCCGCGGGATGAACGAATTGCCGGCCTCCGCCGCGGGCAGCACGACCTCGCCGCCGTACTCCACCGCCTTGCCGTCCATCGTGCCGGACACGGTCACGCGTCCCGCCGCCGGGCCCCCGGACGGGTTGTAGCGCCCGATCACGATCTGCTGCGAACCGGCGGGGAGGTTGGGAAGCGGGTCCGGGTAGACCGCCGCCGCCGCGATCCCGTCGAACCGCACCTTGAGGTTCCGCACCGAGGGCGTCGTGATCTCGCGCAGGAGCTGGAACGCGGCCTGCGCCGGATCCGTCCCGCCGCCGATCTCGCGCGCCGAGCCGCCGCCGAGGGACGCCATCGCGCGGAACACCACGCTCTCGAACGAGCTCCCCGGCGCCACCGCGTGGAACGTCCCCGTGCCGCCGTACATCTTCTGCAGCCGCTGCGCGAACGCCACCGGGTCCGCGTCCCCCGCCGTCGGCAGCCCGTCGCCGACGTACACGACCTGCCCGTCCGCCGGCACGCGCTTCAGCACCTCCGCGAACGTCCCGTCCAGGTCCGACCACCCCAGCGGAATCCGCTTCTCCACGAACTCCAGCGCCGTCGCGCGGTTCGCGACCGTGTTCTCCGCCGCCTCGTTCCACGCCCAGCGCGTCTCGACGTCGCCCGTCACCACGTTGAACCGGTCTTTCTCGCCCAGCGACGCCAGCAGCGCCTCCACGAACGCGAGCTGCGTGTCGCGCTGCGAGCCGAGCATCGAGCCCGACGTGTCCACGACGACCGTGAGGTTCACCGGCTTCCCGCCCGGCACCAGCGGCCGCGGATCCTTCTCAGGCGCTCCCGGCGGCTCCACCAGCATCATGAAGTACCCGTCGTTCCCGCGGCGGTGCGGGATCATCGTGATCGCCCGCCCCGACGGCTTCGTGCCGATGCGCAACTCGAAGTCCCGCGTCGGCGTGACCTCCTGCTCGTCGTACTCCACGCTCGCCGAGTTCTCCGCCTGCCGCACCCGGCACATGTGCGACGTCGACTCCACCGAAGCCAGCTTCTCCTCCGAGCTCACCTTCACCTCGATCTTGAGCTGCTTCAGCGGGTGCTGCCGCAGCATCTCGCTCTGCAGCGCGTACGTGTACCGGTACGTCGAGCCCACCTTCGGCAGCACCTGCGTGTACGTGATCCGGATCCGCTTCTCGCCCCCGATCGGGTAGACGCGGGCCTTGAAGATGTTCCCGCCCGTCCACTCCAGCAGCCCGGGGTCGCGCTTCTCGCGCAGGATCGTCTCGTAGATCTCGCGGGCGCGTTCCTTCTCGACGATCTCGCCGTGGACGTACTCGTTGCCGATCCACATGCCGAAGCCGGAGATCGACGCATCCTGCGGGAGAGGGAAGTAGAAGACGCCCTCGAGGACGGAGGACGTGTGGTTGACGAAGGACTCCTCGATGTCGGTCCGCGCGATCTGGTCGCGGATGTCCACGATCACCTTGTGGTACCCCATCGTGAGCGGGACGTTCCGGCCGTCGACGTTCGCGAGCAGCGACCCGAGCGCCTCGGTCGAGGCGTTCCCCTTGTAGCCCGAAAGCCACTTCGGGTCCGCGTCCAGCGCCGTCAGCTTCCCGTCGCGCGCCCGCACCACCTTGCGCCCGGCGCCCTCGATCGCCGCGCCGCCCGGCCCCTGGATCGCGACGACGACTTTCTCCGGAGAAGCGACTTCCATTTCACCCTGCGAGATCTTCAGCGTTCCCGCGTCCGCCACCTCCACCAGCGAGTCCGGCCCCATCGTCACCACCGCGCCGTTCTTCAGCCGCATCTGCAGCGCGTTCGCCCCGCGCGCCCCCGTTTTCACCCAGTCCCCGGTCATCAGCGGCAGGTTCTCCTCCGCAACCGACCACCGGTCGCCCGTCACGGGCTTCAGGACTGCATTCCCCTCGCGATCCACCACTTTCCCGACCGAAGTGTCCTCCGACAGCGGCTGCTTCCCGTCCCCCGGCTCGCTCCGCAACTCCAGGCAGAAACTCGCCACCAGCGTCGCCACCGACAGGCACAGCGCACCCAGCAGGCACGGGCGGATCGCGTTCAGTCTCACGGGGCACCTTCCAGGAAGGGAGTCCGGGCGGGATGGAATCGGCACGGCGTTACGGGCATGAGACGTTCCGGGGCGGCCGATGTTCCAGAAATTCTCACGAGAGCGGGCCCGGGAAGCGTTTACTTGGGGGAGGCCGGCCGCCGGCGCGGCCCCAGCGGAGGCTCTCGTCATGCTCAAGTGGCTCCTGACCGGATTCCTGGCCGGCGCCATCGCCAGCGCGGCCCTGTTCCGGGTCCTCCATCACCGCCGCGTCGCGCAGGAGGCGCAGCAGGCCGCGGCGGCCGCCGCCCTCAGGGAAGAGACAATCGCAACGGAACGCGAGGCTGCCGCGAAATCTGCGGCCGCCCTTCGACGCGATCGCGACCGGGCGATCGACGAGTCGGCGAAGCTGAAGAAACGCGTGTTCGAGCTGGAGTCTTACGCGGGAGGGCGGGAGGGCAAGCGCGCGGGGGGGCGCGAGGGCAAGCGGGAGGGCGGGAGAAAGGCGGCGAAGACCTGGGCGGAGATTGCGAGCCAACTGGGAGCGCTGGCGGGGAAGATCCGCGGGCTGCCGATGGACTCGTGGCCGCCCGAGGCCGAGGCGCTCAAGGGCGACCTGCGCGCGGCCTTCGAGGCCCTCGCGGCCGAACTGGGCATGACGCCCGAAGAAGCGATGCACACCCCGGGCGGGCTCGAGGCCCTGATGCTGGAACTCCTGGCCCAGGCCGTGCCGCCGCTCTCGGCGGAGGAGGAGGCGCGGCTCCGCGAACTCCTCGCCGCCCAGGAGACGGACTGGGAGCGCTTCCGCGAGGAGTGCGCGGACCTGTCGCGCCTCGAGCAGCTGCGCGCCTTCACGGAGCTCTCCCTGACTTCCCGCGAGCAGTTCCTCGCCACCCTCTCCCCCGGCCACGCCGAGCTGCTCAAGGACTACCCGCTTTTCACCCAGGACTGGCAGGGCTCGCAGACCTGGATCGACGGGTCCCGCTCGAAGGTGACGGCGGCGATCACCGACCAGTGGAGCGCCTCGCTCGGGCTCAACGACGCCCAGAAGGCCGCTCTTCAGCCGCTCGTGACCGAGTACATCGACCGCGAGCGCGCCCTGAACGAGGACATCTGGGCGCGGCGGCGCAAGGGCGAGGACCTGTCCCGGCAGGCGGACTACGCGCTGAGGCTCGGCCTGATGATCGAGACGCAGAAGAAGATCTCCGGGACGCTGTCGCTGGCGCCCGACCAGGAGGCGCGCCTCCGCGACTGGCAGTTCACGTGGGGCGTGAACGTGACGGACGAGATGGGGGAGTAGCGGCGGACCTCGCGGTCTGCTTGCCGGCGACGCGGGATTCCACGCCCCGGTCGCGGGGAAGGGCGTGCGCTCTTCGCGAAACCGCCGCCCGCGTGCGCTCGAAGCGGTCCCTCATTTGCGTCCGGGCCCCTCTTCCCGAATCTGCCGCAAGAGGCCCGTATGCAGATCATCAGTCGCACGGTCGCCGCACGCTTCTTCGCGTCCCGCCTCCGACCGTTCACGGACGTTCGCACGCTCGTGCTGGCATCCTCGCGCAATGCGGTGCCGCTGGCGTGCGCGCTCGCGTCGGAGATCGAGTGCCCGGTCGATGTTCTGCTCACCCGCGAACTCCGACTTCCGGACGATCCTGCGCACCCGGTCGGCGCAGTGGGAGAAGAGGGGGAGATCCTCTGGACGACGGCGTTTAACGGAGCCCGGGTTTCGCAGGAGGCGCTCGCCCGCTGCATCCTGCACGACATCGAGATGCTCGTGGAGCGTCGAGGCCGGTGGACCCCGCGCCGGGGGCCCGAGGACGTCTCCGGACGAACCGTCGTCATCGTGGCGGAAGGCGTTGCCAGCGGGGCGGGGCTCGCGGAAGCCCTGGAGATAGTCCGCCTGCACGGCCCGAAACGGCTCTATGCGGTCGTCGCGTGCGCGACACCGGATGCGCTCCGGAGGATCCGTCCGGTCTGCGATGGCCTGACCTGCCTGGACGTCGCCGCCTCCTACTCGGACGTGGCGAGGTCGCTGGTCGGCGCCGAGCCGATTCCCGAGGCTCTCGCGATCGAACTACTCGGGGAGTTCGCGAAATCGGGGAGCGCGTGGAGCCCCGCTTGAGGCCGGTGGATGTGTCTGGAGGGGAGGATTGAATGGTGCATGGGGCCGGGAACAGAAGCCGTGCGAGACGGCTGGTCGAGGTTCGATGAGGGAACGGGCGGAAGATGGGCGGGTCTGATCTGCGCAGTTTCGGCCAATCCCGGCTCACTTCCCCCGGATTCGGAACCCGGAATCGTGTCCTGCTCCGGGGCGGAGCGGTTGTGCGAGCGATGCGGAACTGCAGCCACCTGCGTCCAGCGGAGCGGGTAGAATAGAGCAAGGGCCCGGGGCTATTTCCCCAAACCCGTTCTTAACTTTGCGCGGAATCTCGCTACGTGGAGCGTAGAATCGCGCGGAATTCAATGCGCTCGCCTCCAACTTCGGGTTCAGTCGCCAATCCCGCCCCGAACCCCCTTGGGGCATTCGAATTGCGAACGACCCGCTCAGCCACGTCGTTGGGGGAGGTCAACTTGGGCGGCACCGCGATCAGAAATACCCTGCTCGGGCTGATGCTGTGCACGGTCGGCTGGGCCCAGGAGCCTTCCGACCCGGCACCGACCGACAAGCCCGCCTCGTCAGAGCCGGCACCGAAGCCGGAAGGCGAGGCAAAGAAGGAGGAGGCCGCCAAGCCGGCGGCCGACGACTCCACCGCCGACGAGGGGTTCCCCAGCGATCTCCTGGGGTTTCCCGTTCACGGGCGGCTCTCGCTCAGGTACAGGCTGCGCTGGAATGTGAACAAGGACACTCACGACTCCGACAACGACCTGTACCAGTACCTCTCGGCCGACATCGGGAACCGCAAGAAGCACCTGCTCACGGCGCACTTCAACTTCCGCGTCGCCGAGGACCTCGACGGCGAACATCACTCGAACGGCGCATTCACCTACGACAGCCTTCAGGACACCTACGAGCACCGCGTGACGGCGGACGTCTACTACGCCTACGCTGAACTCCACCGCGTCCTCTTTATCGAGTCCGCCCGCGTCGGCCGCCAGTCGCTCGACGAGCACCCGATGATGTTCCACTTCGACGGCGCACGCGTGGACACGATGGCCTGGAGCAAGGTGCTCGGGCTGCAGGCGGGGGCCTACGCGGGGATCCCGGTGCACGCCTACGAGTCCAGCTGGCGCGGCGATGCGATCTACGGCGGATGGGTCCAGGCCCGCCCGTGGACCGGCTCGCGCTTCCGCGCCGAATACACCCGGATCCGCGACGCCTACAAGGATCTCACCCAGCGCGACGACCTCTGGTGCTTCTCGGGCTGGCAGTCGGTCGCCGACCTGCTGATGCTCCACGCGCGGTACACCGTCCTCGAGTACCGCTCCTACGACCACCTCCTGCGCGGCGACCTCTACGTGCCCGACTGGGACTTCCGGGTCAACGCGTCGTGGTACCGGCTCTACCGCACCACCCAGCTCACGTCCATCGACACCGACCAGTTCACCTGGATCCTCAACAACTACTTCCCGTACGACCAGTTCTCCCTGCTGGTCGCGAAAGGTTTCTTCGACCACATCAACCTCCAGGCCGGCGCCGAGCTGCGGGCCGTCAGCCCATACGACGAAGAGGGGCCGGGGAACCGGTCGTTCCAGCGCTACTTCTTCTCCCCCGGCATCCAGGACTGGCCGCTCGACGGGCTGAGCGCGAGCGTGACGCTGGAGTACTGGAACGTGAAGCACACCGCCGACGGGGACCAGAAGTCGGCCGGGTTCGACGTCACCTACAAGGGCATCAAGGGCCTGAGGGTCTCGGTCGGTTCGAGCTTCGCCCTGTACAAGTACGACGTGCTGGAGGACCTTGAAAGGGAGCACGTCCAGACCTACTACGCCAAGGTGTCCTACTCCCCGTGGAAACCCCTGAAGTTCGAGCTCGGGTACCAGCTCGAGGACAACGACAGGGACGACTTCCACACGGTCCGCATCGCCGTCACTTACAGCTTCTAAGGCCACCATGAACCCCTGGATCAAGAGGCTCAAGCCGTTCGGCCTGTTCCTGACCATCGGGATCGGGGCCTGCGGCGTCGCGAACATCTTTGCCCCCGCCCCGGAGCCGGCGAGGCTGTTCAGCCACAAGGTCCATGTCAAGGACCAGCAGCTGGAGTGCAACAGCTGCCACACCAAGGCGGCCAAGGAGGACGAGGCGGGAATGCCCGCGTCCCTGAAGCGCTGCATGATGTGCCACGAGACCGAGGACGAGAACAAGCCGCCGGAACGCAAGCTCGCGGCGCTCCTCGGCGAGAAGCCCGAGTGGTCGCACTTCACCGCCCAGGACGACGACATCAAGTTCTCCCACAAGCGGCACGTGACGGACGCCTCGCTCGCGTGCGCGGAGTGCCACCCGGGCATGGAGGACAACGCCTCCGTCGGCGACGGCATGCGGATGGAGATGGACACCTGCATGTCCTGCCACGAGAAGAAGGGCGCGTCCAACGACTGCCTGACGTGCCACAAGGAGATGAGCCAGGACAAGCCGCCCGCCAGCCACAGGCTGAACTGGAAGCAGGGCCACGGACACGTCGCGCGCGGTCAGCACTTCACGAAGGCCCAGCAGGATTGCGCGCTGTGCCACACGGAGTCGAGCTGCACGGCCTGCCACCAGGAGGAGGCGCCGGCGTCGCACACGAACTTCTTCCGGCTGCGCGGCCACGTGACGGCGGCGCAGACGGACCGCTCCCAGTGCGCGGTGTGCCACGAGGAGGATTCGTGCAACCGCTGCCACGAGGAGACGGCGCCGCGGTCGCACACGGCGGGCTGGGGGGCGCCGAGGCTGCAGCACTGCCTGGGCTGCCATGAGTCGTCGACGACCGAAAACTGCTCGTTCTGCCACAAGGACGGCGCTCCGAGCCACCGGGATGCCGAGGACAAGCCCGACTGGCATAACCCCGGAATGAACTGCCGCCAGTGCCATGGCGTGACCCAAATCCTGCCGCACCCCGACAACGGAGGCAATTGCAATGCCTGTCACCAGTGACGCCAGGTCCACACCCTGGAAGGAGGAATCCATGCCTCATCCGAGACAGAACGCCCTCTGGGCCCTGGCCCTGCTGGCCGTCATCGGCGGCCTGCTGGTGACATCAGGCTGCCGGCGACCAAGGGACGGGCGGGACGGTTCGTCGTCCAGCAAGACCGTCGTCATCATTCCTCCGTCGGACACGGAAGTGGACGACTCCGAACCGCTGCCCGGGGTCAACATCAACGTGGTCTCCATCGAAGGGGGAGGCGACGGGGATCGCTTCGGCTCGGGCGACCAGGTGACCGTCAATTTCACCATCACCCGCGACGACGGGTCGCTGATGCTCATCACGGAGCTCGATCACTTCGAAGGATGGATCTCGGGGCCCACGTTCAACTACCAGATCGTGGTGCCGGAGCAGGAGGACATCCGCGAGGTCGCCGAGGCGAACGACGACGGGTCCTACACCTACACGTTCCCGGAGCTTCCCGAGTTGTACCTCGATCCGCCGAACTACACGGGCGCCTTCACGACGGACGTGCTTTCCGGTACCGAGTTGCTTGAAGGGACCTACACGATCGTGCTCGTCGCGTACAGGAACTATTCGGTCGGCGGCTCGAAGATCCTCAAGGACGTCGGCAACACCGTTTACGACTTTCTTTACGGGGATTCGCCGGACCTGGAGCCTCGCGCGGTCGTCCAGATCGAGAACTGCGCGCAGTGCCATGACCAGCTGCAGCAGCACACGGAAGGGCTTCCGGGCGGCGGGATCATGCGGGATCCGCGCGTGTGCGTGACGTGCCACGTGGCGGGGTCGGAGGACCTGAACGATCCTCTCGTGGGCGGCGGGACGCCGGACACGACGATCGAGTTCAAGGTGATGATCCACAAGATTCACAACAGCGCGAATCTGCCGTCGCAGCTGGGGATTGCGACGATGCCGAGCGGCGCGCGGGACTACAACGCGCCGCGGTTGCCGTACGAGCTGGCCAGCGAGGAAGGAGAGGTCGAGGAGTTTGAGATCCAGTTCCCGGTCTGGCCGAACCTGAACGTTCTGATGCCGAGGGACTACGGGTACACGCTGTCGGAGGATGCCGCCACGACCGCGCTGGCGTACTGGAATGGCGTGACGGGCGCGTTCGTGAACTACACGCGGCCGGACGACGGCCGGAGCTGGAGGTCGATGGACGACGCGACACGTCGCGGCGTGACGGACTGCGCGAAGTGTCACGGGGATCCGGACGAGGACGGGCCGCTGGCGGCGCCGGCGCAGGGGGACTTGAGCTACATCCAGCCGACGCGCCGGGCGTGCGGTTCGTGCCATGACGACGTCGACTGGGCGCTGCCGTACCGGTCGAACCTGAAGACGATGGATGCGCAGGCGGACGACTCGGGGTGCATCAGCTGCCACGTCGGCGGAAGCGACCCGAAGATGGACAGCGTCAACGCGCACGTGCACCCGCTGCTGGACACGAGCCTGATGCCGACGGCGGTGCAGGGGATCAACGTGGAGGTCGTGGCGGTTCACCCGTCCGCGGGGCCGACGCTGGAGCCGGGCGAGAAGCTCGAGGTGGTGTTCACGGTGAAGGACGACGCGGGGAACGACATCACGCTGACGCCGGCGCCCTACCCGGGTCTGCCGAAGTTCCCGACGAACTACGGGCCTCCGGGCGGGACGACGGCGATCTGGCCGTATCCGTGGCCGGCGGACCAGACGGGCTGGTGGAGCACGTTCAGCCTGGTGGTTGCAGGTCCGACGGACAACTACAACCTGCTGAACTACGTGACGGTGCCGATGCTGCACCCCTCGCTGAACGCGGGCGTGCCGGTGGACAGCGAGTACCACCTGAACGTCCCGGAAATCGTCCTGTTCGAGAGGCTGGGACGGGCGACGGCGGGAGCGGACTCGTGGGCGACGGCGCGGACGAATCACCTGAACGTCCCGTTCTACGCCCCGACCTTCGTGCTCAGCCGCGCCGCGGCGCCGGCCGCTCCGGCCGCCAGCGGAGGCCCCGGCTTCTCGCTGGCCGCCCCCGTTGCGCTCGGACAGAGCTGGATCGACGTCGTCGACACGACGGTCGGCGTCGGATTCGGCTGGGCCAAGGGCCAGTTCGTGTGCCTGAACGACCTGTCCACGACCGGGGCTTTCCCCGGAGCCCTGCAGGCGAACGAGGAATACCTGCGCATCCAGGCCGTGGAGCCGGACATCAACGGCACGCTGAACGACCGGTTCTGGTTCACGAGCCCGTACCAGACCAACTCAGTCACGTCCAACGCCGACACGACCGGAACGCCGGTGGCGGGCGCCCTGCCCAGCACGGGCCCGTTCGGCCCCTGGGCGAGGAACGCCCACGGGGCCGGTGAGCCGATCACACGGGTCACAGTGACCGTGCTGGCGACCTCGACGTGGACCCTCGGCGGCGTCTCGAACAACGTCCTCACGGAAGCGGGCGCGGGCTGGACCACGGACGCCACGCTTCTGACCTGCTACACCGGCGACTGGCAGTGCCCCAGCGTCTTCCCGATCACGTTCAACAGCAGTCCCGACCTGAGCGAGACGTGGGGGAAGTGGGAGGGCAAGCGGATCACACCGGGGACGTACACGGTCGGCCTGTGGACGCGGTTCCCCTGGCGGTACGTGGATCCGGACCTGACGCCGTGGACCCCCGTGGCGCCGGTGCCGGCGGGCAAGGATCCGGGGCCGAATTTCGAGAACAACTCGTACCCGATCACGTCCGACCCGGCCAATGCGGACTTCCTGGTGAACAACCCCGTGCTCAACGCAGCGCCGTACCTGCTGCCCGTGCCGACGGAGATCGAGCCTTACGAGATTCTCACGACGCACGGCGAAACCTGCTACGAGTGCCATAACGACATGTGGTTCCACGGCGGCGGCCGTCGCGGGTTTGACACATGCATCCTGTGCCACGGTGTGGCGGGAAGCGAAGATTGGCCGCGCTACAGGTCCGCGAGTCCGATTACGCCGGCAACGACGGTCCTTCCGACGCCCGGTTTGACGATCAACTTCCGGACCATGCTCCACAAGATCCACACCGGCAAGGCCCTGTACTACGCGTCCAGCTACTACATCGTGGGCAACAGCGGCAACGCCGGCGACTTCGAAGACATCGGCTTCCCGGTCGAGACCGGCTACGGCGCAGCGGAGGGGACACGGAATTGCGCCAAGTGCCACGGCGAGCCGGAGCCCGGACACATGGGCTCGTGGGTCGTGCCGAGAAACCGGAATCACCCGACGGACCAGGGTGTGCCGGCCAGGGAGTACATGGTGGTCTGCAACTCGTGCCATGACTCGGGAGACACGACAGCCCATATCGCGCTCATGACGGCGCCGACGGGCGAGGAGTCGTGCGCGACCTGCCACGGCCCGGGTGCGACGTACGGCGTGGAGATCATGCACAAGCCCAAGTAGTCAGGAGACCGGTCAGAGACCATGCGGCGCAGGGGGCACTCCTCCTGCGCCGCTGCTTTTCACGACGAGGACCGCAGGGAATGGAGCCCGGCATGAAACGGAAGGCGAGCGGGATCGGGGTGGCGGCGGGGATGGCCGCGTGCCTGCTGGCCGCCGCCGCAACCGCGGCGTGGATCCGGCGGCATGAACCCGTCCCCGGTGACCCTGTGGTCACCGAAGCCCATCCTCCGGCCGGCCCGCAGGCGCCGGGGCACCAGGGCCTGTCCGCCGACGTTCCACCCTCCGGTTCTCCGGCAACTTCGCCCGTCCAGCCCGAGACCCCGACGGCGACTCTACCCGCTCGGGTCGCCCGGCTGCGCAAGGAGCTCAAGTCGCAATCCGCTTCCGCGCTCTCGGACGCCTCCAGGGCGCTCGGCGCCCACGAGGATCCCGCCTGGCGCGAAGCAGCGCTCGGTTTACTCCTCGAGCGTTCGCCGCAGGATCCGGCCGCGAGACGGCTCCTGAGGGAGTTCGCGGAAGAGGCGGGACACGCCGAAGCGCTCCAGAGGCTGCGTGCACTGGCCGCGGTCCTGCAGTTTGGGGCCTGCGAGGAACTCCGCACCATCAGCCACCTGGTCTTCGGAGAACGCGACGAAGAGGCGGTTGCCACCATGGTCCGCGCCCTTTCGGCCAATCGGGATCCTGAAGCGGCGACGATCGCGGCGGACGTTGGAGCACGGCACCCGGCGGCGGAGGCGCGGCACAGGGCGACGGAGGAGTTCACGCAGGTCTACTGCCCGGATCACGCCCCCCGAACCGAGGACGAATAGCGCCCTTCCGGCAGGGCACGGCGGTTGCGAGAGCTGCCTCGACCGCAGGTTTTCAGCGGATAATGCCGCCCTCGTGGGGCACCTGACCACGTCGAGCGGCACTTGAGACCGCCTGACCCCATTCCTCCGAGGTGTTGAGGATGAAGCCGAACATCCTGACCAAGGACGACCTCCTCGCTCGCTCCCGGCTCTGGCCCTCGTTCGCCGGACTCGCGGGAATCGTCGTCGCCCTCGTCCTCCTGGGCCACATCTACTCCGCCGTCCAGGGCTCCTGGCTTGGCAACCGCTGGTCGCTCACGGTGGCCGCCTCCGCCCTCGCTGCGACGGCCTGGTCCTTCCGCAAACCGCTTGTCGCCTGGCTCGTATCCCTCGAATTCTCCGTCGCCCTCCTGGCCGTGCTCCTCCTCGCCACCGCCACCGGGACCGTCCTGCTGCAGGGACAGGCCCAGGAGGCGTTCGATGCCAGGTACGGCGCCGCCTTCGGCCCGTTCCTCCGCCTCCTCGGCTTCGACGACATCTTCCACTCGTTCGCGTTCCGCGGACTCCTCGCGACGCTCGCCGTCTCCCTCGCCTGCGTCCTCGTCGACAAGCGCGCCTGGCGCCCGACCGAGTGGTTCTTCCTCTTGAATCACGGCGGCATCATCGTCGTGATCATCGGGGGACTCGCGGGGATGCTCGGGGGTGCGAAGGGCTTCATCGACATCCGGGAGGGCCAGAGCACGTCGTCCTTCGCCGTGCTGGACCGGGCCGGGAACCGGACCGGAGCGCTGCAGGATCTGGGCTTCGCGCTCAGGCTGGACAAGTTCGAGGTCGAGAAGGTGGCGCCGGAGTGGAAGTTCTACGTGTACGAGGGTCACACGACCACCGGGAAGCCCGCTCTCGCGCGCGGCCTGACGGAGGCGGGGGAGTGGACCCGCGCCGGGCACTCCGGGGCGAGTTTCCGCGTCCTGGCCGTCTACCCGGACTTTGCCGTGAAGACCGGGCTGCGCGAGCTCCCCGACGGGACAGGCAAACCTGCGGCCCACGTGAAGGCGTTCGACAAGGCGGGGAACATCGAGGACCTGGTCCTCGTTCCGGGCGACGACGGCCGCAGCGGAGTCCTGTTCCCCGAGACGAAAACGCTCTTCAGATTCTACTGGAACGAGGCAGACGTGCGCGTGCGGACGGAAGGGACGCCCCCGGGACACCTGGTGACCTGGAAGCTCGCGGCCGCGCCCGGCGATGGCGCAAGCGTGACGCTGGAAATCGGCAAGGAGCGGGAGCTTGAGGGCGGGATCCGCATCGCGGCGACTGCCTTCTATCCTGACTTCAGTTACGACGGGAAGAAGAAGCTGGCCACGACGCGTTCGGATCAGCCGCGCAACCCGGCGATCGAACTGGCCGTGACCTATCCGTCCGGCCGCACCGAGCGACGCTACCTCTTCTCCAACCACAGGGACTTCGATGTGGCCGGCACGGGGAACGACGCGCTGGCCTTTGCGTACAGGTTCCGGCCTGCGGAAGAAGCGCCCGAGCGGGAAGTGGCGTTGATCGGGAGCACGCGGGAGGTGCTGGACTACCGGAAAGGGCAGCTCGTCGGCCGTCAGGGCCTCCCGGACAAGCCGACGGAACCGGTGGCGAAAGGAGTGTCGGCCATGCTGCTCGGTTTGTCCCCGAGCGCGGAAGTGGAGCACACGCCCTTCAGCCGCTCGGAGACCTGGAAGAACCCTGTCGCGGAGGTCGAAGTCCGGTTCGCGGGGAACACGGAGAAGGCGCGAGTGAAAGGCGGGCGGCCGATCCCCCTGGGCGCGGGCGATTCCTTCCTCGTGTTCCAGGCGAAGCTCGATGACATCCGCGCGTTCAGGAGTCGGGTGAGCATCAATCCCGAGGGGGCTGACGTGAAGCGAGGGACGATCGCGGTGAACAGTCCGCTGTCGTTCGGCGGGTACAGGCTGTACCAGTCCAATTACAAGAAAGAGGATCCGAAGTACTCGGGAATTCAGGTCGTCAAGGACCCTGGACTATGGGTGGCGTATCTGGGGTTTGGGATGATGTGTCTCGGGGTGCCGTGCCGCTTCTACCTGACCCCGTGGCTCGCCAGACGCAGGCACATCGCAGAGAAGGCCCACGGGTAGGGAGCGGACTACTCCCCATCGGCGGGTTTTTTCGCGCCGCCCTCGGGTTCGGGCAGTTCTCGATGTTAGGCTTCAGCACGGCAGGCCACTTGCAAGGTCTCTCGCCACCACAGGGGAACAAGGAGCACACCCATGCGCAAGAGCGTTCTTCTCTTCTTCTCGACAGCCCTCATCCTGGCCGCAACGTTCTCGTTCACCGTGTCCGGCGATCCGCCCGACAAGGGCAACAAGTTTATCGGGGCGGAGAAGTGCAAGAACTGCCACGAGGCCAAGTCGAAAGGATCGCAGTACTCGACCTGGAAGGCGACCAAGCACGCCAAGGCGTTCGAGACGCTGGCCTCCGAGGAAGCGAAGAAGATGGCGAAGGAGAAGGGCATCGACAATCCGCAGACGAGCGAGAAGTGCCTGAAGTGCCACCAGACGGGATTCGGGGAACCCGCTGAGAGGATCGGCACGGGGCTCGACATGAAGAACGGGGTCCAGTGCGAGTCGTGCCACGGGCCCGGCGGAAACCACGTGAAGGCCCGCATGGCCGGCGCCGACGAGGAAGAAGACGAAGGCAAGATGGCCGACATCCCTGACGGCGAGATCATCAAGGCGCCGAAGGACGACACCTGCAAGCGGTGCCACAACGAGGAGAGCCCCAGCTACAAGGCCTTCTGTTACAAGCACTTCAAGAAGGAGATCCGTCACTTCGATCCGCGTCGCAAGAGGACGGACGCAGATGTGAAGGCGATGGAGTGCGCCGGGGACTGCGGGGTCAAGCACGACAAGTAGCGCCTGAGGGGGGAGGCGGGATGCACGCCTCCCCCATTCCGGGCCCGCGGGCCTCGTCCCCGGCCGGATCCGAGGTTCGAGCCGATATCTGCGCGCTGGAACTCCGTCCACTCAGGGGGATGGTCGATGAGCCTGGAGCACTCGGTTCGTGAGCAGTCGCTGATCGCGGCGGTGATCGCGACGCACGCGGTGGCGGCGCTGCTGTGGACCGGCGGCGCCGCGTCACGGCGCAAAGGGCTCCTGACCGCGGCCGCCTGGACCTTCGGCGCCGCTTTCGCGCTGAACGGCGTGCTTATCGCGGACCGGTGGGTGGAGGCGGGCCGCGCGCCCTTCAAGACGCTCTACGAGACGCTCCTCCTCTACCCGTTCTGCGTCGGTCTCGCGACGCTGGTGCTGATCGGGCTGCACAGGCTGCGCGTCCTCATTCCGTTCTCGTCAGCCGTCTGCATTTTCGGCCTCGGGTACGCCGTCGCGAAGCCCGACGTCGAGATCGTGAACCTGCCGCCCGCGCTCCAGAGCGTCTGGTTCGTGCCCCACGTCGTGACCTACTTCATCGCCTACGCAACCCTCTTCGCTTCCTTCGCCCTCGCCCTGCTGGCCCTGTGGAAGCCGGACTGGCGATCCGCGGAGAGCGGAGAGGGTTTCGAAGCGTCCGCGAACCGGGCGGTGAAGTTCGGGTTCGCGACGCTGAGCCTGGGGATCGTGATGGGGGCGATCTGGGGCAAGGAGGCCTGGGGGGACTACTGGAGCTGGGACCCGAAGGAGAACTGGGCGCTGGTGAGCTGGCTCGCGTACCTGATCTACCTGCACGTCCGCCTGATGCGCGGCTGGGGCGGGCGCCGCTCGATGGCTGTCTGCGCCGCTTCGTTCGCGGCGGTCGTCTTCACGTACCTGGGAATGAATCTCCTTCCCACCGCCAAGGACAGCGTACACGTCTATCAGCAGCCGTAGCGGGTCGGCGCTATCGCCGGCGGGCGTCAGGGGGCTTGAGGGCGACGTTCCACGTCATGCGCGCGGAACTGCTCCCCGGTCCCCAGCCGACGGTGACGTCGGAAGAGGCCTCCAGGCGCCAAAGCACGCCGGCGCGACGGTCGAACCAGGCCTCGCCTTTCTTGCGGCCGATGCGAAGCGCGCCCCAGGCCATGGCGTTGGGGTCGGCGCCCGAGAATCCCTGGAGGTCCTCCTGGCGGATGGAGGAGTCCCGGTCCGGCGTGTCGAACGTGATCTTCGCGCACGCGCGGCCGTCCTTCTGCTCGCTGCGCGCGAAGCGGAACTCGACGGACTCTTCCTCGATGAAGCGGATGGCGCGCCGCGGCGCATTGCGCTCGGGCGGGACGGCGCCGAAGACGATCTCGAGCCAGGCGCGCGGGGTGGTGGGGTGGTGCATGTCGAGGGCGGCGGCCTCGATGTGCTCCTTTGCGGTGTTGGGGGTGGGCGCCCGGTCGGGCGTGCCGGCCTTGTCGGCGGAGAGGACGATTCCGTCGGGGGAGACCACGGCCGTGAAGCGGACCGAGAGGAGGGCCTCGTAGCGCTTGAAGCCGAGGAACCCGGTGGTCTTCTCCTTCGAGGAGTCCCAGGTCACGTGTCCTGCGGAGGAGGTGTTCTCGACGCGGACGGCCGGGAAGGTCCCCTCGAGGTGGGCGTTGCCGGCGTCGTCGACCGACTTGATCTCGAGGCGGAGGGCGACCTGCTCCTCCTGCCGCTGGCGGGCAAGGGGGGCCGTGCGGCCCGCGGTTGCGGGGGCGTTGACGGTCCATTCCACGACGGTCGCGGCCTCGTACTCGAGGATGTCGCCCTGGCGGAACTGCCACGAGGGTTCGGCCGCGGCGGCGCCGGCGGCGAGGACGAGGGCGGCGAGGGTGCGGGAGCGCGTCATTTCGGCGGAGGAAGAGGATGAGGGCCGGAGCGATACGCATGCGCCCGCCCGCCGCCCGCCTTCGAGATCGCTTCCATGAACCCCCGTGTCTCCTTGTCGCGGTCGACGTAGACGCCGTCGACGACGGCCCGCTCGTAGACGTGGAGGAGGCGTGAGCGGTGGACGGCCATCGCGTCGTCGTTGGAGGGGACATCCGCGATGACGACGAGGTGGGGCCTGTGGTCGCGCCGCAGGTTGAGCATGGCCGCGACCGTGAGCGCCTGGTCGGAGGCCGATCCCGTGAAAGCGTTGGCGCCCGTCGCGATCTGCTTCGAGAACCACCCGCAGGCCTTCTCGCGATCCCACGTGAGGTAGTGCTGCCGCGTGAGCCACTGGTTGTCGAAGTCGCGGTAAAGGACGAAGCCGTAGCGCGCGTCGCCGTCGGCGGGGGCGCGGAGCATCTCGGAATGGACCTGGGTGGTGACCGTGGGCCACTCGGAGACCATGGAGAAGGTTGCGTCGATGAGGAAGAGGATGTCGAGGGAGCCCTCGGGGGCCTCGACGGGCGGCGGCGGGAGGGCGCGGGAGGGAGGGCGTTCCGGGGGCTGGGCCAGCGTCCCGCCGCCGGCCGCGGGGGGCGGGGGAGGGGGCGGGTTCGCGGGGGGCGGGGCGGCGGCGCGCTCGCGCGCGGCGCGCAGAGCGCGGGCCGCGAGGCGCTGGACGATCGGCCGCTTGTCGCGCGCGGCGGCCTCGAGGGCCCGCTCCGCCGCCGAGCCGCCGAGCCGGCCCAGCGCCAGGGCCGCCTCGCCCGCGACGTCCACGTCCGCATCCGCCAGCGCGCGCACCAGCGGCGCCACCGCGTCGGCCGACCCCGTCTCGCCCAGGGCCGCCGCGCACGCCTGCCGCACCTCCCACGCGTCGTCCTTCAGCGCCCCGACCAGCTCCGTCACTGCCAGCTCCGACGCCACGCGACCCAGCGCCGTCGCCGCCATCGTCCGGTACAGCAGCTCCGGCAGCTCGTTGTACGGCCGGTCGAGTCCCAGCCCGCGCTCCGTCGTCGCACGGACCGACCCGTACCTCAGCACCTTCACGAACGCCTTCACCGCCTCCTCGTTTCCCGTCTTCGCCACGATGTCCGCCGCCGCCTTCCTCACCGTCGGCGGCACCCCGCAGATCGCCAGCCGCGCCGCGCACATCGGCGCCGCCCGGTTCTCACGCTTCACCAGCGCCTCCGCCGCGCGCAGCCGCACTCCCGGCCATCCGTCGTTGTCCGCGATCGCCACCAGGTCCTCGTCGGCGAGCGGGTGAAGGATCTTCTCCAGAAGCGCCGTCGCCGCCTCGCGCTCCTTCTCGTCGCGCGTGTCGTATTTCGCGTGCGCCTCCTCCAGCGCCGCGCGGATGTCGGGGTCCATCTGCTCCGACATCGTGTCCTTCGGGATCGCCGGCAGTTTCGCGGGGAGGTTCGCATCCGCGCCGGCGAGGGCGGCGAAGAGCAGCAGGGCGGCGAGGGTGCGCATGGGGGAAGCCGATCGCAACGGGCGTGCCGCCGCGGTCGCGGATGCTCCAACTCGCGGAGCCGCGAGGAGTTCCGGCGGCGATTGCAGGCGGCCGCTTCACCGGCCACACTGGAACGCGGCTTTACGCAAGGTCACTTTGCTTTGCAGCGGTCGTGCCCCAGGTCCGACGTTTCCAAATCCCCCCGCCTGTGGCACGCTACCCGGGTGAAACGGGCGCTCCTGGCCGTCCTCGTGCTCGCCGCAGCCTCCGCAGCGGGGTGGTGGTGGTGGAAACGCTCCGGCTCGGCCGCCCCGCAGTACCGCACCGCGAAGATCGAGCGCGGGGACATCCTCGTGTCCGTGACGTCGACCGGGACCGTCCAGCCCCTCACGCAGGTGCAGGTCGGGACGCAGGTGAGCGGCACCATCCAGACCCTCGGCGCCGACTGGAACTCGGTCGTCACCCCGGAAACGGTCCTCGTCCAGCTCGACCCCGCGCCCTTCCAGGCTCGCGTCGACCAGGACAAGGCGAACCTCTCCCGCAGCGAAGCCGACGTCGAGCGTGTCCAGGCCTCGCTAACGCAGGCCGAGAACGAGCTCGTCCGCGTCCGCGACCTCTTCGACAAGAAGCTCGTCTCGCCGAGCGAACTCGACGCCGCCGTCGCCGCGCGCGACGGACTTGTCGCCCAGATGAAGGTCTCGCGCGCCTCCGTCGAGCAGAGCCGCGCCACCCTGCGCGTCTCCGAGGTGAATCTCGCGTACACGACGATCAGGTCCCCCGTGGACGGCATCGTCATCTCGCGGAATGTA
Organism: Planctomycetia bacterium; assembly: GCA_020849035.1. Lineage (GTDB taxonomy): Bacteria > Planctomycetota > MHYJ01 > WSZJ01 > WSZJ01 > WSZJ01. The sequence continues at coordinate 26,148 of JADLHC010000300.1, forward strand.
GACGTCGGGCAGACCGTCGCCGCGTCCCTCTCCGCGCCGACGCTGTTCGTGATCGCGACGTCGCTGAAGCGCGTCCAGGTCCAGGCGAGCGTCGCCGAGGCGGACATCGGCCGGATCTTCGCGGGCCAGAAAGCATCGTTCTCCGTGGACGCGTGGCGCGAGAAGCGCTTCAAGGCCGCGGTCACGCAGGTCCGCCTGCAGCCGACGACGGTGCAGAACGTGGTGACGTACACGGTGATCCTGGAGGCCGACAATCCGGAGGAGAAGCTCCTGCCCGGGATGACGGCGAACGTCACGTTCGAGGTGGAGCGGACTGCCGGGGTGCTCAAGGTGCCGAACGGCGCGCTGCGATTCACGCCCGAGGGGGTGACGGACACCGGGGGAGGCCGCGGGCGCGGGGCGAGGGTGTGGATCCAGACTCCTGCGGGTCCGGTGGCTGTCCCGTTCGAGGCGGGGGCGACGGACGGGTCGTTCACGGCGGTGGCGAAGGGGGACCTGTCCGAGGGGCAGGAGATCATCGTCGGGACCGTGACGGCGTCGAAGGACCCGGGGGTGAGCAACCCGTTCTCTCCGCCTCGGATGCCGGGCGGCCGCGGCGGCCGGTAGGCGATGCCGCTGATCGCGATCGAAGGAGTGACGAAGGTGTACCACCTCGGCGAGGTGGACATCGTTCCGCTGAAGGGCGTGTCGCTCGCGATCGAGGCGGGGGAGTCGGTCGCGATCATGGGAGCGTCGGGTTCGGGGAAGACGACGCTCATGAACATCATCGGGTGCATGGACCGGCCCACGTCGGGAACGTACCTGCTGGACGGCCGCGACGTCTCGAAGGCGGGGCCCGACGACCGCGCGGCGCTTCGCAACCGGAAGTTCGGCTTCGTCTTCCAGTCCTTCAACCTGCTCGCGCGCACCTCGGCGCTCGAGAACGTGGAACTTCCGCTCCTCTACCGCCCGGGCGTCGGCTCGGCGGAGCGCCGCCGCCGGGCGCTCGCGGCGCTCGACCGCGTCGGCCTGACCGACCGCCTCGGGCATCACCCGAGCCAGCTCTCCGGCGGCCAGCAGCAGCGCGTCGCGATCGCCCGCGCGCTCGTCACCGACCCCGCCGTCATCCTCGCCGACGAGCCCACCGGCAACCTCGACAGCGCCTCCGAGAAGGAGATCCTCGCGCTCTTCTCGCAGCTCCACGCCGCGGGCATCACCGTCATCCTCGTCACGCACAATCCAGACATCGGCGCGCACGCGGGGCGGCTCATCCGGATCCGCGACGGGCGGATCGTGGAGGGCGCGTGAGCTTCTGGAAGATCTTCGTCCTCGCCATCCGCTCCCTCCTCCGGAACAAGGTGCGCACAGCGCTCACCATGCTCGGCATCGTCATCGGCATCGCCTCCGTCATCGCCATGGTCGCCATCGGCCAGGGCGCCTCCACCATGGTCCAGGACCAGATCAACTCCATGGGCCGCAACATCGTCATGATCTGGCCCGGCGCGGCCTCCTCCGGCGGCTTCTCGTACGGCGGAGGCTCCTCAACGACCCTCACCGTCGAGGACGCCGAGGCGATCCGCCGCGAGATCGGCTCGGTCCGCGCCGTCGCGCCCGTCATCCGCGCGCGGTCCCAGATCATGTACGGCGGCCAGAACTGGGTCCCCCAGAGCATGATGGGCACCTCCCCCGCCTTCGTCGACGTCCGCGACTGGAACGTCCGCGACGGCAGCTTCTTCACCGAGGCCGACGTCGCCTCCGCCAACAAGGTCTGCGTCATCGGACAGACCATCGCCGAGACGCTCTTCGGAAGCGATTCCCCCCTCCAGAAAACCATCCGCATCAAGAACATGCCCTTCACCGTCCTCGGCGTCCTCGACCGCAAGGGCACCAGCGCCATGGGGCAGGACCAGGACGACGTCGTGCTCGCCCCGTGGACCACCGTGAAGAAAACCCTCCAGGGCTCGGCCTTCAGCAACGTCGACCAGCTCCTCGCCAGCGCCCACGAGGACACCGCCCGCGCCGTGGAAGAGGTCACGGCGCTTCTCCGCCAGCGCCACCGCCTCGGGGAGCGCGAGGACAGCGATTTCCGCATCCTGACCATGAACGAGATGGCGAACACCGCGACCCAGACGTCGCAGGTCATGACGCTGCTGCTGGCGATCATCGCCTCGATCTCGCTCGTCGTCGGCGGGATCGGCATCATGAACATCATGCTCGTCAGCGTCGTCGAGCGCACCCGCGAGATCGGGCTCCGCATGGCCGTCGGCGCGCGCGGCCGCGACATCCTGCTTCAGTTCCTCATGGAGGCGATCGCGATTTCCGTGACGGCGGGCGGGATCGGCATGGCGCTCGGCGTCTCTTCCGCCTGGGTCATCTCGGGCGTCCTCAAGTGGCCCGCGGCCATCTCCGCGCCCTCGATCGCGATCGCCTTCGCGTTCTCGTGCGCCGTCGGCGTCTTCTTCGGCTTCTACCCGGCCCTCCGCGCGTCCCGCCTGGACCCCATCGAGGCCCTTCGCCACGAGTAGCCCCGCCCCGCGCCGCGACCCGCTCCACCGCGCGCCCCCGCTCCGGCGCGCCGCGGACCGGTGCGTGCTCGTCCCGCTTCCCGGCCGACGCCCCCTGCGCATCCGCGAACTCCCCGGCGTCCATCCGCTCGACCCGTACGCTCCCGACTTCGCCGCGCAGTTCCGCATGCCGGCCGGCGGAAGCGCCTGGGACCTGGGCTGCGGCGCGGGGCTCTACGGGTGCGCCGCGGCCGCGTTCGGCGCCGGCCGGGTCCTCATGACGGACACCGATCCCGCCGCGGTGTCCTGCGCGCTGCGCAACGCCCGCCGCAACGGACTCGCCGGCGTCGACGGCCGCGTCGGCTCGCTGTTCGCCCCCGCCCGCGGCGAGCGTTTCGATCTCATCATGACCTCCGTTCCGCAGCTCCCCGCGCCCGGCCCGGTCCTCCGCACCCGCTTCGGCGGCCCCGACGGCCTCGAGTTCTTCCGCCCCCTTGCGCGCGGCGCCGCCCGCCGGCTCCGCCCCGGCGGGCGCCTCTACGCGCTGGTCACGGGGTGGGCGGGTCCCGGACGCGTCCGCAGGCTCTTTCTCGACCACGGTCTCTTCGCCCGCACCGTTCTCGCCGTGGAGCGGGCGTTCCAGCCGGCCGAGTACGAAGCGATGCGGCCGGGCCTGTTCGACTACCTGAGGTCGCACGCGGCGGGCGACCCGCGCGCGTGGCGCCGGGACGGAAGCTGGAGCTGGCTGCGCGTCGAGCTGCTCGAGGCCCGCGCCGGGCGGTAGCGCCGCGCACGCGGGCGCGCTATCATCCGCGCCCGATGGTGCGTCCCGAAACCGATCGAGTCGGAAACGACACGATCCGCCGCTGTGCCAAGCTAGCGGGTGAAAGTCCCGCCGCGGAAAGCGCCGGTGCGCCGCGTAGCAGGCTCCGGTCGGAGGAAGA
>JADLHC010000301.1 GCA_020849035.1 Planctomycetia bacterium
CGGCACTGGTACATGAAGTTCCAGGAGTTCGGCTCCGCGCGCCAGGCGCCCGAGCGGTTCCTCACGCCCGCCGTCGAGGTGAACAAGGAGGCCGCGGTCCAGCTCGCCGGCGAGGAGCTTTGGAAGTCGATCGCCGCGACGGCGCGGCGGCTCGCCCGTCAGGCAGAAGCCGGGACGATCTCCCGGAACGCGGCGGAGGCCCTCCGCTCGTGAACCTCGGGAAGTACCTCCGCCTGGTCCTGACCGCGGACGCCGGCGTCACGGCGCTCGCGGAGGGGCGCGTCTACACGGAGGTGCTGCCGCAGGCCGGCGCCGTCCCCGCGATCGTCTTCACGGAGGTCGCAGCGGACGAGGATCTCGCCCTCGACGGCCCGACCGGAGCGCGCGCCGCCCGCGTGCAGGTCGACGCGTGGGCGCGGACCCGGGCCGACGCGACGGCGCTCGGACGCGCGGTCATGCTCGCGCTCTCGGGCCACGTCGGCGCGGCGGCGGGGTTCGAGGTGCTCCTCGCGCTCTTCGTCACGGAGCGCTGGGACTTCGACTCGGAGACCTCCCTCTACCGGACGAGCCAGGACTTCGAAGTCTGGACTGCGGGGGAGGAGTCGTGATGCGGGGCAGGAGCCCCGCGCACATGCAAGGGTGTTCTACCCGCCGCCGTGGAACGCAGGTCCCATCGCGTTTCCAGGGCGGAGACGACTGGAACCCCACGCCCACGGAGCGAATGTCCCGTCCAGAAGGAGGTGCTTCATGAAGAAGCCCAAGCAGCCGAAGGCGAAGAACGCGGGCAAGGCCCGCAAGGCCCCGAAGTCCGCCCCGGTGGCGGCCGCGCCGAAGTCGATGCGCACGGCGGAGCGCGACCCGCGACTCCCCGCGGTCGGGACGACGATCGTTCGCCCCTACAAGGGGAAGGACATCCGCGTGAAGGTGCTGGCCGACGGGTTCGAGTACGAGGGGACGCACTACCGGTCCCTGACCAAGGTGGCGCTGGTCGCGACGGGCTACAACGCGATCTCGGGCCCGGCGTTCTTCCGGTTGACCGTGCCCGCGCCCGCGAAGCTCAAGGTCGTCAAAAGCAAGGCGAAGGCCGCCCCCGCAGCGAGCGCGGCACCGACCGAGTCCGCGCCGGAGACCGCGGCGCCGACGAGCTGACGCGCGGGACTGCGCGTTTCTCCTGACCGGGGGCGCTCACGCGTCCCCGGTTCGCGCTTGGGGGGCGTGACGCGGGTCGACGCGGTACGCTGAACTGACGGCGACGTGCGGCCGGAAGCTGAGGCGAGAACTGCATGAAGCTCAGAACGACGCTGCTCCTACTAGCCATGATGGCCGTCGCAGCCGTCGTTGCCATCGCTCGTTCATGCGGCGCTCCTTCCCCGGAAGGACCGCAGGCGGAACCTCCCCTCGATGCCGCCCCGCGCACGCGTGAAGTGGCTCCGCCGCCAGCTCGGCGTCGGGCCAGAGTCCAAGACGAGCCACCCTCCCCGGTCCAGGAGAAGCCACGCTCCGCGGAGCACGCGTCCGACGAAGAACACGGCGAACAAGGGGATCGCGTCGCGGAAACTGTGCGGTTCCTCGTGCGGGCCGAGAACGACGAAGCCCCGCTCGGCGGAGCCCAGATCGAGGTCCGCCCCAGGGACGAAGAGAAGTTCGTCCTCACGACCGACGCGGCTGGCCGCGCGGCGACCCCGCGCGCTGTGCGGCTCGAAGGACTTGAAGTGACGACTGCGGCCAGCGGGTTTGCGCGTCAGCACCGGCGCCCTGAGCCGGGTCCCGGCGAGGAGGTCGTGATCGAGCTCGAGCCCGGACGCCACGTCAGCGGGCGCGTCCTCGACGCGCGAACGTCCGAGCCGCTCGCTGGGGCGCGGGTCGAGGCGTATGGACGAGGACAGGACGTCGACATCGCACTGCCGATTGTCGAGTCGACGACCGACTCGCAGGGGTGCTTCGCCTTCGACGGCGCGCAGGATGACGACGAGGCCGTCGTCGTCGCCCACGCGCCCGGCCATGTGTCGCGCAGCGCGACCTACGAGGACGGGAAGGCGATCCTGCTGCTCCTGGAGCCAGGAGGAACGGTTCGCGGCGTCGTGCGCGGCCCCGACGGCGCGCCCGTTTCCGGTGCCGGAGTATCGGTCGCGAGCTTCTCGAAGGCTCGCCTGTATGCGGCTCCCTCGCCCCGTGCAGCGAGTACGAACGCCGATGGACGCTACGTCGTCGATGGTCTTCCACTTGGCACGCCGTTCCGACTCCTGTGCGAGGCCGAGGGTTTTGCGCAGTTCGAGGGAGTCACTCCCGTTGAGACCACCGCGGTCGTCCGCGATGTCGTCCGCGATGTAGCGCTGTCGCGAGGCGCCACGCTGCTCGTTCGGGTCGTCGATCCCAACGGCGCGCCCCTTTCCCACGCGAACGTGGACCTCTGCCACGGCGCGGAGTACCGCGGCCGGCTGAATGCGGGATCCGACGGCGCGCGGTTCGAGCACCTTGAGGCCGGCTCGTGGCGGATCGCGATTTGGACCGGGATGTACGCTGCGTCGGTCCACGACTTCGAGCTCGTCGATGGCGAGACGAAGGACATGCAGATCCGCGCGGAGCCGGGCGGGATGATCTCGGGCGTCGTCGTGGACGTCCGCGGCGAGCCCTTGGCGCGCGCGAACATCTCGCTGAAGGAGGATTCCGGCTGCGGAGGCGCGACATCAACGACCGTGTCGACGAACCTCGACGGGACGTTTCAACTCCGCGGCCTCGCCGCACGGCCGTACGAACTGACCGTCTCCGCGAAGGGTCACAAGAAGACGACGCTGACCTTGACCCCGGGACCCTCGCCTCAGCGGATCGAACTGCCCTGAAGCCGTCGGTCGCACGTCCTTCGCCTGCGACGTCTTGACCGAGTCCGCGCCACCTCGACCCTCGGTTCGTCCCCCGAGGTGCTCGA
>JADLHC010000302.1 GCA_020849035.1 Planctomycetia bacterium
GTGGACTTCCCGCACCCCGACGGCCCGATGAACGCCGTGACCTGCCGGGCGGGAATCTCGAGCGAGACGTTCTTGAGCGCGCGCTGGTCGCCGTACCAGGCGTCGAGGTTGCGGATCGAGACGGAGGCGGCGTCGGTAGCCATGATCACAGAGCGGAGCCCCTGAAGCGCCTGCGGAGCCGGTTTCGGATGACGATGGCGGCGAGGTTGAGACCGAGCACGAGGAGCAGGAGGACCATCGTGCTCGCGTACGTCATCGGTTTCGCCGCTTCCACGTTGGGCGACTGCATCGAGACGTCGTAGATGTGGAACCCCAGGTGCGTGAACTTCCGGTCGAGGTGGAACCACGGAAACGCGGAGTCGACGATCGGCTGCGGGGCGAGCTTGACCGCCGCGCCGAGGACCCTCAGCGGCGCGACCTCGCCCGCGCCCCGGCCCACCGCGAGGATCATGCCGGTGAGGATCCCGGGAAGCGCCTGCGGCAGGACGACGTGCCGGATCGTCTGCCAGCGCGTGGCTCCCAGCGCGAGGGCCCCGTCCCGGAAGGCCTGCGGCACGGAGCGGAGCCCTTCCGTCGCCGCCACGATGACCACCGGCACGGTCAGCAGCGCAAGCGTCAGCGCCCCCCACAGGATGCCGCCCGTCCCGAACGTCGGGTGGCCTCTTCCCGGGAAGAACGTGCGATCCAGGTTCGCGCCGACGGTATAGACGAAGAGGCCGAGGCCGAAGATGCCGAAGACGATGGAGGGGACGCCCGCGAGGTTGGCCATGGAGAGGCGGACGATGCGGAGCACCCAGCCGTCGCGGGCGTACTCGTTGAGGTAGAGGGCGGCGACGACGCCCAGGGGCACGGCTGCGAGGGTCATGAGGGTGACGAGGAAGAGGGTTCCCATGATGACGGGGAAGATGCCGCCCTCGGTGTTCGACTCCCTGGGTTTCGAGGTGAGGAACGTCCACGCGCCGGCGACGTAGTGCCGCACCCGCGAGGGCAGGCCCATGGCGTTGGGCTGCCATGCCCGCACGACGTCGATCGCGGCGGTCGTGGCGATGGTGCCGTCGGCCTGGAGCCAGTCGATCCGGATCGCCTTTCCGGCCTCCTCCAGCCCGACCCGTTTTGCCTCCAGCGCCGCCAGCCGCGCGGGGTCGCGCGTGGAATTCATGTCGTCGCGGACGGACTCGAGGGAGCGAGCAAGGGTGCTGCCGCGCTCGAGGGCCTCCTGGAGGGATGCGGCGCCCTGGACGGCGGAGAAGGTGCCGAAGAGCCTGCCGTACTCCGTCCGATCGAGGGCCCAGGCGTCGCGGGGAGCGGACTCGGAGAGGACGTCCGGGTCGTCGATCCACTGGAAGTCGTTCACGCCGTTGGCCTCGCGGCGCCCCGCGTAGACGAGGCGGCGGGCGACGCCCGTGGTTCTCCCGGGTTCGCGGCGCGCCCCGTGGTCGCGGATTTCGCCCAGGACGGGGGGGCCTCCGCGGCGCTCGATGCGGACGACGCGCGAGGGCCAGAACTGCCCGAACCCCTCGACGAGCGTGATCCCGAGGATGGCGACGAGCATCGTGGCGACGATGACGAGCCCCGCGGCGGTCGACCAGATCCACGCGCGGCCCTGCGGGCGCCCCTCGCCGCCGAAGACCGACCCGGGCGACGGCGTGGCGCCCGCGGGCGCCGCCGGCGGCTCCTGCGGCGGCTTCTCGGGGGCCTTTACCGGCGCTTCCAGCACGCTAGATCCGTCCATATTTCCTCCGCAGTCGCGTCCCGACGATTTCGGCGATCGTGTTGAGCACGGCGGTGAAGGCGAAGAGGAGGAGGCCGGTAAGGAAGAGGACACGGTAGAGGGAGCCGTCGACGGGGGCTTCGGGGATCTCGATGGCCATGGCGGCGGAGAGGGTGCGCATGCCGTTCCAGGGGGCAGGGTCGAGGATCGGGGTATTGCCTGCGGCCATGACGACGATCATGGTCTCGCCGGCGGCGCGGCCGAGGCCGAGGACGACGGCGGCGAAGAGGCCGGAGGCGGCTGCGGGGAGGACGACGTGGCGGACGGTCTGCCAGCGGGTGGCCCCGAGGGCGACGGCGGCGCTGGTCATGGAAGCGGGGACGTTGGCGACGGCGTCTTCCGCGATGGTGAAGATCACGGGAATGACGGCGAACCCGAGGGCAACGCCGACGAGGAAGCCGTTGCGGATGTCGTACTGGACGTGGAGGGCTTCGAAGAGCCACTGGCGGAAGTCGCCGCGGAAGAGCATCCGTTCGACGGGGCCGTCGAGGGCGAAGGCCAGGAGGAGGGTGACGGCGAGCGAGAGGGCGGCGCCCGCGAGCTCGACGCCGGGACGGAGGCCGCCGGCCGTTGCGGGGAGGCGTGCGAAGCCCGCGACGACGCCGAGGAAGACCGGCGGGAGCAGGACGACGCCGACGAGGACGGTGCAGAGGGAGCGCTCGAGGACGGGGGCGAGCCAGAGAGCGGCGATCATCCCGACGACGACGCTCGGAATGCCGGCCATGAGTTCGATGGAGGGCTTGGCCCAGGAGCGGAGGCGCGGGTGGGCGAAGCGCGCGACGTAAATGGCGGCGGCGAAGGCGACGGGGACGGAGAAGAGGAGCGCGTAGAGCGTTCCCTTGAGGGTGCCGGCGAAGAGGGGCCAGAGGGAGTACTTGGGCTCCGAGTCCTGGGTTCCGGAACTGGACTGCCAGACGAACTCCGGCCCGGCGTAGCTCTCGTACCAGAGGGGAGCCAGCAGGGCGGAGGCCGAGACGTCCGGATGGGGATCGCGGATGGACCAGGTCCTGAGCCGGTCGGACCACGCGGCAATCCCGGTCCCCGCCGCGTCGAAAGCGAGGGAGGAGGTCGGCCGAGGCGCGGACGCCTCGATCCGCAGCGTGCGGCGCCCCGTCGTGGCGTGATAGGTCGAGACGCCTCCGAGCACGTCGGCCACGGCGAAGGACTTGTTCCTCCCGGAGACGGCGATGCAGGCCGCGGGAGCGGGCAACGGCGGGAACGAACGCGAGGAGATGAACCGATGTCCGCCGGGCCCGATCGTCAGGGCCCCGCCGCGGACGACGTGCTTTGCATGGTCCCGATCCGGGACGACCACGCTTCCCCCCGCGGGGATCGAGTCCCCGAGGACGGAGGCGGCGGAGCCGCCCGAGTTCGTGATCGTGATGTGCCTCACGCGCATCCAGCCCGCGACGGAGCCGCGGCTGTCCGCGGCGAGGAGCGTCTCGTCGCCGAGGAGGAACGCCACGGCCGCCCACGGCGCCGGCCCGGCCGGCAGCGTCGGCATGAGCCCCGGCTCGGAAACGTCCTCGACGTTCCAGAGCTGAAGCTCGCCGTTCTCGAGCGCGGCGGCGAGCGTGTGGCCCGAGGAGGAGAGGGCGATGGCGGCAATGCCGGGCGTGGGGATCGCCGTGTCGGCGGACCCGGCCAGGCCGGCGAGGCCGCAGATGGAGACCTTCCCGTCCCGGAGAACGGCGAGTCGCGCATGCCCTTCCGAGTCGCGCGCGGCGGCGACCCTGCCACCGGCACCCTGGGCCGTCTCGAGAACGTCCAGCACGGCGCCCGCGATGGCGCCTCCCGGCGCCTTCTCGACCCGCACGAGTGCGAACCGCCCGTCGGTGAACAGGATTCCCGTGGCCCTTGCCGTCGGCACCTGCACCGCGGCTGCCGGAACCGCGCCGGCCAGCCCCGGCAGGGCGATGCGCTCCGCCTTTTCGTCCGCGCCGGGGAGCCAGGCCCCTTCCCGGGTCACCCACCACGGCGCCGGCGCGCCCTCCACGAAGTCCACCCCGAGGCACGGCCAGTCGGACGCAATCGAGGCCGCGGCCGAAGCGCGCGCGGGGATGAACAGGGGGACCGCGACGGTGAACAGGAATACCAGGATCCCCAGGACGCACGCGACGATCAGGATCCCCCCGGCGGGAATCAGCTTCGCGGCGACCCGGTCGATGACGACGGCCTTCAGATTCGGCTGATGCGCCATGGTGAAGACGCCCGGAGGACCGGGTCGACCCCGGCCCCCCGGGCCTCCGTTACTTCGTTTCCAGCTTCAGCAGTTCCTTCTTCACCAGCGCTGGCGTCAGCGGCATGTACCCGTCCTTCACCACGATCTCCTGCCCTTCCTTCGACAGCACGAATCTCACGAATTCCCGCACCACCGGGTCCATTCCCTTCCCCGGCGCGTTCTCGACGTAGAGGATCAGGAAGCGCGCGAGCGGGTACTTCCCGGAGAGGGAGTTCTCGTACGTCGGCTTGAAGACCGTTCCGCCGAACGACTTCGCCAGCGGCACGGCGCGCACGCCGGGGGTGAGATAACCGATGCCTCCGTAACCTATGCCGTACAGGTCCTCCGCAACGCCCTGGACGACGGCCGCCGTCCCCGGCTGCTCCTTCACGTTCGACTTGAAGTCGCCCTTGTAGAGGGCGTGCTCCTTGAAGTACCCGTAGGTGCCGCTGGCGCTGTTGCGGCCGTACAGCGAGATGGGCTTGTTCTCCCAGTCGCCCTTGAGGCCCAGCTGGCCCCAGGTCGTGATGTCCTCGTGATACCCGCCCTTCCGCGTCTTGGAGAAGATCGCGTCGATCAGCTCCAGGGTCAGGTTCTGCAGGGGGTTGTCCTTGTGGACGACGATGGCGAGGGCGTCGATCGCCATGTTGACGCCCGTCGGCTGGTAGCCCCACTTGCTCGAGACGGAGTCGAGTTCCTCCGGCTTCATCGGCCGGCTCATCGGGCCGACGTTCGCCGTGCGTCCGGCCAGCGCGGGCGGCGCGGTCGCGGATCCCTTCCCCTCGACGCTGACGTTGACTTCCGGGTAGACCTTCTTGAACCCCTCGCCCCACAGGGTATCGAGGTTCACGCAGGAGTCGGACCCGATGATGTTGATGTTCCCCTTGATCCCCTCGACCTTCGAGTACGCGGGGATGGCGGGATCCACGGACAGTGTGCTGTCGGCGACCACCGTGAGCGCGAGGGCCGCGCTGCCGGCAAGCGCCGTCGCCCAGAAACGACCGTTCCAGTTCATCGGACACTCCTTTCCGTTGGTTGTTGGCCGGAACGGTAGGAGGACGGGTTAAAGGCCCGATGAGGGCGCGGTTAAGGTCCCGTAAATTCCGGGCCCGCGCCGGCGCCCCCGGGCGGACCGAGTTGCCTGTCGTGCAGCCGTGCCAGCGCGACCTGCGCGCACAGCGCCCCCGTAAGCGCCAGGAACATGTCCCATTGCGAATCCCACACGTCTCCCTGGGTCCCCAGGAACGCCTCCGCCGCTTCCCCCGTCGCCACCGCCGTCCACCACTCGATCAGCTCGTAGAACGCGCTGAACGCGAGGCAGACCGAGGTCACCAGCGCGAACAGCCACTTTCCCTGCCGCAGCGGCGACGTCCGCAGCAGCACCTCCCGCGCCAGGATCGCCGGCACGAACCCCTGCGCGAAATGACCGAGCCGGTCGTAGTGGTTGCGCGCCAGCCCCAGCGCGTCCCGCACCCAGAACCCCGCCGGCACCTCCGCATAGGTGTACTTCCCGCCCACCATCAGGATCACCCCGTGCAGGAACAGCAGCACGGTGAGCAGCGGCGTGAGCGGGAAGCGCTTCCGCGTCGTCACGAGGACCGGCGCGGCGATGAGGACGGGGAGGACCTCGAGGAACCAGGTGAAGCGGTCCTTCGGGGAGACGCCGGACCAGGCGAGGACCACGAGGGTCGCGACGAGGACGGCGACGGGCAGGCGGGGACTCTGCTTCACGCGGGGGAATGCTATCCGTAGACTTTCCCGCATGAGCGGGAAATGGGACGAGCGGTTCCGGGCGCGGCTGGTGACGCCGGCGCAGGCGGTGGCGTGCGTGAAGCGCGGGTCGCGGGTGTTCGTGGGGTCGGGGTGCGCGGAGCCGGTGCTGCTGGTGGGGGCGCTGGGGGCGCGGCCGGACCTGGAGGACGTCGAGGTCCTGCACATCATGACGGTGGGGCACGCGCCGTACGCGAAGGCGGAGGCGACGCGGCGGTTCCGGGCGAACGCGTTCTTCATCGGCTCGAATGTCCGGGACGCGGTGGCGCACGGGGCGGCGGACTACACGCCGATCTTCCTCTCGGAGATCCCGGGGCTGTTCCGGTCGCGGCGGGCGAGGATCGACGTCGCGCTCGTGTCCACGACGCTGCCGGACGCGCACGGGTTCGTGTCGCTGGGGGTGTCGGTGGACGTGGTGAAGGCGGCGGTCGAGTCGGCGGACGTCGTCGTCGCCGAGGTGAACCCGACGATGCCGCGCACGCACGGAGCCTCGTTCGTGCACGTCTCGGACGTCGACATGTTCGTGCGGAACGACACGCCGATTCTCGAGTCCGCCCCGGAGAAACCCGGTCCGACCGGCCTCCAGATCGGGCGCTTCTGCGCCAGCCTCATCGAGAACGGCGCCACGCTCCAGATGGGGATCGGCGAGATCCCCAACGCCGTGCTGGCGAACCTCGGGGACAAGCAGGACATCGGGGTCCACACGGAGATGTTCTCGGACGGCATCATCGAGCTGATCGAGAACGGCGTCGTGACGGGGAAGCGAAAGACGCTGCATCCCCGCAAGGTCGTGACGTCATTCTGCAAGGGGTCGCGGCGGCTGTACGACTACGTGCACGACAACCCGTTCTTCGAGTTCCTGCCGACGGAGTTCGTGAACGACCCGTTCGTGATCGCGCGCAACGACCGCATGGTGTCGGTCAACTCCGCGCTGCAGGTGGACCTGACGGGACAGGTGTGCGCGGACTCGATCGGGACGCGGTTCTACTCCGGGATCGGCGGGCAGGTGGACTTCATCCGCGGCGCCGCGCGCTCGGCCGGCGGGCGCAGCATCATCGCGATCGAGTCGACGGCGAAGGGCGGGACGCTCTCGCGCATCGTGCCGACGCTGGCGGAGGGCGCCGGGGTGGTGACGACCCGCGGCGACGTCCACACCGTCGTCACCGAGTACGGGATCGCCGAGCTCAAGGGGCGCTCCGTCCGCGAGAGGGCGCTGTCCCTCATCAGCATCGCGCACCCCGACTTCCGCGGCGAGCTCCTCGCCGCCGCGCGCAAGCGCTGCCTCGTCGCGGCCGACCAGGTGCCGTGGCCCGAGAAGGGCCGCCCGTACCCCGTCGAGCTGGAGGCGCGCGAGCGCTTCGGCGACGCGGAGGTCTTCTTCCGCCCGCTGCGTCCCGCCGACGAGCGCCTGTTGCGGGAGTTCTTCTATTCGCACTCCCCGGAGACGATCTACCAGCGCTACGGGGCGCCGCTGAAGTCGCTCACGCCGCAGCAGATCCAGGACCAGTGCGCGCTGGACTACGACGCCGAGATGGCGTTGGCGGGGATCGTGCGGGACGGGGAGGGGGAGCGCATCGTCGCCCTCGGCCGGTACGAGCTGGACCGCGCGACGGGGATGGCCGAGATCACCTTCACCGTCGGCGAGACCCTCCAGGGGCGGGGCGTCGGCACCTGGCTCTTCCAGCGCCTCATTCGCGTCGCCCGCGACCGCGGGATCCGCGGGTTCACGGGCACGGTGCTGGCCGGGAACGCGCGCATGCTCGGGATCTTCCACAAGAGCGGCCAGCCGGTGGAGTCGAGGCTGGAGGACGGGAAGTACCGTGTGGTGGTGCGGTTCGCGGGGGAGGGGGCGCCGGCGTGACGACGGACTTCTCCCCGCGGCGGCGCGCCTCTGCTAGATTCCGGCGGTCCCGATCGAGGGAGGTGGGTGGATGAAGCACGTTCTGCCGGTGATGGCGCTTGCGCTGGCCTTCGCGCTGGCCGGGGAAGCGCGGGCGCAGCTCGTCACGGAGGACGCGGGGGTGATCCCGGAGGATTCCCCGCTCGCCCGGCTGACGATCCGCGGGAGCCGGTGGCGGCACGTGGACGAGGTGCAGGCGGTCGGCGAGTTCCGGCTCGCGTTCCACGAGCGCTTCGAGGGCGCGGCGTTCCTGCCGCTGATCGGGCGGAAGTTCGACCTGGGATCGGAGCACGAGCGGATCGGCGGGCTGGGGGACGTGGCGATCCAGGGGAAGGTGAACATTCTCCGCGAGGACACGGCGAAGCACGGGATCCGCGCGGCGGTCTTCGGGCGGATCGAGTTCCCGACGGGGGAGTGGGACGACACGCTCGAGGATTCCGACGTGGCGTACACGCGCAAGCTCCAGCTCGGCAGCGGGACGTTCGACTTCCGGCTCGGCGCCGCGTTCTCGTACTCGTCCGGGCGGCACCTCGTCGCGCTGGACGCCTGGGGACAGGCCAGCACGTCGCGCGACGACGTCTCCCCCGGGCCGATCATCCGCGCCGACGCCGGCTACTGGTTCCGGCTGGTCCCCGGCGAGACCGCGCCCGAGGGGAGCAGCCTCGAGCTGCGCATCGGCCTCGAGGGCTGGTACTTCCACCGCTACCACACCCGCGGCGAGGACCTCGACGACAGCGCCGACCAGGTCTGGGTCGCCCCGGGCGTGAGATTCCAGGTGACAAAGTGGCTCGTGCTGGAAGCGAGCTGCGGCTTCAACCTGGCCGACAGCGCGGACGACGAGTACGGGCGGGCGCAGGTGACGGGGTACGTCGCGGGCCGCATCAACTTCTAGGCGCCGAACGTCGCGGCGTACGCCGACCTGGCTTCGCCCAGGAACGCCTGGAGCGCCAGCAGGCGCAGGATCCCGCCGCGCGCCTTGACCGCGCCGGTCGCCGCGGCCTGCGCCGGGGCGAGGCGGCCCGACAGGAGCTCGTGCGCGGCCGCGACCGTGAGCGTGAGCTCGACGCCCGGCTCCGGGTGCTCGTCCGAGGACACCGCGAACGGGTCCGACGACAGGTCCAGCACCACGAACGACGCCGGCGCCAGCAGCCGGAACTGCAGCACGACGCCCGACTTCCTCGCCGCGGCGCGCGCTTCCTCGCGCTCCCGCATCGCCACGAACATCGCGACGAATTCGGCGCTCATTTGCGCGCCCGCCGCGGACGCTGGCCGCGCGCCGTGTCCTCCACCAGCACGCCCTTCGCCTCCAGCTCCTTCCGCAGCCGGTCGCTCTCCGGCCAGTTCTTCGAAGAGCGGGCCGCCGCCCGCGCCGCCAGCAGCTTCTGCTCCTCGTCCGTGAACACGTCCGGCGGCGCGCTCGCCGTGTTGAACACCGTGTCCAGCTTGTCGAACGCGTCCCGCACGAACGCCGCCGCCGCCGGGTCCGGGTCCAGCCGGTTGATCTCCCGCACCATCGTGAACAGCGCCGCCGTCGCCTCGGAGACGTTGAGGTCGTCGTCCATCCCCTTCTCGAAGTCCTTCCGCGCCTTCTCCACCACCGGCTTCACCGCCTCCAGCGGCGCCTTCCCGTGCGCGTCCGACAGCCGCTTCCGGAACTCGATCAGCTTGTCCACCGAGCCCTGCGCGACCTGCATCGACTCCCACGTGAAGTTCATCTGCTGCCGGTAGTGCGACGTGGCGAGGCCCCAGCGGAGGGCCGGCGCCGTGACGCCGTGCCTGAACACGTCCTCGACCGTGTAGAAGTTGCCGGCGGACTTCGACATCTTCTGGCCGTCCACCAGCAGGAACCGCGCGTGCATCCACATCCTGCAGAACGGCTTGCCGTTGGCCGCCTCGCTCTGCGCGATCTCGCACTCGTGGTGCGGGAAGATGTTGTCCTCGCCGCCCGTGTGGATGTCGAGCGTTTCGCCGAGGTACTTCATGGACATCGCCGAGCACTCGATGTGCCACCCCGGAAACCCGCGACCCCACGGCGAATCCCACTGCATGATGTGCTTCGGGTCGTGCTTCCACAGCGCGAAGTCCCGCGGGTCCTTCTTGTCCGGGTGCGGCTCGATCCGCGCTCCGGCCTCGAGATCCTCGGTGATGTTCCCCGACAGCTTCCCGTAGTTCGGGAACGTCGCGACGCTGAAGTACACGTTGTTCCCCACGACGTACGCGTGCCCCTTCGCGACCAGCTTTTCGATGATCGCGATCATCTCCGGGATGTGCTCCGTCGCTTTCGGGTGCGCCAGCGCGTCCGCGAACCCGAGTTGCTTGCGAAGGTCGAGGAAGATCCCCCCGTAGTGCGCCGCGATCTGCCAGGGGTCCTTCTTCTCCTTCTTCGCCTGCGCCTCCATCTTGTCCTCGCCCTCGTCGGCGTCCGCCGTGATGTGGCCGACGTCGGTGATGTTCATCACCTGCTTCACTTCCATCCCGCGGTACTCGAGGTAGCGCCGCAGCACGTCCGCAAACACGAACGACCGGAAGTTCCCGATGTGCGGGTACGAGTACACCGTCGGGCCGCAGTTGTACATCCGCACCACGCCCTTCTCCTGCGGCGTGAACTCTTCCTTCTGCTTCGTCAGCGTGTTGTAGAACTGGATCGCCAAGGGTGTCTCCGGAGGTTGATCGCGCGGCGGCGAAGGGCGGTTCGGGAAGTTAGCTGAAATGGGGCCGGAAATGAAGGGCGGCGGAGTGCTACTTGCGCGTCTTCTTCTTCGACGCGGGCGCTTTCTCGAGCACCACCAGCACCTGCGCCGCGATCGCCTCGCCCGCCCCGATCGCCCCCAGCCCCTCCATCGTCTTCGCCTTCACGCAGGCGCAGTCCTTCGCAATCCCCAGCAGCCGCGCCAGCTCCGCCGCCAGCTCCGGCTTGCGCTTCTTCAGCTTCGGCAGCTCCAGGAACACCGTCGCGTCCACCTGCGCCGGTCTCCATCCCTTGGCTGCGACGAGCTTCAGCGCCGCCTTCACGAACACCTCCCCCGCCGTCCCTTTCCACTTCGGGTCCGTGTCCGGGAAATGGTCCCCGATGTCGCCCAGCGCCGCGGCGCCGAGCAGCGCGTCCACCAGCGCGTGGAGCAGCACGTCGCCGTCGGAGTGCCCCGACGGCCCGCGCGGATGGTCGAACGTGAGGCCGCCCAGGACGAACGGCCGGCCGGGAACGAGGCGGTGGATGTCGAAGCCGAGGCCGTGGCGCATGGCGTAAGATTAAGTGGCCGAGGTGATTGCCCGCAGGGAATTCCACAAGGGAGAAGTCAGATTGGCGAACTGGCACCTGCAGGAACTGCGTGCGGCAATCGAAGCCCGTGGGTGGCGAATCACGGAACTGCCCGGCGACGACTATCGCTACACGGCGAGGTGGCGACTGCGGCGAGGGAACGATCGCCGTGTGCCCGTCATCGCCTTTGAAGGCCTGGATGACATGGTCACACTTCCAATCGAGAAAGCGTACGGCGTTGTCGGAGAAGGGCTGCCCGCCAGCCTCTATTTCAGGCGTCGAGGAAAGTCAGGCTCAGCCGCCAGGAGCCGATGGAAACGGGAGCTTGCTGCATTTGTCGCCGCGCTGGACGCGGCGGCAGAGTCATAAGCTCACGACCTAGAACCCGACGCTCAGCTGCGCGCCGACGATGAAGGCCCTTCGCGTCCCCGTGTCGTAGGCGTCGCGGCTTGCGAGCCATTCGGAATCGAGGAGTGCCCCGGCGAAGACCGAGAACGACGCGTGTTCGCTGAAGTCGAACTTGGCGCGGAGGTCGACTTCGTGGCCGATGTGGCGGCCGGGGTCGCGGCCGGCGGCGCGGGTGGGTTCGCGGTAGAAGCGGAACCAGGCGTAGAGGAGTTCGAGGTGGAGGTCGTCGGGGTCGATGAGGGTGGCGGTGGCGGTGGCCTTGAGGCGGGGGGAGATGTAGTTGGAGTCGAGGTCGAGGCCGTAGAGGGCGGACTCGACGACGAGGGCCTCGTTGATGTTCTCGTAGGAGACGAAGTCGCGGTTGGTGTGGGTGTCGGGGCCGCCGCGGTCGCCGGAGAGGATCCAGAAGGACGGTTCGATCGCGGGCTTGAGCGGCAGGGGGAGGGGGATTTTCGCGCCGGCGCGGCCGGCGAAGGCGCGGTGGTGGACGCCGTGGTCCGGGGTGTCGGCGTAGTGCCCCCACTGGCCGTAGACCTCGAGGTAGATGTCGAGCGTGTCGGGGGTCATCGGCGTGAAGTCCACGCCGAGCCCGGCGGTCCAGACCTGCGAGCCGGTGCGGTCGTTCTCGATCCCCGCGAGGATCACGTTGACGAGCGACGGGCGCTCCTCGGTGAGGGGGATGAGGAGGTCGGCGTTGAGGCCGTAGAAGCGCTCGTCGGCGTGGCGGACGCCGCCCTCGAGGGTGGTGAAGTAGAAGGCGTCGACGAAGAGGAGCGATTTCCGGCCGACGTTCCACGTCAGGCGCGCGCCGCCGGCGTCGGCGCGGTCGCGGAAGAGGCCGTCGGCGGCGGGCGTGGTGCCGTCGGGCGCCCGCATCGCGTAGAGGCTTCCGGACCCGGCCGATTCCCCGACCGGCGACGCGAGGGCGAACTCGCTCTCCTGCAGGTCGGCGAAGAACGAGTCGCCGGGGCCGCGCAGCGAGAGCGCGAAGTCCTGCAGGCCGATCTTCACCGAGAGCTGGTCCCAGAACAGGTTGTCCACGCGGACGTAGGCCTGCTCGAGCAGGGCGCGGAACTCGTCGGCGCGCCCCGGGACGACGCGGTTCGCGTCCGTGCCCCAGGTGCCGCTGTCGTAGAGGTCGGACCGCAGGCGCGCGTTCTCGATCTCGACCACGACCTGCGCGGACTTCGGGAGGCGCGCCTCCGCGCGGATCGCGAACCGCGGCGAGAGGAACGCCTCGGAGTCGCGGTCGTCGTCGCGGTCGAGGACGCGGGTCACGGCGCGGCTCCGGTAGGCGGCGGCCAGCTCGGCGTCGAGGAAGAAGTCCACCCGGAGGCGGTCCTCCGCCGCCTTCTTCGCTTCCGGCGTCTGCGCGCCGGCCGCGGCCGCGGCGAGGGCGGCGAGGACTCCGGCGAGGAGGGGGGCTCTCACGCGGCCCGGGCTAGAACGTCACCCCGACCTCGAACGTCCACATCCAGAGGGTGGTGCGTCCCGTGCGGAAGCCGAGGTCGTCGACGCTGCTCCGGCGGGTGCCGAAGTGGTCGGCGTCCCAGAGGATCCCGAAGCCGGTGCCGAAGGTGACGAGCTCGGACTGGTGCCACCGGACCTTCAGGTCGACCTCGTGCCCCAGCGTCTTCCAGGAGTCGGCGCCCCCGATGTCGAAGTCGACGGTGCGCAGGCAGCGGTTGTAGGCGTAGGTCGCGCCGATCTCGAGGTCCGCCGGCGACAGGAGGCTCAGGCGCACGCCGCCGCCCACGCGGACCGACGCGTAGTTCGAGTCGACGTCGAGCCCCAGCACGTCGTCCTCGAGGACCATCAGCTCGTTGTTTCCCTCCATGCTGATGAAGTCGCGGTTCTTGCGGCTGCGCGGCGACGTCCCGGTGCCGTCGGCGACCGCGTTCTGGCCGTCGTCGCCGCTCAGCGCCCGGACGCTGGCCGAGAAGAACGGCGTGAGGAACTTCGCGTCCTTCGCCTCCAGGCTCACCTCCGGGCGGTAGTAGACCCCGAGGATCCCCGCCCATCCAACCTGCCGGATCACGTCCTCGTCCGGCCCGGAGTCAAACTCCCCGAACTCGCCGTACTGGCCGTACGCCTCGAGGTGGAACGTGAAGTCCTTCACCCGCACACCCGTTCCGCCGCCGTACGTCAGCACGCGGTGCCGGTTCCCGCCGTTCGTGAACATCGACGCGATCAGGACCAGCGTGGACGGCTTGTCCTTGTCGAGGAAGTTCATGTCGAACCGCGCGCCGTAGAGCATCTGGTCGTCGTGCTCGGGCCCGCCCTCGAACGTCGTGAACCAGAACCCGCTCACCTCCACGTTCTCGTTCAGCGCGTAGCCGACCTTGAACCCGCCCGCGTCGTACTGGCGGTCCTTGAAGATCCCGTCGTTCGACCACAGCCCGTTGTACCCCGCCGCCGCGTTTCCCTGCGCGACCTGCGCTTCCTGCACCGACGTCCAGAACGGCGACTCGCTCCGCCGCAGGTCCATGAAGAACGGGTTCCCCGTCCCCGCCGGGTCCACCTTGAAGTCCTGGATCCCCGCGCGGAAGTTGAACCCCGTGATGAAAACGTCCTGGATGTTCACGTAGGCCTGCCCGAACCTCACCTCGAAGTCCAGGTTGTCCTCGCCGCCCCACAGGCTCGCCACCGCCTGCGTCCCCTCGCCCACCCGGTTCAGCTCGCGGTTCTCCACCTCCAGCACGACCGACACCCGCTTCTCCAGCAGCACGCGGAGCCCGATCCGCGCCGTCAGGTAGCTCCCCGTGTCGCTGTCCGACCGGTTCCCGCCGATGAACTCCCGGTCCAGCGCCTCGTTGAGCGAGCCGGAGCGGCCGAAGGTCCTGATGAAGAGATCCCCGTAGACCTCCACGCCCTGCGCCGCCGGGGCCTTGATGTTCGTGGCGCTCTCGGCGGCTGCAGGGACGACGGTCGCGAGGACGGCGAGTGCGGCGAGCGGGAAGCGCATGCGGGCCTCCAGTGAGTGCGGGTCGGGGGAACTCTAACCGCGGGCGCGTGTTTTCAGGAGTTTCCAGTCCGCGGGCGTCGTGACCTTTACGTTGCGCGGGTCGCCCTCGACGACGGCGACGGGACGCCCCGCCTTTTCGAGCAGCATCGCCTCGTCCGTGACCTCCCACCCCTCGCGGGCGGCGCGGGCGAACCCTTCGCGGAGCCAGTCGGCCCGGGCACCCTGCGGCGTCTGCACGCGCCACAGCCCTTCGCGGGACACCGTGTCCGTCACCAGCCCGTCCTTCACGCGCTTCAGCGTGTCCGCGACCGCCAGCCCCGGGATCGCCGCGCCGATCTTCAGCGTCGCCGCCATCACCCGCTTCACCGTCTCCCGCCCCGGGAACGGCCGCGCCGCGTCGTGAACGAGCACGTGCGTCGGCTCCTCCGCCGCGACGAGCGCGCGCTCCACCGAGTCCTGCCGCCGCACGCCGCCCTCCACGAACGTCGCCCGGATCCCCAGCAGCTTCTTCCAGCGCCCCGTCTCCCCCGGCGGCACCGCGATCACCACGTCCGCGATCCCGCGGAACGCCTCCAGCGCGTGCGCGATCAGCGGCCGCCCGTCGAGCCGCAGAAGCGGCTTCTTCCGGCCGCCCATGCGGCGGCCCGAGCCGGCGGCGGGGATGAGAAGGGACCAGCGGGGCATCCCAAGGGCTTAGCAGAAAGCTCCGCCGTGCGCGAGGGCTATCCGGCGGGCGCAGGCTTCCCTTCGGACTCTGACGCCCGGATCACGACCCAGGCGAGCTTGCACACGAAGTAGATCTGGAATGCCGCGAAGCCCATCCCGAGGATCGGCATGAGAAGGTGCGCGTAACCGAACGTCCCCATCGCCATGAGCTGGGGGACGGCAATCGCGTAGCCGAGCAGCGCCGTGCCGGCCGCGATCGCGATGAGAGCCATGCCCTGGAAGCGCTCCACGAGGAGCGATCCGGCGACCCACGGGCCCGCGACGAGCAGCATCCCCAGCGCGAACCGCCACGCCAGCCCGCCCAGCAGCTCCGCGTCGGTCGCGTCGGGCGGGAATCCTCCGTAGGCCAGGCAGGGGAGCGGCAGAAGTGCGAACGCGAAGAGGAGAACGCGTCTCATGGGGTCATTGTAGCGCGAGCCCGCTTCCGGCAGATGCGGCTACACTTCCCCGGATGATCCCCGCCACCGTGACCTCCCACGACCGCGACAGCCTGCGCGACGCCCTCGTGGCGATGGGTGAGAAGGCGTTCCGGGCGGACCAGATCCTGCGACACGTCTACCGGCGGTGCGCGACGTCGTACGACGAGATGACGGACCTGGGGGCGGCGCTGAGGGAGAAACTCAAAGTCGCTGTCCCGGTGATGGCGACGGGGGAGCCGGAGGAGAACCGGTCGAAGGACGGGACGGCGAAGCTCCTCGTGCCGTGCGCCGACGGGCAGCCGGTCGAGTGCGTGCTCATTCCCGAGCCGCCCGGGAAGTCGCCGCCCGAGCGCCGCACCGTGTGCGTCTCGACCCAGGCGGGCTGCCCGGTCGGCTGCGTCTTCTGCGCGAGCGGCCTCGCCGGCCTCGCGCGCAACCTCACGGCCGCCGAGATCGTCGAGCAGGCTGTCCGCGTCGGACGTTTCGTCCGCTCGCGCTGGGACGCCATGGACCACCCCATCTCCAACGTCGTCTTCATGGGCATGGGCGAGCCCTTCTACAACCTCGACCGCGTCCTCGCCGCCATCGAGCGCCTCAACGCCGACTGGGGCATGGGCATCGGCCTCAACCGCATCACCGTCTCCACCGTCGGCGTCGAGGGCGGCGTCATGAAGCTCGCCGCCCACCCGCTTGCGCCGAACCTCGC
Organism: Planctomycetia bacterium; assembly: GCA_020849035.1. GTDB lineage: Bacteria > Planctomycetota > MHYJ01 > WSZJ01 > WSZJ01 > WSZJ01. The sequence continues at coordinate 16,146 of JADLHC010000302.1, forward strand.
CCTGTCTCTCCACGCCCCCAACGACGAGATCCGCGCCCGCGTCGTGCCATTCGCGAAGGCGCTTCCGGTCGCCGACCTCCTGGCCGAGGGCGTCCGCTACCAGCAGAAGACGGGCCGCGAGGTGACGTGCGAGTACGTGATGCTGGGCGGGGTGAACGCGGGGGCGGAGCACGCCCGGGAGCTGGCGAAGCGGCTGTCGGGGAAGGGGTTGAAGGTGAACCTGATCCCGTACAACGCGGTGGAGGGGCTGGCGTACCTGCCGCCGCGCCCGAAGGACGTTGCGGAGTTTTCGCGCATTCTCGAGGCGGCGGGGATTCCCGCGCCGGTTCGCCGCGCCCGGGGGGACCGCATTGCCGCGGCCTGCGGTCAGCTGCGGCTGCGGAAGGTCAAGGAGGGGCACGGGGCGCCCGCCTAGGCCCGGGGCGTGCCGGGACCGGCCGTGGGCGGGCCGAACCTGCGGGTCTTGTGCTGCCGCTTCTTCACGGCGAGATCCGCATCCGCGGCCATGATGAGCTCGGAGGCGGAGCGGCCGTTTTCGCCGCTGGCGGCGATGCCGGCGCTGATCGTGTGGCCGGTGCGGTCGAGCACGGCCTGGCGTGCGCGTTCGGCGACGGAGACGGCCCCCTCGCGCGACCCCGGCGCCACGATCAGGAATTCGTCTCCGCCATACCGCCCGAGGGTGTCGCCGCGTCGAAGCGCCGCGCGGAGCGCGTCGGCGACCTGCCGGAGCAGGCGGTCGCCGGCAAGGTGGCCCTGGGTGTCGTTTACCTCTTTGAAGTTGTCCATGTCCATGAGGATCACGGCAACGGGATCGGTGGATCGCTCGGAGCGGGCGAGGGCGCGATCGAGTTCATCGAGGACGAATCGGCGCGTGCTTGCGGCGGTGAGGGAGTCCGTCGTGGCCTCGTGCTGGAGGCGTTCGAAGAGCTCCCGATTGCGAGTCTTGAGGTCCTCGAAGAGGGTGCCGAACGCGCCGAAGATGACGGCGAAGGCGAAGGGATGGGCGAGGAAGTAGATGTGCCAGGGGTGCTCGAGGAGGATGGAGAAGGGAGACCTGTGTCCGAAGTTGTCGAGGAGGAGGTGGTCGAGGGCGAGCGAGAAGATCGGGATGGGCAGGCCCCAGGCGAACCCGAACCAGGCGAAGCGATTCCGGCGGAGGTCGTAGGTGTGACCCCGACAAAGGGCCCGAAGGAAGGAACCCAGGGTTTCCATGGAGAACTCGCGTGCAAACCTGAGACCGGGGGTGCTGGAAATTGCCAGGAATCTTCGGACCTTGACGCGCAATAGCGTCAAATCCAGCGGCGTTGTGTATTTTCGCGCTGCGGACCCGCCGGAACCCGCAATTTTCCCCCTTGTCCACCCGGCACTTCCCTTGCAGAACCGATTCGCCCCCCCCCTTTCACGGTGCGCCCATGAACATCCTCGTCGTCGACGACGAAAAGCTGATCCGCTGGTCCCTCCGCGAACGGCTCTCCCGTGAAGGCCACCAGGTCAACGAAGCCGAGGACGGCAAGTCCGCCATCGAGGCGTTCCATCGCGAAACCCCCGACCTCGTCCTCCTCGACATGAAACTGCCCGACACGGACGGGCTCAGCATCCTCCGCGCCATCCAGAAGGAAACCGCCGGCGGGCCGGAGATCCCCGTCATCGTCATTACCGCCTACTCCACCGTCGATACCGCGGTCGAAGCCATGAAACTCGGTGCCTTCGACTACGTCGCCAAGCCGTTCAACATGGACGAGCTCGCCATCACCGTCAAGCGGGCCCTCGAGACCAGCTCCCTCAAGCGCGACGTCCGCGCCCACGTCTCCGAACGCCGCTCCTCGTTCGGCGTCCACAACCTCGTCGGCAAGTCCAAGTCGATGCGCGACGTCATCGACCTCGTCCGCCGCGTCTCCCAGAGCGGCGCGTCCACCGTCCTCATCCGCGGCGAGAGCGGCACCGGCAAGGACGTCATCGCCAAGGCCATCCACTACGAGTCCAGCCGCAGCGATAAGCCCTTCATGAACATCACCTGCACCGCGCTCCAGGACACCCTCCTCGAAAGCGAGCTGTTCGGGCATGAAAAGGGGAGCTTCACGGACGCGAAGATGCAGAAGAAGGGCCTCTTCGAGCTCGCCAACGGCGGAACGGTCTTCCTCGACGAGATCGGCGACATGTCGCCGACCCTCCAGGCCAAGCTGCTGCGCGCCCTGGAGGAGAAGTCGTTCCGCCGCATCGGCGGGACCGTGGACATCAAGGTGGACGTCCGCGTCATCGCCGCGACCAACAAGGACCTCGAAAAGGCGATTTCCGAAGGACGCTTCCGCGAAGACCTCTACTACCGGCTGAACATCATCACGATCGTGGTGCCGCCTCTCCGGGGCCGGAAGGAGGACATCCCGCTGCTGGTGCAGCACTTCCTCCGCAGGTTCTCGGAGGAGTTCCGCAAGGAGGTTCGGGAGCTCTCGAAGGAGGCGTACGACAAGCTGGCCGTGTACGACTGGCCTGGGAACGTGCGGGAGCTGAAGAACGCGATCGAGCGTGCGGTTCTCCTGGGCCAGGGAACGACGATGGGGGCGGACGACCTGGCGCTGGGGCGGCCCGGGCCTGCGCCTGCGGGCGAGGAGGGGGCGCGGCTCCTGAAGCTGCCGCAGAAGGGGATCGTGCTGGAGGATCTGGAGAAGGACCTGGTGGTGCAGGCGCTGGACCGGACGGCGGGGAACCAGACGCGCGCGGCGGACCTGCTGGGGATCACGCGGGACCAGATCCGGTATCGCATGGAGAAGTTCGGGCTGATGAAGGGCGAGGAGGCGCACCACTAGCGCCGTCGGCTCGCGCGGTGGTGAGTCGCGTCATGGACGAATCTCCGCGGATGGACGCCTACTCGCCGGCCGAGATGGCGGCGCGGGTGGAAGAGACGGGAGTGAAGAAGGCGGGGCTGGGCGCGGGCCCGACGCTGGCGCTGGCAGTGCTCGCGGGGGCGTTCATCGGGCTTGGCGCGGCGTTCTCGGTCGTAGCCGCGACAGACACGCGTCTCGGGTACGGCCCGTCGAGACTGCTGACCGGGCTCTCGTTCTCGCTCGGGCTGATCCTCGTGGTGGTCGCCGGGGCGGAGCTGTTCACGGGAAACGTGCTGCTGGTGATGGCCTGGGCGAGCCGGCGCGTGACGACGGTGCGGCTGCTCCGGAACTGGGGGCTGGCCTACGCGGGGAACTTCGCCGGGGCCGCGGCCACGGCGGCCGCGATCTACGCCTCCCGACGCTGGACCGACGCGGACTCGCAGCCGGGAGTGACGGCGCTTCGCATCGCGCTGGCGAAGTGCACGCTGCCCTTCGGCACGGCGTTCGTGCTCGGGGCGCTGTGCAACGCGCTGGTCTGCCTGGCGGTCTGGCTCTGCTTCAGTGCTCGGACCACCACCGACAAGATTCTCTCGATCCTGTTCCCGATCACGGCGTTCGTTGCGCTCGGCTTCGAGCACAGCGTGGCGAACATGTACTTCATCCCGCTGGGGATTCTGCTCAGGGGCGAAGCGTCGGTGCTTGCGGCCGGCGGATGGAGCGCGTCGTCGATGACGCCGGTCTGCTGGGAGGGTCTGGCGGCGAACCTGGTGCCGGTGACGCTGGGGAACGTTCTGGGCGGGGGGGTGATGGTGGCCGCGATCTACTGGTACGTCTATCTGCGGCGGCGTGCGTCGGACTGAACCCGCGGTGGAAATCGGGAAACAGCGGGCTGCGCAATTTCCCGCACCCGGTTAGAATCCCGGCCCGCCATGTTCCCACTCTCGGACCGAGACGTTCTGGCACGCAAGGCCTTCCTCCATCTCACCGAGGAAGACGAACGCCTCCTGCGCGAGGTCCACTCCCTGCTCTCGCAGCACGCCGATGCGCTCATCAACCGCTTCTACGAGTACCTGCTCTCCGACGAACGCACGCGCAGAATGCTCGAGGCTCCCGGTCAGGTCGAACGGCTCAAGGCCCTTCAACGCACCTACTTTCTCCGGCTGACCGCCGGGAATTACGACGCCGCCTACTTCAGCGAGCGGGTCCGCGTTGGCCAGACCCACGAGCGAGTGGGACTCCCGCCCGAGCTCTACATGGGCGCATATCACCGCTACTACCAGATCGCGACGGAGATCATCCGCGGCGCGTTCCCGCCCGGCGATGCCAGGGCGAACCGGACCGTCCAGGCTCTCGGCAAGATCATCACGCTCGACATGAGCCTCGCGATCGACGCCTACATCGACAGCGCGCACTCCAGGCTCCACGCCCGCAACGAGGAGCTGATGCGCCTGCAGGCTGCGAAGAATGTCCTGACGAACATGATCATCCACGACCTCCAGAACCCGATCGCGGGCATTCGGGCGTTCCTCGAGCTGCTCCAGACTCGACAGTCGGGGCTGACGGAGAGCGAGATGGATGCGCTGCATGAAGCGCTGCGCCGGTGCGACGACCTGGGCGAGATGGTCATGAACGTGCTGCAAGTGAGCCGCGCCGAGGTCGGGTCCCTGGACGTGAACGCGGAGTCGGTGGACCTGGCGGATCTGGCGCGCCGGAGCGTCTCCGCGTTCGCGCTGCATGCGGGCCAGGCAGGGCGGACGCTCACGGTCGACGCGCCCGGGGAGCTGCCGATCCGGTCCGACCAGTCGCTGCTGAAGCGCATTTTCTACAACCTGATCCGGAATGCGCTGCGTCACACGCCGCGGGGCACGCGCGTGGTGGTCCGCGTGGGGTCCGCCGGGGCGGGGAAGGCCGAGATCCTGGTGTCGGACAACGGGCCGGGGATCCCGCGGGAGGTGCTGCCGCTGCTTTTCCATCAGCACGGCGGGGAGCAGCTGCGCGCCGCCGGGCTCCGCGTCGACACGGGCCTGGGGCTTTCGTTCTGCCGCTCGGCGGTCAACGCGCTGGGCGGGACGATCGAGGTGGAAAGCGACGGGCGAAGCGGCACGGTGTTCCGCATCCTGCTCGGGAACGCGCCGTAGCGCCCCCGCGCAGGAGGTCGGGCGCGGGCGGGCCTACTTCGCCCGGACGACCAGCATCGGCACCGTCGCCCCCCGCAGGACCTTCTCCGTCACGCTTCCCATCACCCATCGCGACGGGCCGCTGCGGCCGTGGGTGCTCATCGCCAGCAGGTCCACGCCATGCCGCTTGGTTGCGTCGAGGATCTCGGAGGCGGGGTCGCCGAGGCGGATGACCGGGTCCACCGGGATTCCCTCCGAGGCGAGGTCCTTCACGGCGATGCGCACGAGAGGTTCGCCTTCTCCCGCTTTTCCCTCGGAGGTCGGTTCCACGACGCCGAGCACCAGCACGCTGGCCCCGACGGCTTTGGCGAAAGTCTTGACGTGCGGCAGGACCGCCAGCGACTTCTCGCTGCCGTCGATCGGGACGAGGATGCGCCGGAACGGGATCTCCTGGACTGGAGTGCGGTCCGCGCCGACGGCGGCTTCCTTGTAGGACCGCACCAGCAGGATCGGGATCTCGCTCGCGCGGACCACCTTCTCCGCCACGCTGCCGAAAACGAACCGCGACAGCCCCGTCCGCCCGTGAGTGGCCATCGCGATCAGCGTCGCCTTCTCGTCGCGCGCCGCGTCGAGCACCGACGTCGCTTCGCCCCCGACCCGCACGAGGCCGCGGACGCTGACGCCTTCCTTACGGAGCTGGCGCTCGAGCGCCCCCACGTAGCGCTCGGCCTCCGCCTTGAGATCGGAGAGCAGCGGGGCGTATTCGACACCCGGCTGCACGGGGACGGGGCCGGCCTCGAAGAGGATGACGCTGGCGTCCTTGACGCGCAGGAGCCTGCAGACCTGGCCGAGGACGGCCTCGGCGACTTCGGAGCCATCGAGGGGAACGAGGATGCGTTCGAGCATGGGGAACCTCCGATCCGGGTGAGGAATTGACGCACAAGGCGTGCCGGGGACAACGAGGCGCAGGGAGGACCCAGCTCCCGGGCTTGCGTCATTTTCCGCTGAAGTCAGTGTAATTGGGCAGGACGCTTACCGCATGAGGTAATCTGCCTGCGTCGGCGCGGCCTTGGTTTTGCGCCTTTGCCTGATCCCTCGGATTGCCAGGAGGTGCACCATGTACCGGAACATCCTCGTTCCCGTCGACGGAAGCGACCTGTCGGAGTACGCGATCCCGTACGCGATCGAGATCGCCCGACGTGCGAAGGGGCGCGTGCGGCTGCTGCGCGCCATGCCCGAATCGCTCATCGTGACCGACATCCCGGTCTCGATCCAGGCGTCCGCCCGCAAGCTCGCGCAGGCCGAGGTGGACCGGCTCGTCAAAGCCTACGGAACCGCCGAAGTCCCCGTCGACGCCGAGGTCCGGATCGGCTTCCCCCTGGAGGAGATCAAGCGCGCCGCGACGAAGGCCGACCTCGTGGTCATGACGACCCATGGCCGCGGCGGGATCCAGCGATGGGTGATGGGAAGCGTGGCGGACAAGGTCATCCGCCTGAGTGCCCGCCCGGTGCTGGTGATCCATCCGCCGGCCAAGCGGTCCAAGGCGATGGCCGCCGCCGGCGCCCTGCGCATGTTCCGCGACGCGATGGTCTCGCTCGACGGCTCCCCCATGTCCGCGCAGGCTCTTCGCGAACTGCGCCAGATCTCGGAGGGCGGGACGCGCGTGCACCTCGTGAGGGTGGTGGCTGCGGACGCGGCGCCCGCGGCGGTGGACCTTGCCGCGGGCCAGCTGAAGGACGCGGCGAGCGACCTCGTCGCGCGCGGGGTGAACGTCGTGCAGGCCGTTGAGAAGAACGACAGCCCGGCGGAGGCGATCGTGGACTACGCGCTGAAGAAGGGCTGCGGCGTGATTGCGATGACGACGCGCGGCGCGGGCGGCGTCGAGCGCTGGCTGCTCGGCGGCGTGACCGACAAGGTCGTCCGTCACGGGCCGACGCCGGTCCTGGTGCTGAGGGCGGCGCGGGCTCTCTGGAAGGGTGGGAAGCGGCCGCTGGGTCGGCGGAACATCCCCGTCATCTGAGGGCGGTGCGGATCGGAGGTGGAGCCATGCTGAGGCACGTCCTGGTCCCGCTGGACGCTTCCCCGGGGGCGGAGTCGATCCTGGACCGGCTGATGCCGATCCTGGGCCGGCCGGGGACGGACACCGTGCTGCTCCACATCGCCGTCCCGCCACTCGCCGCTGCGCTGGACCCGCGTGCGGCTGACGATGCGCGGGCGGAGGCGCAGGGGTACGTGAAGGCGGCGGCGAAGCGGCTGTCGGCGAAAGGCGTGCGGTGCCGCGGCGTGGTGCGGCCCGGGTCTCCCGCGGCGGCGATCCTGGAGGCGGCGGCGGAGAAGACCAACGGGATGATCGCGATGGCGACGCACGCCAGGCGGGGGCTGGCCCGGGTGGCGTTCGGGAGCGTCGGGGAGAGCGTGCTGCGGGAGAGCCCGGTCCCGGTGCTCCTGCTGCGGGTTGCGGAGGAGGGGAAGGCGGCGCCGCTGAAGGTCCGGCGGATCGTGGTGCCGATCGACGGGAGCGCGCTGGCGCTGGAGGTGGCGCCGCACGTCGCCGAGCTCGTGCAGGCGTTCGGGGCGAGGGTGACGCTGGTGCACGTGCTGCCGCCGAAGCCGGCGATGGGGGAGACGGTCGCGCACGCGGAGCGGGTCGTGGAGGAGGCGAAGGCGCTGTTCTCGGAGGAGGGAGTGGACTGCGACGCGCTGGTTCGCACGGGGGACGCGGCCGAGGAGATCGTGGACGCGGCGGAGCTGAAGCGGGCCGACCTGGTGGCGATCACGTCGCACGGCCGGTCCGGGATCGCGCGGGCGGTGCTGGGGAGCGTGGCGGAGCGGGTGCTCCGCACATGCCCCGTGCCGCTGCTGGTGTCGCGTTCGCGGGCCTGACGGTCGGCAGGTCACTCGATCCCGGGGGCGGTCTTCTCCCCGGGCTTCGCCGGGATTTCGGTCATGGTCGCCTGGGTGAGCAAGAGGATCCCGGCGACGGAGACGGCGTTCTCCAGCGCGACGCGGACGACCTTGGTGGGATCGATGATCCCGGCTTCGAGGAGATCGACCCACCTCCCGGTTGCCGCATCGAATCCGTGCGCGCCCTTTCCCGACTTCATCCGGTCCACGACGACGCCCGGGTCGGCGCCTGAGTTCTCCGCGATCTGCCGCGCCGGCTCCTCCAGGGCGCGGCGCAGGATGCGGACTCCCGTGCGCTCGTCGCCCTCGGCGGAGGCCTCGATCGGATCCAGCACGAGAACGGCCCGGAGCAGCGCCAGCCCGCCCCCGGGGACGATCCCCTCCGCGACGGCGGCCCGTGTCGAGGAGACCGCGTCGTCGAACGCCTCCGTGCGGTTCTTCAGCTCCGCCTCGCTCGGCGCGCCGACCCGGATCACCGCCACGCCGCCCGAGAGCTTCGCGAGCCGCTCGCGCAGCTTCTCCCTGTCGTAGTCGCCGGTCGCCGCCTCGATCTGCCGCCGGAGCTGCCCGATCCGTCCCTGGATGTCCGCCTTCGCCCCTGCCCCGCCCACGACCGTCGTCGCCTCCTGCGCCACGACGACCCTCTGCGCCCGCCCCAGCATCTCCGGCTTCGCCTGGTCCAGCTTGACGCCAAGGTCCTCCGAAACGACGCGCCCCGCCGTCAGGATCGCCAGGTCCTCCAGCATTTCCTTCCGCCGGTCCCCGTAACCCGGCGCCTTCACGGCCGCAACCTGAAGCACCCCGCGGAGCTTGTTCACGAGAAGCGTCGCCAGCGCGTCGCCATCCACGTCCTCGGCGACGATGAGGAGCGGGCGGGACTGGTGCGCGACCGCCTCGAGAATCGGAACGAGGTCCGCCGCGTTCCCGATCTTCCGGTCCGTGACGAGGATCATCGGATCCTCCAGCACGGCCTCCATCCTCTCCCGGTCCGTCACGAAATAGGGCGAGATCCAGCCCCGGTCGAACTGCATCCCCTCCACGACATCGAGCTGCGTCTCGGTCGTCTTCGCCTCCTCCACCGTCACGACCCCCTCGCTTCCCACGCGCTCGATCGCCTCCGCCACCACTTTCCCGATCGACTCGTCGTTGTGGGCGGAGACCGTCGCCACCTGCTCCTTCTCCTTCCGGCTTTTCACAGGGCGCGACAGATCCCTGATCCCTTTCACCGCCGCTGTCATCCCGCGGTCCAGCCCACGCTTCAGGTCCACCGCGCTCGCCCCCGCCGCGACGTTCCGCAGTCCTTCCGCGAGAATGCGCCACGCCAGCACCGTCGACGTGCTCGTCCCGTCTCCCACCACGTCTCCCGTCTTCTCCGCCGCCTGCCGGAGCACCTGCGCGCCCAGGGCCTCTTCCGCATCCTCGAGCTCGAACTCCTTCGCAATCGTCACTCCGTCGTTGCAGACCAGCGGCGTCCCCCACGACTTCGCGATCAGGACGCACTTCGACTTCGGTCCCAGCGTGAGCCGCACGGCGTCGGCGAGCTTGCCTGCGCCGCGGAGGAGTTTTTCGTGGGCTTCGGGCTGGAAGAGGACGCGTTTCTTCGGCATGGGTGTTCTCCTGGAATGGCGGCGTCCGGACACAGGCAGAGGGGTGCCGAAGAGTCGGCAGCCGGGGGGCGAAGGTCGCAAAGCGTGCGCCCGCGGGGGCGAAAGGGGCGGGGCGCGGGCAAACCCTCGGTGGATTGCGGGATTATCCGCGGCTGGCCAGCGAATGGGACCGGCCAGGTCTCAAACCGCGCGGCACCGTATTCGCATCCTCCCCACCATTCCTCGGAGGAGCCCTCATGAAACTCGTCGCGTTCTGCGGACCCTCGGACTCCGGCAAGACCTGGATGATCGAGCGCCTCGTCCGGATCTGGACTTCCCGGGGCCTGCGCGTCGGCGTCGTCAAGCACTGTTCCAAGGGCTACCAGATCGACCGCGACGGAAAGGACTCCTCCCGCTTCTGGGAGGGAGGCGCAGCGGCCGTGGCCGTCGTCGGTCCGGGCGAGTGGGCCGTCCGCCGCCGCGACGCCGGTGTCGACCCGGTGCGTATTGCCAGCGAGGCCTTCCCCGACGTCGACGTCGCCATCGTCGAGGGCTTCCGCGAGGTCTCCCTGCCCCGCGTCCGCGTCTTCGGGGCAACCGAACTTCCAGCCCTGCCTTCCGACGACCCGAACCTGATCGCGGGCGTCGCCAGAACCCCGGGGACAAGCGCCAATCTCCCGGTGTTCGCGCTCACGGATGCCGAAGGCCTGTCGGAACTTCTGGTCAAGCGCCTGGGGCTGACGCTCAAGCCTGCGGTGGACCTGGACGGTTCTGTCCTGCGCCCCGAAAGGGCGGGGGCGCGGCCGGCCTGAGGACCTGAGCGGAGTCCTCCCTGCGGCGCGCGGCGCAGGTCCGACCGCCGCGCGACGGAGGACTGGAGGCTGCCGAGGCCCGTGGTGCGCGCCGCGCGGCCCTGGAGCGCCGCGTCGGAGCCTGACCGGACCCGCGCCGGCGGACCCGGCCGAAGCCGCGCCCTCCTACCTCCGGGTACTGGGCGCCAGGATCGCAGGCACCGGCTGCGGGATCTCCCGGGGGAGGGTGATGGTGACCACGGTGCCCTTCCCGAGCTCGCTGTCGATGTCGACGCGCCCCCCGTGCGCCTCGACCATTCGCTTGGAGATGGCGAGGCCCAGCCCTGTTCCGCGGGTCTTGGTGGTGAAGAATGGTGAGAAGAGCCGAGGGAGGTGCTCGGGAGCGATGCCGGTTCCGGTGTCCGAAACGCCGACGGTGGCGGAGCCCGGCAGCTCGCGGACGGCGACGGTGATCTGTCCGCCGCGCGGCATGGCGTCGACGGCGTTCTGCAGGATGTTGAAGAAGACTTCCTGGAGGAGCCTCGGGTCGGCGGAGAGGGCGAGGCTGTCGGGCGACTCGACTTTCAGGGCGACTGCGGCCATGCGCTCCTGCTGTTTGAGGATGCGCGTGACTCTCCCGAGCAGTTCCACGAGGTCGATGGGCTGGGGCTCCGGGGTCCAGGGGCGCGCGAACACGAGGAGGTCGCGCACGGTCTCGTCGAGGCGGCGCACCTGGGCCAGGATCTCGGTGACGATCTCGCGGCGATGATCGCCCTCGGGGATGGCGTCGGCGATCACCTGGATCGCGCCGCTGATCCCGGCGAGCGGGTTCTTGATCTCGTGGGCGACCGTCGCAGCGAGCTCGCCCACGGCCGCCAGGCTCTGCGAGCGCACGAGGTCCGCCTGGAGGCGCTTCACCTTCGTCATGTCGCGCAGGATCGCGCTGCGGCCGACGATCCTCCCGGACTTGTCGCGGATGGCCGTGCTGCTGATGTTCATGGCGAGGCGGCGGCCGTCGCGCGAGATGCGGACGGTTTCGTACCCCTCGAGGTATCCCTCGCGCTCGACCTCGGCGCGGATGCGGCGGAGCTCGCCGGCGTCGCGCAGTTCCTCGGGGATGAGGACGTTGATCGACTGGCCGATGATCTCGGAAGCGGGCCAGCCGAAAATGCGTTCGGCACCCCGGTTCCAGCTGCGGATGAGGTCCGCCTGGTCGACGGTGATGATCGCGTCGGAGGAGTTCTCGAGGATGTTCTCCAGCGATTCCTTGCTCTTGCGGAGTTCCTCGACGAGCAGGGAGCGTTCCAGGGCGACGGAGAGGTGGCCGGCGACAGACCGCATCGTGGTCGCGTGCCCGGTCGTGTAGGCGTTGCGCTGGCGGGAGGAGATGAAGAAGACGCCGAAGGGATTTCCGCGGGCGATGAGGGGGAGGGAGAGCGAGGAGAGCATGCCTTCGCGGACGATGAGGCGGGTCGCTTCGGAAGTGGGGTGCTCCCGGAGGTAGGCTTCGAGATCGTCGAGGATGCGGGGTTCGCCTGTGCGGAGCAGGGGCTCCAGGCTCGACCCGCGGAGGCGGGCGCCGTATCCCTCGTGCAGGAGGACCGGTCCGTCGCTGCGGCAGGCGTGGATCGTGAGGAGATCGCGGCCGGGGTCGTAGACCGAGACCGCGACGCGGTTGCACGGAATGTGGCCGCGGAGGCGGGCGTAGATGGAGTCCAGGATGTCCTGGAAGCCGCGGCCTGCGTTCAGGTCTTCGACGATCTCGTGAAGGATGTCGCTGCTCACTTATCTTGTCCCCCTGGCGGGGACATTGGCGAGAGCAAGCGGCGGGCCCACTGCGAAAGGGAACCTGCGCTTGCACCGGGGGCCGAAGCGGGGATTTCCGAGAATTGGTGAAAATACTCGCCACGGCAGACGCCGTTGAACGTCGGGCTGCGGCCGGGCCGCGGGGGATTCCCGCCGCGGGGAGATGGCAACGTCCCGGGATCCGCGTGGTACAAAAAAAAGCGGAGCCGGCGCCCGCCACAGACGCCGACTCCTTGTGCGGCCGTGGTCTACACACCGCAGCCGCTGCTTTTCTTATTCGATTGTCACAGTCGTGTCCGACGACCACCGGGACTAAGCAAAACAAGGGCCAGCGTGAGTCCCTCTGGGGCGCCGCCGCCGACTGACGGGATCTGCGGGAATCTCCACGGGACCTGCGCGACCTTGCGCGTTCACCCGTATGCGCGTGAGCTCACGCCGCCCAACGGCCTGGCGGCCCCCGTTTTGCGCCCCCCCCTCGCCGCTCCCCTTGGCTATCATGGAGGTCTCCATGCGCCGGATAACCCTGCTCGCCCTCGTCGCCGTTATCGCCGGATGCGGCCAGCCCCCGTCCCTCGGCGGCCCCGCCCCGGCCCCCGGAACCCCCGGCGGCGACGCCCTCTGCGACGGAAGCCCCGAAGGCGCCGTCATCCGCGGCAAGGTCTCCTTCGAAGGAACGCCCCCCGCCTGCGAGACCCGCGTCGTCGAGGGCGATCCCTTCTGCGTCCAGCTCCACAAGAACGGCATCGTCTACGAGGACGTGAAGGTCAAGGACGGCGCCCTGGCGAACGTCTTCGTCTGGGTGAAGAAAGGCCTCACGGCCAAGTACCCCGCTCCCAAAGACCCGAAAGTCCTCACGCAGCGCGACTGCCGCTTCGAACCCCGCGTCTTCGGCATCCAGTCCGGCCAGCCGCTCCTCATCCGCAACGAGGACGAAACGATGCACAACGTGCACGCGATCCCGAAACTGAACGACGAGTTCAATTTCGCGCAGACGAAGAAGGGCGACGAGCTCACGAAGAAGTTCACGACGGCGGAGGTGATGGTGCGGATCAAGTGCGACGCGCACGGGTGGATGGCCGCCTGGGCCGGCGTCGTGAACCACCCGTTCTACGCAGTGACCGGAGAGGACGGGACGTTCGAGCTGAAGGGGCTTCCGCCCGGCGAGTACCTGGTCGCGGCGTGGCACGAGCGGTTCGGGCTGAGGGACCAGACGGTGAAGATCGGCGAGAAGGAGACGAAGACGGCGGACTTCACGTACAAGGCCGAGTAGGCCGCGCCCTCCCCGATCCCCGCGCCCCGTGGTAATCTCGCGGCCCTGCCGCGCCCCCCGGGGCGCCGTCGTTTCCAGGTGTTCCCTCTCGAGGAGGACCGTACGCATGCTTCGTTTCGCCACGCCCGCCGTCCTGGCCGTCGTTTCCATCCTCTGCGCCGGTTGCGGGGACAGCAAGAAGGGCGGGGGGCCGACGGGCGGGACCGGGAAGGACTCCGAGCCCGCGCCGGCGGGACCGGCGAAGAAGGCCGACCTCGAGAACGGGGCGATCGTGAAGGGCGTGATCCGGTTCGAGGGGACGCCGCCGCAGGACAAGGCGCTTCAGATCGACGGCGACGACTTCTGCCGCAAGCAGCACGGCGAGGGGATGAAGTCGGAGTACTACCTGGTGAAGGACGGGAAGGTCGCGAACTGTCTCGTCTACATCAAGGACGGGCTGCAGGGGCGGTATGAGGCGATCGCCGGGAACCCCGAGCTTGACCAGAAAGGCTGCCGGTACGATCCCCACGTCCTCGGGATGGTGGCGGGGCAGGCGCTGCTGATCAAGAGCAGCGACGCGACCGGCCACAACGTGCATGCGATCCCGAAGAAGAACGACGAATTCAACATCATGCTCACGAAGGCGGGGGACCAGATCACCCACGCTTTCCGGAGCGCGGAGATCGTGCCCTTCAAGTGCGACATCCACAACTGGATGAGCGCGTGGGTGGGCGTGTTCAACCATCCGTTCTTTGCCGTGACCGGCGAGGACGGCGCGTTCGAGATCAGGGGCATCCCGCCGGGGAAGTACACGCTCGAGGTCTGGCACGAGAAGTTCAGGGTGCAGCGGGTCGAGGTGGAGGTGAAGGAGAAGGAGACGAAGTCGGTCGAGTTCCCCGCGTACAAGGCCGAGTAGACGCCGGGAGGGCGCATGCGCCGGGGCGAGAGGGGGGCGGCGGGCGGCCTGGTGCTGGCGCTGTTCCTCGCGGCGATCGCCGTGGCGGTCGTGGCGCTGTGGTTCTGGCGCGGCTGGCTTCCGCCGCAGGCGAGCGAGCAGGCGCGCGGCGTGGACCGCGTGATCTCGTACATCGCGGCGGCCGCAGGGCTGATCCTCGTCGGCGGGCATTTCGTCCTCGCGCGATTCGTCCTGGCGTCGCGCCGCGAAGGCGGCCCCGCGTACCGGCCGGCGGGAAGGCGCGCGGAACTGCTGCTCTCGGTGATCCCGGTGGCGGTCATGGTCGCGGTGACGGAGGTCGGCACGATGGTGCTGGGGGCGCCGGTGTGGAAGGACGTGCACACGCGGCAGCCGGGGGACCTCGAGGTGGAGATCACCGGGATGCAGTACGAGTGGCTCGCCCGCTATCCCGGCGGGGACGGGCAGTGGGGGAGGCGCGACATCGAGGAGTTCGACGGCGCCATCAATCCGCTCGCGCTCGATCCGCGGGACCGCGCGGGAAAGGACGACATCGTCTCCCGCGGCGTGATCGTGCTGCCGGCGGGACGCGGGGTCTGGTTCAGCATCCGGTCGTGGGACGTCCTGCACGGCTTCAACGTCCCCGCCTTCCGCCTCAAACAGGACGCCGTGCCCGGCATGGTGACGCACCTGCGGCTGGTCCCGTCCGCCCCCACGCCGCCCGGCGCGCCGCTCGAAGTCGCCTGCGCCGAACTCTGCAGTTCCGGGCACTACCGCATGAAGGCGAAGGTGATCGTCCTGTCGCCGGAGGATTACGCGAAGTGGCTCGAGACGGCTCCCCGGTTCGGCGATTAGGAGCAGTCGCGTGAGCGCCGACGCCGGGCCCCGCGGGTTTCTCCGCCGCTTCGTGTTCTGCTCCGACCACAAGGCGATCGGCGTGCAGTACCTCGTGCTGGCGATGGCGATGAGCGTGGTCGGTGTCGGGCTGTCGTTCTGGTTCCGCGCGCAGCTGGCATGGCCGGGGGCGCAGATCATGACGCCGGAGCAGTACGTGATGGCGGTGACGATGCACGGCACGATCATGATCTTCTTCGTCGTGTCGGCGGCGCTCTGGAGCGGGCTGGGAAGCCTCGTCGTGCCGCTGCAGGTCGGCGCGCGCGGCATGGCGTTTCCCGTGCTGGGGCCGGTCGGCTTCTGGACGAACGTCGCGGGCGCCGCGGTGATGGTCGCGTCGTTCTTCGTCGAGGGCGGCGCCTCCGCCGGGGGATGGACCGCCTATCCGCCGCTGAGCGCGCTCCGCAACTCCGGCGCGGGCGCGCTCTGGGGCACAACACTGTGGATCCTCGGCATGGCGCTGTTCATCGTCTCGTTCACGATGGGCGCCCTCAACGTCGTCGCCACCGTCCTCAACGGGCGAACGCGCGGGCTCACCCTCATGCGGCTGCCGCTGGCGACCTGGACCTGGCTCGTCTCCGCCGTGCTCGGCCTGTTCAGCTTCCCGGCCCTCACCGCCGCGGCGATCCTCCTCCTGCTCGACCGCCACGCCGGCACGTCCTTCTTCCTGCCCTCCGGACTCCTCGTCAGCGGCCGGCCGATGCCCAACGCCGGCGGCGCGCCGCTCCTCTTCCAGCACCTCTTCTGGTTCCTTGGTCACCCCGAGGTCTACGTCCTCGTCCTCCCAGCGGTCGGCATCGCCTTCGACGTCCTCGCCGCCTTCGGGCGCCGCCCCGTCCACGGGTACCGCACCACCGTGTGGGCCCTCCTCGCCATCGCCCTCCTCGGCATGCTCGTCTGGGGCCACCACATGTTCGTCTCCGGCATGAACCCCTTCCTCGGAACCGCCTTCTCCGTCACCACCCTCCTCATCACCGCGCCGTTCGCCCTGCTCGGCGTCAACCTCCTCGCCTCCCTCTGGCGCAGCCGCATCCGCTTCTCCACCCCCATGATGTTCGCCCTCGCCCTCATCTCCGCCGTCGGCGCCGGCGGCGTCGGCGGGCTCTTCCTCGCCACCTCCGCGGCAAACCTCCACCTCCACGACACCTACTTCGTCGTCGGGCACTTCCACCTCATGATCGGCGTCGTCACCCTCATGGGCACCTTCGCCGGCGTCTACTACTGGTTCCCCAAAATGTTCGGCCGCACCATGAACGAAACGCTCGGCCGCATCCATTTCTGGCCCACCGTCTCAGGCGCATTCGCCGTCTTCGTCCTCCACCACTTCCAGGGCCTCGGCGGCCTCACCCGCCGCTACTACGAGCACACCCAGGACGTCTTCCAGGGCCCCGCCTCCCTCCACCCCGCCGTCACCCTCCTCGCCTACGTCGCCGGCGCCGCCCAGCTCGTCTTCCTCGTCAACTTCGCCTGGAGCGCCTTCGCGGGGCCGAAGGCGGGGGGGAATCCGTGGGAAGCGACGACGCTGGAGTGGACGACGGCGTCGCCGCCGGGGCGGGGGAACTGGGAGGGGGAGCTGCCGGAGGTGGTCGGGGAGCCGTACGGGTACGCGGAGGGGCCGGACGGCACGGGGTTCCGCATGCAGAACGCGGAGGGCGGGCGATGACGGCGGCGGTGAAGCGGCTGGAGCAGGCGGAGCGGCGCCGCGCGTCGCTTCAGACGCTCGCGTACCTCCTGGTCGCTGGGATGGCGATGCTGTTCGCGAGCCTGACGGCGGCATACCTCGTGCGCCGGCATGGAGCGGACTGGGAGCGCGTGCGCCTGTCGCCGGCCGTGTGGGTGAACGCCGGCGTGCTGGCGGCGGCGGGGGCGGCGCTGGAGTGGGGGAAGCGGCGCGGCGCGGGGTCGCGGCGCCGGTGGATCGGGGCTTCGCTGGGGCTGGCGGTCGTGTTCCTGGCGGGGCAGGCGGGGGCGTGGCGGGAGCTGGCGGCGGCGGGGGTGTCGCCGCAGACGCACCCGCACGCGGCTTTCTTCGCGGTGTTCGCGGCCGTGCACGCCGCGCACGTGGCCGCGGGGGCCGTCGCCCTCGCGTGCGCACTTCCGCACCCGCGCCCGCTCGCGCTCGGGTTGTGCGCGGTCTGGTGGCACGCGGCGGCCGCGGCGTGGGCGTGGTCGGCCGTGCTGCTCTCGTGGTTCTAGGCCGGGCCGCGATTGCGGTAGGATCCGGAGCGATGGTGCGTCCCGAAACCGATCGAGTCGGAAACGACACGATCCGCCGCTGTGCCAAGCTAGCGGGTGAAAGTCCCGCCGCGGAAAGCGCCGGTGCGCCGCGTAGCAGGCTCCGGTCGGAGGAAGA